>CBHWET010000605.1:0-1517 GCA_966112985.1 uncultured bacterium | reverse complement strand
CGAGTCCCACTTACGAAGGCAAACATGCGCGAGAATGGTTTCGGCAGTATGTCGTCAGTGGCGAGTATCCAAGCGATGATGACCTGGCTCATCTCGAAGCGAAAGTTGCCCTCAAGCAAATGGGCCGGACTGCTATTGAGTTGCTCATTTATGAGGCGTGTCATCCTCGGCCTGATACCAAGTGGGCTGAGATTCGGCACGATCTTCACACCTTTTTTTCTGGCGATTCCGTCGGCCCCTATGTCTCGGGTGCCGGTGTTGCCGCTGAAGCCGAAAACGCCCTGCGCGAAATCCGGCCGCCTTCCGATCAAGTTCTGCCTGTTCTACGGCAACAGCTGTCGCATCCTGAAAACGTTGACGATTACGTGCCAGCACTCCGCACACTTGGCTGCATCGGTAACGGGGCCGAGCAAGCGATTCCCTTTCTTGTGGCAGCACTGGACAGTAAAAATCAACCGCTGCATCTCACTGCGGCAACGGCTCTCGCGAATCTGGGCCCAAAAGCAAAGTCAGCGGCAACAGCGCTGACGAATTGTCTCGATCATTGTCTGGCCGCTTCGGAATGTTGTCTGGCGCTCGCCGCGATCGGCTCTGACGCTGCGGCCGCGCAGCCTGTCCTGAATCAACTTCTACAGAGCGCCGCCGATAGCGAACACCAGCTTGCCTTCGCATTGCCTCTGATCAGCATCGATCCTGCTCATACCAACGCGCTTTCGATTGTTCGTTCGGCGCTTTTGGCCACCAACCCGCCGACGTCCGATTCCGTCGCGTACGCGCTGAAGCTTATCGGACCTTCCGCAAAACTGTTCGTGCCAGAACTGCTTCGTGTGTCCTCGCCCGAGGGTCCCGTCGGCAATTCGGGCACTGCCATCGCCACCTTGCAGGTTATTTCTCCACGCGACGCCATTGCCGTGCTTCGCACCAATTTTCATTCCGCGTTGGCTATACGTAATCGCATCAATTTCGCGGGCCATATTTTACAGATTGATCCGATGGATGCGGTGGCAGTGTCCGATTTGCGGTGGATTGTGGAAGACCCTGTCGTAACCGTGGACGAACGTTGCAGCGCCTTGGATAATATCGGCGAAGCTTCGCCCGATAATAAGGCGGCTGTGGCTTTGTTGAACCAATATATAAACTCATCCGAGGAGGCGGTGAGGACTGCGGCGCAGCGCGGGTTGAAGAGGATGCGGCTCCGGCAATTGGATCGACCTCGACCTTAGAACAACAATTCGATTTTCGCTCACTCCCCTTTCCGGTCGAGAAGGACCAGAGACCGACGCATTGGGCAACGGTTTAGCAAGCAAAATAGGAAGGTCGTCACCCACGCCGCAGAGACTATTTTGGGAGTAAAAACGCGCCCTGCGTTCCGCGCAACGGCGATTTTTGAAGTAAAATTCTCCATTGCGCCGCGCGCAATAGCCGTTTTGGGCGCAAGATTTTCCATTGTGCGGTGTGCAGTGGTCATTTCGGAAGTAAAATCGTCCACTGCGCGGCGCGCAGCGGTCATTTTGGGA
>CBHWET010000604.1:0-1643 GCA_966112985.1 uncultured bacterium | reverse complement strand
CCCACGACGAAAACCGCTTTCGTCTGATTGTCTTCAACCGGCACCCGAGGAAGGTTTTGGTGCACATTGGGGATCACCACAACCGCCACATGGGATTGAAAGTATCCGTGAAACACAATCGTTTCTCGTATTTTGAGCGATTGGTCGCGAGTGCGTCCCTCCTGGAAAACAAAAATTTAAACAAGCCGAGGGCTCATTATGAAAACAAGACACCAAGCGAAACCTCGTCCAAGGATCTCCGAAGGACGCTACCGCACAGATGTCGAATCGAAAACAGTTTCCAGAGAAACCCCGAGCGCGATCTCTCCCTTTGATTTCAAAGTTTCCGAAAAGGACCTTACCGATTTGCGCAGGCGCATCAAGGCGACCAAGTGGCCTGACAAAGAAACGGTCACGGATGCATCGCAAGGCGTACAACTCGCGACGATTCAGGCACTCGCACGCTATTGGTCAACGGATTACGACTGGCGCAAGGTCGAGGCGAAGTTGAAAGCGCTGCCGCAATTTATCACCGAAATCGATGGACTGGACATTCATTTCATTCACGTCCGTTCGAAACATGAGGGTGCGTTACCGCTTATTGTTACGCACGGATGGCCCGGTTCAATCATCGAGCAGCTAAAGATTATCGATCCACTGACTAATCCTACAGCGCACGGCGCGAGAGCGTCGGACGCTTTCGACCTGGTGATACCGTCGATACCGGGCTATGGCTTTTCTGGTAAGCCCACCACGATCGGTTGGGATCCAGCTCGTATCGCACGTGCCTGGGTCGTACTGATGCAGCGCCTGGGATACACGAAATTCGTCGCGCAAGGTGGCGATTGGGGGGCAATTATTGTAGACGTGATGGCCACGCAGGGCCATCCGGAGCTGATCGGTATTCACTCCAACATGCCCGGCGCTGTTCCACCCGACATTGACAAAGCGGCTGCTTCTGGCGCACCGACGCCGTCAGGTCTTTCCTCCGACGAGAGGCGAGCGTACGAGCAGTTGAAGTTCGTGTACACGAAAGGCATTGGGTATGCATACCAGATGGGCTTACATCCACAGACCCTTTATGGGATTGCGGATTCGCCCATTGGGCTCGCGGCTTATTTACTGGACCACGACGCACGGAGTTACGAACTCATCGCGCGGGTCTTTGCCGGACAGTCTGAAGGTCTTACGCGAGACGATGTCCTCGACAACATCACGCTTACCTGGTTGACGGGTACTGCGATTTCCTCGGCTCGACTCTACTGGGAGCGGTTGCGTGAACTTTCAGGTCAATTCGGTTTTTTAAATATCAAAGGCGTTTCCATCCCAGTCGCCGTGAGCGCCTTTCCTGATGAACTCTATCAAACTCCGCGGAGCTGGGCAGAACAGGCTTATCCCAAACTCATCTACTACAAGAAACACGACAGAGGCGGGCACTTCGCGGCCTGGGAACAGCCGGAACTCTTGTCGGAGGACGTGCGAGCGGGCTTCAGGCCTTTACGCTCACACATTGCGTAAAACAGGCCGCCTGAGTTCAAGAGCGCGCGGCGACGAAGAGAACACGAACGGAGGACACAAATGAAAATTGTTAAGGCCGCCGCGGTTCAACTAAGTCCCGTTCTCTATAGTCGTGAGGGAACTGTGGAAAAGGTCGTCCGGAAGAT
>CBHWET010000603.1:0-1718 GCA_966112985.1 uncultured bacterium | reverse complement strand
GTGTCTGCCCGACCGATCAGCCCACGGTTTGGGTCGATTGCGCGGCAATATGTGCAATGCTGGAGCAAGCAACTGGGCGCCAACCCGATAAGGTTTTAGGGAAACCCGATCCCAGTATGTTGCGCGGAATTTTGCAGCGACACGGACTGCAGCCGAAGGAACTTGCGATGGTGGGTGACCGGACTTACACAGACGTTGCGATGGCCCAGCGTAGCGGGGCGGTTGGTGTTTTGGTGCTGACAGGCGAAAGCACGATCGAAGATGCGAGAAAGTATTCACCCGCTCCGGATTTTATATTTCCGAGCATCAAGGAACTTGGTGAAATGATTCGTGACGCCAAAAGCGAGGTTGTAGCGTGAAGACGGCGACATTTCGCGAACAGGCTTTGACTGAACTTTCGTCTGCTCCGATCGACATATTGATCATTGGTGGCGGTATTGTTGGGTCGGGAATTGCACGCGATGCCGCCATGCGCGGGTTGCGCGTGGGCCTTGTGGAGCAACATGACTTTGCGTTCGGCACGAGCAGTCGATCGAGCCGATTACTTCATGGAGGGTTGCGTTACCTTGCACAAGGGCGGGTAGGCCTCGTCCATGAGGCGAGCGTTGAAAAGAAAATCGTCCATCAAATTGCGCCGCATCTCGGCGATCCGTTAGGCTTCGTTTTTCCTACGTACGCCGACAACAAAGAATGGAAGCTTTGGCAGCTGAAAATTGGAGTGAAGATTTATGACCTTCTTTGCGGAGGCCGAAATCTTGGCGCCTCCAGCTGGATGAATAAGACGGAGGCGCTTAAATGGATTCCGGAGTTGCAGGAGAAAAATCTGAATGGCGCGGTCCGTTACTACGATGGATTGACGAACGACGCCCGTCTCGTTCTGGACACTCTGCGTTCTGCCGTCAAACACAACGCTTTCGCGGTCAACTACTGTAAATTTGAGCACGGCGACTTCGTTTCCGGAAAGTGGGAATGTGAAGTCTCGGACCAACTGACGGGTAAAAAGATAAAGGTCGTTTCCAAGGCAGTTGTTAACGCCACCGGCCCGTGGGCAGACGGTTTGCAGCACAGCCAAGTAAGGTTGCGGTTGACCAAAGGCGTTCACCTTGTAGTCGAACGTGCCAAGGTTCCTGTTCCTGATGCGGTTGTTATGTCTGAGGGCAAGCGAATCCTGTTCGCGATTCCATGGGGTGAGCGAACCATCCTCGGCACCACGGATACCGACTATAGCGGTTCCCTCGATAAAGTCTTCGCCGACTGCGAGGATATTGCGTATGTCCTGAAAATTACCAATCAGCATTTTCCGAAGGCGCAGCTGACGCCAAAAGACGTGATCAGTGCCTGGGCGGGTCTACGGCCTCTCATTGCCGATCCGAACGGCAAGCCATCTGATATCTCACGCTCGCATCAGATCAAAAATCCCGAACCGCATTGGTGGGATGTAGCCGGCGGAAAGCTGACCACTTATCGGCTCATGGCGGAACAAACCATCGATCAGATCATTTCCGAGTTAAACCTCAAAGCCGGCGCGTGCCGCACCGCGAAGGAACCGTTGTTACCGAAGAGCGAAACGGAGGGTCTCAGCGCTATTACGCCTCCTGATTTCTGCGAAAGCGCCGTCGCGCATTACTGCAAAAATGAATGGGCGATTCATCTGGACGACGTGATGGTTCGTCGCACCAGCTGGCATTACTACTTCCGCGACGCCGAAAAACGTGCCG
>CBHWET010000602.1:0-1726 GCA_966112985.1 uncultured bacterium | reverse complement strand
AAAGACAACCAACCTCTGGCAAGCCGACTGCTTAAAAATCAGATGTGAAACACTGGCGCGTCTGGCAGATTGAGCGAATAAATTAAGGCCACGAAGCTCTAATTTGTCGAAATGACTGCCGCCCAACACAATCGCCCCTCGCTATTCGCCAATCCGGTGGCGATTGCGCTGGCGATTTCCCTTGGGGTTCATGGAGGCGGCTTCGGTTTATGGAAACTCGGTAATGCGATGGGCTGGTGGAAACCGAATGCGTTTTCCGCCTGGGTGCAGAACATTGGCAGTAAGCTGTTGCCGACACCGAAACTCGAAGCGAAACAACCCAACCCTCCCCCAAATCAGCCGACGCTGACCTTCGTAGAAGTGAATCCTGCGGAACCAACGGAAGCTCCGAAAGATGCAAAATTCTACGGCGCGGTTAGCACGAAGGCGGCAAGTCCTAAAGAGTCAGAAGATGACATTCCGAAGATCGAAGGAACGCAGCCGGAAGTTCTAAAAGTCACCGAGGACAAACAACCTAAAGCTCTGCCTCTTCAGCCAAGCCCGAAAGTTGCGCCACCGGAACCGACCGAAACAGAAGCCAAACCGCAGGAACAAAAAGTTGTTGGTGATCTCGCTTTCGCAAAACCACATGACAAACCGCAGGACGAAAAGGGCGAGGCGGAAAAGAAAGGTGAGGCGAAGGAAACACGTCGGCGTCCACGCACTTTGGCTGAAGCGATGAAGAAATCAGGCACGCTCGGTCAAAAGGCCAAAATGGATGGCGGTTCGAAACGATTGGATTTGAGTTCGTCTCTCGATGTGAAAGGCACAGCGCTCGGTGACTATGTTGCCGAACTCGTCGAGGCGGTCAAAGAACGTTGGTATGCGCAACTGGATCAGGTCAGCGCCACGACTCCAGGAAAAGTAGTGATTGAATTCCGCCTCCATTCGAGCGGCCGCGTCAGTAATGTCAAAGTCGGCCAGACCGAGGTAGGAGAACTGCTTAGTCTTATTTGTCAGAAAGCAATTCAAGACCCGTCGCCGTATCGGCCGTGGCCAAAAGAATTGCGGAACGAAATGAACGCGGAATATCGCGACGTCAGTTTTACATTTTACTATTTACGCAATTAAACTCTGCTAACACGAACATGGACGCATTATTCTTAATTCTGTTGCTGCTCACTTCAATCGTGGGCGTGACCTTCATTGTGGAACGCGGCCTGGCGCTGCGCTGGCAAAAGGTGATCCCGCCGGAAGTCGAAGCCGCAGTAAACGCTTTCCGCAATGCGAATGACCTCGGAATGCTGAAGGAAATCTGCCTGAAGAATTCATCGCCACTCAGTCGATTGCTGCTTACGGCCATTGACCATCGCGATTGGCCGAAGGCGGAAAGCGTCGATACGTTGCAAACGCAGGCGCGTCACGAAATCATGAAGCTGGAACGCGGCATGGTGATTCTTGAAATCGTCGTCGGCATTGCTCCCCTGCTCGGTCTCGTCGGTACGATTTATGGATTGATCCTTTTGTTCGGCGGCCTCGGACCAAGCGGAATGAACGACAACTCACAGGTTGCTTCGGGTATCGCCCTTGCGTTACGCGCAACGCTGCTGGGTTTGCTAACGGCTATCCCGGCGCTGATCGCATGGAGTTATTATAACAAGAAAGTTGAATCGATCTCTGTTGAACTGGAAACACTTTGTGATCAATTCATGCGCCGGTTCTATCGACAACCGGCAGCTGAGATTCC
>CBHWET010000601.1:0-1735 GCA_966112985.1 uncultured bacterium | reverse complement strand
GGATGCGTTGAACGGGGCGACTCGTGGGATGCAGAGCGAGAGCACGATGTGGCACAATGCTGATGCCGAGGCCCAGAGATACCAGATTAATCAGCAAATCAAAATTGTCCGCTTCCATCGCCGGTTCAATTTTCGTCTGATTCTTCGCGAGCCACCCGTGCAGGCGCTTTCCGGTCGTTGTCTCGCGGCCGATCAACAACCAACGTTGCTTTCCCAACTGTGTCGCCAGATCAGCCGGACGGATAGCATCGCCAGATAATGAAAATTTCGCTTTTGGCGGCGCTATGAGGACGAACTCGTCGTTAAACCGATGCGTCACTTCCAATGCCCGCGACAATTGAGCTGGCGCGGAGACAATCCCTCCATCCAATTCACCGCTTTCAACAGCTGCCATGATGAATCCGCTCGCCTGTTGCGTTACTTGCAGTTGCACCTGAGGAACTTTCTTCTGAAACGCTCTGAAAAAACCAGGCAAGTACGCGAGGCTGATGGTTTTCGCAACGCCGATACGAAGCGACTTCGGCGCGAGATCGAAACGGTCTTTCAGCGCGCTCACTGCGTTGTTTACCCCCGTTAAAATCATTCCCGAACGTGCGTGCAAGGCCGCACCAGCCGCTGTCAGCCGCACCGATCGCGTGGTTCTCTCAAACAACGAAACGCCAAGCCGCTCCTCCATCTTTAAAATCTGACGTGTAATGGCGCTCTGTGTCAGGCCCGCTGCCTGCCCCGCCTTGGTAAAGCTCTGATGTTCTGCGACGAGGTGAAACAGTTGCAGTTCATAAAGGTCGAAAGGACCCGTGGCGAGGAATTCATTCATCGCGTGAATCACTGTAATCGGCCTTATGAATTTCACGCAAGCCAACGAATGCCGGATGCTCTCTACGAAACGAATTCTTATGGCAAATAAAAATGAAAAAAACGCCGGCAACGTCCCAGGACGTTGGTACGTAGACTCAACTTGCATCGATTGCGATCTCTGTCGGCAAACTGCGCCCGGCATTTTCGATCGCAACCCCGAAATTGGATTCAGCATTGTAATCCGCCAACCTACGACTGACGAAGAAGTTAATCGGGCTAAGACAGCAATGGTGGACTGCCCATGTGAATCAATCGGCGATGATGGTGTTTAAGGCCTGATCAACGCGTGACACCGCCGCAGTAATAAAACGGACCGCGCCTGTGTCCGCAGGATCAGGCGCAGAAATGTCCTTTTGCCACGTTGACGTCGATACCGTAACCCATGGTGCAGTATGTCCATTGCTGCGGCTGGTTCTTCGAACACAGCCGCGCTCCGACTGACACGCCAAAGCGTGAACTCCAACTCATCGTCCTGTAGCGGCGGTCTCTGACCGTCGCAAATTTTCCGAGACTTCGAAGGCCAGCGACGGTGAGACACCGCCGCTACAAAAAGTAAGACGGGAGCCGCCTTTCGACGGCTCGGCCTTATTCTCCCCCGCCCCTTTTCCCATCTGCTCCCTCGCCCCAAACCGTCTGCTGCATTTTCTTGTCCGGTTTTGACCTGCAGCGGCAGCTTATGAGAAAATGACCGCAATGGCCCCGGACAACGAACTGATCAGCGCTTATTCCCAAAAGCAGTCCGAAGCGGCATTTCAGGCGTTGGTCTCACGGCATATCGATCTCGTATTTGCCACCGCAATGCGGCAGGTCGGAGATCGTGGACTGGCGGAGGAAATCACTCAAAATGTGTTTATTACCCTCGCCAGGAAAGCGCCGG
>CBHWET010000600.1:0-1806 GCA_966112985.1 uncultured bacterium | reverse complement strand
CGGAGCACAGGATTTCCGTATTTTACAATCTCAAGAACCATGGGGTTGCTAAATTATTTAGACGGCCAGTTGCGGAGCATTTCGGCAAGTTGTGAAATGGTTGGGCTTTGCGCGGTCCGAACATAGAACCCGCTCGTTGTCACCCCCGTCAACACGCTCATCGCATTGTTCAGCCCCAGCAATTTTCCAAGGCAAAATCCTGAGTTAAAGTGATCGCCCGCGCCAGTAGTGATCAGAGGCTTGGCGACAAAGGGGCCTTCCACCAGATCCACTTTGTCATCGCTGACCGCAAGAGCATAGGTCACAGGATGCACAACAAGAGTGTTGATCTTCAGATGACGCCAGATTTCCCGGGCAAGTTGTGAAAGGCATTCCGGCGTTTGTGCGGATGGCGTTGAACCAAGCACCTGACCGATTTCGTACGCTTCTTTCTCGTTAAGTCCAAGGATGACGTCAAAGTAAGCCTGGAACTTCGAGATCAGATCCAGCGCACGACGAATATCTTCCGGTTTCCTTTTTTCCGGATCGGCAAGGTCGAAGAAAATTTTGCGTCGTGGTGCCTTCAGCGATGGGCAGACCTCCTTTTGCAGAGACTCCCAGATGTCGCTCATGTAAGTCAGCATTGTCCAGTTAACGAAACCAACCAGATCAGCCGAGCCGAACTTCGCGATGAACTGTTCGCGGCCGAAGCGAGCCTGAATATTTGCCCAGTTCACGTCTTTCAACGATTGGTGTTTGCCCACCATGATTTTACCGTCTTCGAATTCCAAGGCGTCGGTATGTCCGGGTTCCGCAATCGAATAAACCTCCGCGCGTTTGGCGAAGTCATGAAACACTGGATGCAGCGCGGGGTAACCGAGATTACCAAGATAGGTTACCTTTAACCCGAAACTCGCCAGGGCATTCGCCATAATCGGACCGTTGCCGCCGAGTTTCGTGAGTTGATTCACCAATTCCACGTTTGTGCTTTTCCCTGCAGCACCTGCCAGACGTTCAGAAAATTTTGCGATAGTCGGCAGGCGATCGAAGCGTTGCGCATCGTAACGTTTGTCGACGACATGCAGGATTTCATCGACGAATCCATCCAGTCCGACAAAGGCGCTCATTTTTTTCGCGCCATCATTCGCGGCCAGCAACTTCTGAGCGCACTGCTCACGTAATTCAGGTGTGTTCATCTTTTTTCCAGACCAAAACGAAGGACCAAATATCCTAATCCACGTTGATGCCCGCAATCTTCAAAATACGCTCGAGATCGTCGTCATTGAAGAACTTGATTTCCAGAGCGCCTTTACCGCCACGATACTTGAGCTGCACTTTTGTGCCGAAGCGCTCCTGCAATTTCGTTTCCAGATCGACGACATGAAGGTCGCGTGCGGCCGTAGCTCCACCTTTGGAAGGTTTGCCGGCCGCAGAAACTTTTTGCAGTTCGAGGATAAGCTCTTCCGTCTGGCGAACGCTCAGGCTGTTCTTGAGAATGCGTTCAACGGCGAGGTTTTGCAGTTCGGCGGTCGCAAGCCCTAAAATCACTTTGGCATGTCCCACTGAAACACGTCCTTCACGCACATGCGCCTGCACTTCAGGTGCGAGCTTCAATAATCGGAGCGCATTCGCTACGACGACGCGGCTTTTGCCGACTTTCACTGCCGCCTGTTCCTGAGTTAAATCGAATTGGGAAATGAGCTGCGAATAACCGAGCGCTTCTTCAATCGGATTAAGATTTTCGCGCTGGAGATTTTCGATGAGCGCTAGTTCGAGGACGGTTTTGTCATCAGCTTCACGAACGATCACCGGCAATTCGGCGAGGCC
>CBHWET010000599.1:0-1814 GCA_966112985.1 uncultured bacterium | reverse complement strand
CAGAATATGTCGCCGCAGGACCTCGCAAACTTAATCGCTTATCTCAACAGCGCACCACATCCATTCGGGACAGCGACGGGGGAACAAGCCGCAGCGGCAAAAAAGAAATTTCTCGCCGTAGGAAATAATGGCGTCGGGAAGATTTTAGTCCGCGGCGAGCAGAGTCCTTATCCTGGCTGGATGGGTGAACTGCCGTTGGCTTCGTGTCGACAGGCTGAAGGAAAGAACAAACTCGCATGGGAAACAGAGCCGGTGCCGACAAATCTTCAAGCAGGTGCGGTGCAGGAGTTTCGTTTGCCAGTCAGTATTGGCGCCAAATCAAGCCCGCCGGGAACTTTCTCGCTGCGACTCAATGGCCAGCCTGTAATTGAGTTCGGTGTTGCTCTCCACGATCAGGCGTGGCACAGCGCGGATGGCAAAGTAAATGTCAGTTATCTCACGATGGAAGACAGCGCTCGCGAGAGCAACGGCATCATGACAATCAGCGTGAGCGGTTCCTTGCTCCAACCGGGCAAACCCGCGACGTTTGAAGTCGTCGGCCAGTCACCGAAAAGCCAAAGCTGGTTCGGTATTTACCAACCGTGAGTTCACTCCAATTCGATTCACTCCTATATGAGTTACAAAACGAAACTTGTTGTCGCAATTTTCCTGTGTGCTGCGAACGCTGCGATACATGCCGCTGAATTATTTAATGGCAAGGACATGACTGGCTGGCGCAAGCCAACGGGAGCCTGGATGGCCGCAAAGGATGTATCGATCGATCCTGCCGATCCGGAAAAATTTGTCGTCACTGCGGGCGAAGGTCTTCTCGTGAATGGCGCGAAAGGAAAGACCGTGAATTTGGTCAGCACCGCCGAATTCGGCGACGTCGAGGGCCATGTGGAATTCTGGATCCCGAAACATTCCAATTCCGGTGTCTACGTGATGGGCCGGTATGAAATTCAAATTTACGATGGCGAAGTAAAGTATCCCGGCCAGGAATGCGGCGGCATTTACGGACGCGCCGTTGGCGAGAAGACAATCGAAGGCCATTCACCGCTCATGAAAGCCGACAAGCAGCCAGGCGAATGGCAGACGTTTGATTTCACGTTTCAGGCTCCCCGCTTTGACCCCGAAGGCAAAAAACTCAGCAACGCCAAATTTGTAAAGGTGGTCTACAACGGGAAGCTTATTCACGAAAACATTTCCCTGAACGGCCCAACGCGTAGCGGCATTGCGACGAATGAAAAACCGACAGGCCCAATCATGTTGCAAGGAAACCACGGCCCGGTGGCGTTTCGAAATTTGCGCATGACGCCCGCGTCATCGAAATAACATCGCGATTACTTCGCTGTCGAACCGAGATTCGTTTCAACCCAACGCGCAAGAAGCCACAACGTGTCCGACAGTCGGTTCAGGTAAATGATAATCTCATTGTTCTGCAGTTGATTAGATTCCTGCAGACGGCAGACAGCGCGTTCCGCCCGACGGCAAACCGTTCTCGCCATATCCAGAGCTGCGGAGTTTACCGACGCACCGGGAGTTGCCCAGCCTTTGAACGAAATGTTTTGCGCTTCGATCTCCTTTACCAACTGATCGAGACGGGCTGTCATCGTTGGGGCGACGATCGAAAATCCATCCTTTTGATACCGCGCCAAATCTTCCGGTTGGGTTGCCAATTCCCCCATCAACGTGACGAGCTCTTTCTGCGTCGACAGCAGGTTATCGCGAATGAAATCATGTTGAGCAGTCGCACGCGCCATCCCGAGTGCGGTGTTGAGTTCGTCGACAGAACCGTAAGCCTCCACGCGTGGATGCGTTTTCGAAACACGACG
>CBHWET010000598.1:0-1867 GCA_966112985.1 uncultured bacterium | reverse complement strand
TGGCAATGGCTGCGAGTCGATTCGACACGATGACGAACTCTATTGCTCTTCAGTAATCGCGCAAGCGACGTCTTTTACCGGGCGTACGGCTTGAAAAAGCCCTATCAGGTTTTCCATTAAAGAATTTGCTTCTAGCCGCACCATTCCGATAACTTTAGGCTGACCAAGGTGAATCCTCTTTCGACATCAAATGGTGATTCGGAGAAGAGTCCGTGGCTGCTGCGTTCGAAAACGAGGTTTTTTCTGACCTTGTTCCTTGTTCTAGCGGTCCCAACGGTGGTGCTTGTTGTACTCGTCGGCAGTTACGTTCGCAAAGACCTGCGTCGACAAGCTATCGAGCACAATTCCCTCACGGCACGTCTCGTCGCGCAGAGTCTCGATGAGGAGTTCGCAGGACTCCAGCGATTCGTCGAAAATTTTTCCCGCCGTTCCAAACTTATTGAATGGGTTCAACTTCGCGATAAGCGGCTTATTCGCGGCAAGCTCGATGAGATGCTTTTTCTTAACTCCAAGCTCACGCGCGGTTTTGTAACGGATACGAACGGCATTTTATTGGCAGACTGGCCTGCACGCGATGATCTGGTTGGAAAGAATTTCTCCGAACGCGATTGGTACAAGGGTGCGACCAACAGTAGCCGCGCCTATGTTTCGGAGATTTATTCGCGGTTAAATATGGATAAAGCGGACGCGGTGACCATCTGCATTCGCATCCAAAACACTAACAGTGAAGCCATCGGATATCTTGGCGCCCAATTTACTGTAGACAGACTCTCGGCCTGGCTGCAGGCGGTGAAGCCATCGAAACAAGGTCTTGTTCATCTATTTGACCAACGCGGCACTCCTGCTTTACCCAAGAACGTTGCGCGTCCTGAAACTCATCGCCTCCCAGTGATCAATCAGACGTTTACCGACAATGAAGGATGGACGCAAATGCGTGATCCTCTCACTGGCGAGGACAGTTTGATTACCTACGTTCGCGTGCCGTCAATTAACTGGACTGTCGTCGCCCGGCAGCCGTTGAGTCAATTGTTCGCACCCGTTGAAGTGTTGTTGCATACCATTCTGATCTTCTTTCTCGTCTGTTTGGCCGGCACCGGCGTGATCGGTTACGTGCTGTTTGATACGCTCACGAAATATAATGAACGCCGTCGGGCTTCGGAACGAAATCTTGCCAATAAGGCTGCGGCACTGAAGCGCAGCAACGATGAACTCGAAGGAATGTGCTACAGCATCGCGCACGATCTTCGGGCTCCTTTACGCGCGATGCGCGGATTCACCTCCGCATTGATTGAGGACTACAATCCTGTTCTCGACTCCGTCGGCAAAAATTACACAAAACGCATCGATGAATCTGCCGGTCGCATGGATGAACTCATTCAGGACCTCCTCGACTACGGAAAACTGGGCCATGTCGAGTTACCGATTCACAGCGTCTCGGTAGCTGATTGCCTTCAACAGGCCTTGCAGACGCTTACCGAGGATATCCGACGTACCGGCGCGTGCATCGATGTTCAGAAGCCTCTACACGGCGTCATGGCCAACGAGACGATTCTGCAACAGGTGCTCACGAACCTGATTTCCAACGCCACGAAATTCGTGGCGCTTGGTGTTGCGCCGCAGATCAAGGTGATTACTGAATTGAGGGGGGACCGGGTAAGAATTTCTGTGCGCGACAACGGCATCGGCATCGATCCGATGCATCACAAAAGAATCTTTGGTGTCTTTGAACGTTTGCACAGCTACGAAGCTTATCCAGGCACAGGTATTGGGCTCGCGATCGTGCGCAAAGGTGTCGAACGAATGAATGGGACAATGGGCCTTGATTCCAGCGTGGGCAAAGGCAGCTGCTTCTGGTTTGAATTACCGA
>CBHWET010000597.1:0-1870 GCA_966112985.1 uncultured bacterium | reverse complement strand
GCCTTGAACAGAACGAAGGAACGTCGGCCAGACTTGTTGAAATAAGATAAATTTGCGGTCCATAAGACCGCGCGCAAATACTATGAACCAAGCATTACTTGATAAAATTGAATCGGAACAGTTCCGGAAAGACAACGCGTCGTTTTCCGTCGGCGATTCTGTTCGCGTGCACACGAAGGTCGTCGAAGGCGACAAGGAACGTATCCAGATCTTTGCCGGTGTAGTGATCGGCAAGCGCGGCCGTGGTTTGAATGAAACTTTCACCGTTCGCCGTATCAGCTACGGCGAAGGCGTTGAACGTATTTTCCCGTTTCACTCCCCTCGCGTTGATAAGATTGAAGTCGAACGCAAAGGTTCAGTGCGTCGCGCGAAATTGACCTACCTCCGCACTCGCCTCGGAAAAGGTGCGACTCTCGTCAAAGAAAAAGACGAACAGTCAACCGGCGAAGGCAAAGGCGCAGCCAAGAGCAGTGCGAAAGCAAAAGCGACCGAAGCTCCAACTGCGGAAACCAAGTAATCCGTTCGCGCCATTTATTTACAAAAAAAGCGAGGCCTCGGCCTCGCTTTTTTGTTTTCGCGACATCCTTCGAAGCAAACCGGTTAGTTCAATCCGGCCAGCCCTTCAGGCGTATTGATAACGCGTTCTTCGCGCGTGGTGAGATTTTTCAACTTGCCGACCAAGGCTCCCGTTGGTGTCCGCTCGAGCTTCATCGTGTGGGCCGCGCCAACTTCCAACGCTTTCTTAAATTGTTTGTCCGACTTCATGGGAGTCATGACGTAATCAACAACGTTGCCCTGGGAACGAAGTTCCTGCACGAGACGCAACGTTTCACCGCGCAATGTTTCATCTTCAACCAGGCAGAAGATGTCGATTTTCGCATCGAACTTGGGAAGGAGGCCACGCGCTTTCAGTAATTCGAGCAACACCACATCGCCCATGCCAAATCCCAATGCCGGGAGATCAACTTTCCCGCCGCTGATCAGTTTTACAAGATTGTTGTAGCGCCCTCCGCCGGCAATGGCGCGGAACTCCCCTTTCTTGTCAAATGCTTCAAAAACAACTCCTGTGTAGTACGCGAGACCGCGAATTACGTGGTAATCGATCTTGATGAATTCAGCCAAGCCACGCGCACCGAGGTTCTTGAGGATTGAATCGAGTTCAACGGTCGGAATGCCCGACTGAATGAATTGATTCACCTCCGCCAAAGAAAAACCGAGTGCAGAAAGTTTCTTTTCACTTTCAATGGGATCTTCGCGTTCGAGCTTATCGATGATCTGAAAAAAGTCGTATGCTTTTGATTCGTCTTTGCAGCGCGCCGCGAAAAATTCCTGCCATGCGTTGCGGCTGCTGAGCCGAATAACGAAATCATCCTGCATGAGCCCAAACGAACGGAGGGTATCGATCAACAGTGCAATCAGCTCCGCATCAGCGACCGTTTCGTTTTCACCAAAGATATCGGCATTAAACTGGAAGTGTTCGCGGAGCCGTCCTTTTTGTTGACGCTCGTAACGGAACAACTGCGGGATCGCAAACCATTTGATCGGCTTCTTGTACTGCCGTTCGCTCGTCGCAACCATCCGCGCCAGCGTAGGCGTCATTTCGGGCCGCATGGCGACGGCTCGTTCCCCTTTATCGGCAAAATTGTAAAGCTGGCCAACAATCTCATCACCGCTTTTCAGCGTGTATAATTCAAGAGGTTCAAGAGGAGGACCGTCATATTCACGAAAGGCATATCGACGCGCGATCGTGCGCCATTTATCGAAAATATATTGTCGGGCATCGCAGCTCCAGACATCAGAATTCGGCAGCGGTTCGGGATAAAAATCGCGAAAGCCGGGTAATCGTTCCATGGAAGAATTGCCGCAAAAA
>CBHWET010000596.1:0-1872 GCA_966112985.1 uncultured bacterium | reverse complement strand
CCGCCACGTGACACTTTCTTCATGACGCCCGGTTCGTTCGGATCATAACTGGTGTCTGGACCCTTCGGATTCCTGTTCGGGCTGTTCGCATAGTAATCGGGCATATACCAGTCACTGCACCATTCCCAAACGTTTCCGGCCATGTCAAAAAGACCATACCCGTTTGGCGCATAGCTGCCGACGGGAGCCGTGAGTTTATATTTGTCGTCGAGAGAATTTTCGTTAGGAAATTTTCCCTGCCAGATATTTGCATTCCATTTGCCACCCGGTGTTTTGTCGTCGCCCCACATATAAGGTTTGCGATCAAGGCCGCCGCGGGCCGCGTATTCCCATTCCGCTTCCGTTGGCAAGCGCTTGCCCGCCCACTTGCAATAAGCCATGGCATCTTCCCAGCAGACATGAACAACAGGGTGCTTCTCGCGTCCTTTGATGTCCGAATCCGGACCTTCCGGATGGCGCCAGTTCGCTCCCGCGACATACTTCCACCACAGCGAATGCATCGCTGGATTCTTCAAATCTTCCGACATGATTTCTTCCCCGGGAGGCGAGAAAACAATCGAGCCGGGAACTAGAGCAGCGGGATCAACGCCCGGGAAATCTTTTGGATCAGGTTTGCGTTCCGCGACGGTGACGTAGCTTGTTGCGCGGACGAATTGTTCGAACTTCTCGTTCGTCACCTCAGTTTTATCGATCCAGAATCCATCGAGCGTTACTTCATGCGGCGGCTTTTCATCTTCCTGGCCGTTATCGGTTCCCATCCAAAAAGTTCCACCGGGAAGCCACACCATATCGTTTGTGTCGAAGCGCGTTGGCGCGGCGGCAGGCTTTGTTGGAATCGGAGCGAGGTCCGCATCGGTGGCGATTCCGTTGCCGCTGTTTGGCAATTTCGGGACGACGTGGCCAAGAGCGTTCGGTTTCTTATCACGGGCGGCAGAGTCAGCGTCGCTCTTTCGAAGCGCGAGGAATGATCCAAAGGTCACTCCAGCCAGGGTGATGGCAACAATAATGGCGATCTGTTTCTTGGAAACGGAATTTGTTGGAGGCGTCTCTCGGCTGCTCATTTACAGCCGTCAAAATTCACGAGTAATCGTTTGAGGTCAATAAACCTTTCAGAAGAAGTAACCGTCGGCGGAGACAAATGCGCGAAACCCGACGCCGCGTGGCGACGGGTTTAACGCCTTTTAATGAGGGAACGAATCTTTACTTTATGGAACTCTTCCGCGTCTTCCAACGATCAGGCGATACAAGAACAACAGAAGTACCGCACCGCCAACCGACGCGATGAAGCCTGCGGGTTCCCCTTCGTGGTACCAACCGAGCCCTCTGCCGATCCAGGCGGCCACAAATGCACCGGCGACACCGAGCAGGATCGTAATGATGAATCCTCCGGGGTCTTTTCCCGGCATCAGAAACTTCGCTACGATTCCAACCAGCAGACCAATAACCAACGTTCCGATGATTGACATATTTCCTCCTTTGTAAGCGAAGGAGTGTGCTCTAACGGTCACAGCTCCTCCTTTTGGGAAACGTGGGCTAAAGCGGCAAATGTTCAACCCTTTCAGACGCCTGCTTCCGGTATCAGTCTAATACCGACAGGGTGGGGGCGGGCTCTGCGTATGAGAGCGGTTGCCAAAAGTAATTTCCGGAATGGTGAAGCAGAGAACCGGGCAGTGCTAGGCGCGAGTGACGCGCATGTCCCTATGGACCTGTAAGAGTCAGAACTATAAGCGGGCTGCACCACACGTGGTGCGACGCGCCACGACGCAATGCCCGGTTCTCTGCTTCAGCCGCAGGCCGGGGTGCTTTTGCTTTTTGGACTTCGTTGTCGGTCTCGGCAAGATCCACCAGGGATATTGCCTTCGACCTCCGCCT
>CBHWET010000595.1:0-1883 GCA_966112985.1 uncultured bacterium | reverse complement strand
TTACACTAGGGAGTTGTCATATCCTGCGCAACCGTGCAGCGCGGCAAAAAGCAAACTACAAGCAAATCTCCGTCGGATTCCAAAAAGGTTTCGACACTCGTTGTTGCGCTTCTGCAATGGTTTTCTGAAAACGCCCGCGACCTGCCCTGGCGCCGCACGGACGATCCCTACGGCATCTGGGTTTCCGAAATCATGCTCCAGCAGACGCAGGTCAAAACCGTGATCCCGTATTGGGAACGTTGGATGCACGAATTGCCGACCGTTTCCGCATTGGCCGCGGCACCGTCGGACAGGATACACAAACTCTGGGAAGGCCTCGGCTATTACACCCGCGTTCGCAACATGCAAAAGGCCGCGGTTCAAATTGTAGAAAAGCACGGTGGAAAATTTCCTGGAACATTCGATGAAGTCCTCGCTCTGCCGGGCATTGGATGCTACACCGCGGGAGCGATTTGCAGTATCGCATTTAATCAAGCCGCTCCGATTCTCGACGGCAACGTCATCCGCGTCCTCACGCGTCTCTTTTCGATCACCGAAAATCCGCGTGAGAAAGAAGTGAACGCACGTTTATGGACACTCGCAAAAGAGTTTGTCGCCACGGCAAAGCGTTCCCATTCAGAGGTCCCTCACGCCTGCTCTCACCTGAATCAATCGCTGATGGAATTGGGGGCGCTCATCTGCACACCGCGCCAGCCGAAATGCTTGCTCTGCCCGGTTCGCAATGGTTGTCGCGCACACAAAGAGAATCGCGCCGAACAACTGCCGAATCTTGGAGAGCGAACAGTCGCAACTGAACGTCGATTTGTGGCATTTGTCGTGAGGGATGAAAACCGCTTTCTCGTCCGCCAACGTCCGGCCGGAATCGTGAACGCCCATCTGTGGGAATTTCCGAACATTGAAATTGCCCTCGACGCGAAGAACCTTTCGACAACTGAAGGCTTCGAGCTGGAAAAGAATCCAAAGCCAATCTGCCGCATCCGTCACTCAATCACGCGATATCGAATTCTCCTGGAAGCGTTTTCTGCCACGACCAATCGCAAGGTGCCCGGCTGTTGGTACAATTTCGAAGAACTCGAAAAACTCGCCTTCACGAGTGCGCATAAAAAGATTCTGAAGACATTGGCGGCAGACCGATCTTAATAACTTGTCCTGATCACATTTTGTCAGGGCTGAAAGCCTGTGATGTGACAGCCCGGGCTGAAGCGAGTCTGACGAGCGGCGGCCCGGGTAAATAATGAGATAAAATATGCAAGGCCTGTAAGGCCGTCATCATTCTGCTTGCAACATGCCGGTCGTTTCGTTACGCCAGCGCAATGGCGCAATCTTTGGCAAACATCGTCGTTCATCTTGTTTTTAGCACCAAAGGACGGCGGCAACTTCTCCGGGACGATGAACGCGACGAATTGCATGCGTACATTACTGGCATCTTAAAAAATCTCGAATCTCCGCTGATTGAAATCAATTCCGTGCGTGACCATGCGCACATTCTTTTTGTCCAATCCAAAACCATGCTGCGGCAAAAATCGTCGAACAGGTAAAAACTTCATCGTCCTGTTGGCTCAAGACGCGAAACATCTATTACGAAGACTTTGCGTGGCAGACCGGCTATGGAGAATTCAGTGTCAGCCCAATGCACGTGGACGTCGTCCGCGAATACATTCGGAGTCAACCCAACATCATCAACAAGAAGATTTCCAGACTGAGTATCGGCGCTTTTGCGAAAAGAATGGAAAGCCATTGGACGAACGGTATGCATGGGAGTGATTTTGTTCCGGCCTTACAGGCCTTGGACATTTTTATTTGATTGTAAACCCGGGCCGCCGCTCGTCGGACTCGCTTCAGCCCGGGCTATAACATGCCGGGCTTTCAGCCCTGAAGAAATG
>CBHWET010000594.1:0-1923 GCA_966112985.1 uncultured bacterium | reverse complement strand
GAAGTGAATCAGGACGTGAAGCTGGTGACCTTCGCAACGGTCGCTGATCATGATGACACTGGAAAGGTCGTGAGTTCGTTTGACATCAAACTTCCTGAATCCCGCACCCAATCGCTTGCAACGCGTGTTGCAGTGAAATCCGGCCAAACGGTCGCCATGGGTGGAGTGCTGCAACGTGAACAGCGCACGTTTGTGGATTCAATCCCGATATTAAGTCGTATTCCAATTATTGGGGCTGCGTTTCGGAAACGCACGGAGTTGGATAATCCGCGGTACCTTCTAATTTTCGTTACAGCGACGCTGTTATCTGACTCAGGTGAGTTCCTCGTCATTGACGAACCGGCGAAAAAGTAACGTGGCTATTTTGTCGCAATTCCTAAAGCTGCCCGCACTGACGGTCCGCGCTGCCAGCCGGGTCATTGTCATAGATGCCGGCAGTCACTCGATCAAAGTTTTACTCGCTGAAAAAACTCGTCGAGGAGTGTCGGTCGTACGCACTGAGTTAATCAATCTCCAGGAAGAGAAACTTCTGTCGGCGGAAGAGATCAAGGATGCGTTAGGACCAATTCTTCGATCCATCGGTGACTACCCAATTGCGCTGGCTCTGCCACAGAACCTTCCCCTTTCCCAGATCCTCGACATGTCTGCCGGCTCAGAAGGTGTAAAGCAACTGATCGAGGCTGAAACACTAAAGAACCGGGATCTGCGAGGCAGCACGATAGTTTACGATTGCGCCCGTTTACAGCCTTTCGGCAAACACCAGAACTGTTTTTGGGTCACGCTTTGTAAAGAGGCAGATATTTACGATCACATCGCTAAACTCGCTCTTAGTTCGGAAGATGTATCGGAAGTCGTCTCGAGCGGGAACGTCCTCGCCCTTGCCTATTCGAAATCCGAGTCACCCTCACAAAATGCAGTTTTGATCGACGTCGGCGCGAGCAGCAGCCTTGTCGCTTTCGTAATCGGCGGACAACTCGTCCATTCAACCACCATTCCGATCGGCGGCACGCTTTTTACTGAAACAATTGCATCGAAGAATAACGGTTTGATCGAGGCTGCGGAAACGCTAAAGCGAACCGATAATGTGTTGCTAGGTTCTAAAGCCGTTCCGGCTCTTGCATTGGTCGTTGACGGTTGGCGAAATGAGATCGTGCGGAGTTTGAGCGATTGGCTTCGGGAAAATCCTGAGATCAATATACCCCTTTCAAATTTCACTTTTGTCGTGAGTGGCGGAGGGGCTGCAATGCCGGGTTTTGTTGAATATCTAAACCGTGATAATGCAGCCCGGTTCGCAGTATGGCCTTCCTCCACACGCGTCGACGAAGCGCCAATCGCTCCTCAATTTATAATCGCTTACGGCACCGCGTTACAGGCCTTCGGCTCCGAATATGGTGGCTCACTGTTGCCTGCCGCTTTACGCGCTACATGGAATAGTCAGCGTGTTCAGCAACGGTTTCTCGGCGCTACAGCATTGTTCCTGGTACTCACATCCTTAGCCTTGATGCTCGGGACGTGGCAAAAACTGGCATTAATTCGCGATCGGCAGGATTTGCTCGACCAAACCACGCTCGCGTTAAAAAAGGCTGAGATCATTTCCACTTCTGAGGACGATTTGGCGCAGAAATATGAATATTTGCGTCCGGTTTTACAGCGGCAACAACAAACGCTCGACGTCTTGAATGCGCTCGCAGCGCTCGAGAGATCGCGGACGAACCGGGACCTTTGGTACGTCCTCATCGCCGACCAGCAAAGTTATTTTTCCGGTAAGACATTTGGAGCCACCAACGCGCCTGCCTCTGTTGACCGACCACCAAAAGAAGGTTTCATTGCCGAACTTTGCCTGAAGCAGGAAGGTGAGCCGATGCGCAATACACTTTCTCAGGTGGTTGCGGAACTCAAACAGAATTCACTTTTCAGTAACGT
>CBHWET010000593.1:0-1932 GCA_966112985.1 uncultured bacterium | reverse complement strand
AGTTTTTTAGCTTCTAAAAAACATTCTATAAAAATATTGGTTCGGCCAAATAGCTATGCGCCAAGCACTTATGGAAATGTCTCCAAAATTGGCTATTTTTGACCATCTCTTCGGATTCCACGAGAGGGACCGCGTTGGCGAGGGAGCGGAGCTGCGGGGGCGGCGGGAATTGGCTGTAGCCGCGCGACGTAAGTTCGCTCAAACTTGCGTCCACAAGCGGCATTCTGCGATACCACTGCAAGGTGACAAATGATCCGGCTCACGCCGGCTGCTGCAACAGCCGACCTGTCTGTTGAAAAGACAAGTGAAAAGGCGTTGGGTTGTCATTGAGTCCTGTCATACAAATTCGCAATGAAATGTCCATTGCAACACGTGTTGCTCAGAACAATTCTATTCGCGGCCGCTTTTTCGCTTCTTCCGTGTGCCACGAGTACGGCGGGGACCGTTCCGAATATCCCTGAGAAGATCGAAGCTGATGGCCGTTTGCGTCTGACGTTTGGAGAAGAAGCTTTGGTGCTCCCGCGCGGGTTGCAACCGGCGCTGTTGCGAACCACGTCTGGCGCACTTGTCGTTCAGGCGCAAATTCCGGAGAAGCCGTTTCCGACATCGCGGATGGTTTATCCGTGGGCAATGGAGACGCGTGTATCTCGTGACGATGGTAAAACGTGGAATGTCATCCCGCTCAAGCCGAATGAAAATGGTTTGAACATGGAAGGCGGTGCGGTGCAACTGCGCGATGGGACGATCCTCGCACTCGATACTTACATTACCCCTGGCAAGCAGGAAGGGCAGGGGATTGGACAGCTTTATACTTCGACGAATGACTGGCGGACATTGGATGGGCCGAAAGATGTGACCTTTGATTTGCCGAATGTTGATTTCTACGCATCGAAGGATGACGGTGGCCATCCACATGACGCGCAGCGCTTGCATCGTCGAATTCTCGAAGTGCCCAACGGCGATTTGTTAGCGACGTTTTATGGCCAGATCAAAGGCGACAAAACGCCATCGACGTACATGCCATCGATGATGAAGGCGCGAACAATGCTGGTGCGTTCGAGCGATCGCGGACAACATTGGAAACTCATTTCTACCGTAGCGGTTGATCCAGCGATTGGGACGGAAGGATTTTGTGAGCCAGTGATCGCTCGTGTCAGTAAAGGTCCAAAAGCTGGCCGGTTGATTTGTTTCATGCGGACGGGCCGCGAATTGCGGGAATCGTTTTGGGATGACGAAGGTGTGACGTGGAGCCCTCATCGCCCCCGCGTCTTTGCGGGGCTGGATATTTATCGAATCGAATTGTGGGTAGATCATTTCCGTAATTTCAAAGGTTCAAAGAACCGATTGCTTGATGAAAATAATCCAGATGATTTGCGGGGTGCTGTGGTCGATCCGGACTTGATCGAACTGCGTAGTGGCTTGCTGGTAGCAGCGTTTGGCGTGCGTATTCCGCAGAAGGCGTGCTGGGCGCACCCGGAACATTCATGGAACGGCAATTACCTGGCGTTCAGTCTCGACCATGGTGAAACGTGGAGCGACGTCGTGCGTATGACTTCGGGGGTATTGACCACGCATTACATGGCAATCGAAGAGACGCTCACCGATAACAGAGTTTTTGTGACGTACGATTTGGGCGGCTGGAGCAAGGGCATGAATCGCGATATTTATGGGCGGTTCGTGGAGGTAAGTGTCAAAAATAAATAAATGATGCGGCATTTTCGCGGTGATTCTTTTTTTGAGGCTTTCGCAAAAATGAAGAACGTAATCGACCTCACCCCGGCCCTCTCCTGGGAAGGAGAGGGAGAATTGAAGTCAGTCCGTAGGATTAAATTGTGACGCTGGAATGGTCCGGACGAGCGTAAAGAAAGAAAAAGAGGTTTGGACGTTCTTCGATATCGCGGGTGGGACTGATAGGGTAGAAAGTAAGACATG
>CBHWET010000592.1:0-1971 GCA_966112985.1 uncultured bacterium | reverse complement strand
AATCCGTTCTCTGGCCGACGCTTGGCAACCACGACGGACGCAGTGCAGATTCGAAAACGCAGTCTGGTGTTTACTACGATATTTTCAGTCTGCCGACGCAAGGACAAGCCGGCGGCGTTATGTCCGGCACAGAAGCGTATTATTCTTTCGATTACGGCAACGTGCACTTTATCTGTTTGAACAGCTGCGATATTGATCGATCGACGAACGGCACAATGCTCACCTGGCTGCGCTCGGATCTGGCCGCGAACAAACTGGATTGGACCATCGCCTATTTTCACCATCCGCCTTACACCAAAGGCTCCCACAATTCCGACGACATCAAAGGCGAAAACACGGATCTTACTGAGATACGCGAACGAATCGCTCCCATCTTGGAAGAAGGCGGCGCAGACCTCGTGTTGTGCGGGCATTCACATGATTACGAGAGATCGTTTCTACTCGACGGTCATTATGAACGATCAAAGGGATTGACCGACGCTCATAAAAAGAACAAAGGCAGTGGACGCCAGGACGCAGATGGCGCCTATCATAAACTCACGCTGGGACCTGCTCCACATGAAGGAACTGTGTACGTTGTGGCCGGTAGCTCCGGAAAGATTTCCGGCGGCACCTTGAATCATCCAGCGATGTTTTTGTCCACGAACTCCCTTGGCTCACTCGTCCTCGACATTAATGGCCCGCGCCTCGACGCAACGTTTCTCAATGAGAACGCAGAAAAGCTCGATTACTTTACCATTGTAAAGGGGAAGAAATAGATCTGCGATGGGTTACAAACCCGATCGCAGACAGCTGCCTGCGTGTCCGTCCCTCCAAGCGGATTATTCGCCACCGCGGCGATGCTTGCGCTTTGCTTTTTTACCACCTGCGCCGGACTCGTCGTTATGGGGAACCGGCTTGGCGTTTACTTTCGGAAGATATTTCGAAAGTGCGGTTTTGATTTTTGCGGAGCTTGATTCGCTGGCCAGGTTCTTCCACTCATTTCCGTCGGCTTTCTCGTTGTAAAGTTCCTCTGAACCGTCCGCATAGCGGATGTAACGCCATTCGTCCGTGCACACAGCATGATTGTTCCACAGGTAAGTGGAAACGGCTGGCTGCGCCCACTTCTTCTTCGGATCGGCCAGCAAGGGTTTGATACTGATGCCTTCCGCATACGAAGGAACAGTTACACCCGTTAATTCGCAAATCGTCGGAAAAATGCACGTGAGGTCGACCGCACGGTCGCAATAGGCGCCGCGCTTCGAAACGCCCGGAGCCGCCCAGATCAACGGAACGCGAGTCGCTTCCCGCCACAGTGCCGATTTGCCCCAGTGCTCTTTTTCCCCGAGGTGCCATCCGTTGTCGCCCACAAACACGATGATGGTGTTGTCACGGTATTTCGATTTGTCCAACGCATCGAGCAATCGGCCTACTTGTGCGTCCATGTACGAAATGGCGGCCAAATACGCGCGCACGCGATCTTTCCAGATGCCCATCTTCAAGATCTCTTTATGAACCCCATTTGGCTTTGCAAATTCAATTCCGGCCGGAGGCACGTCCGACAAGTCATCTTTCATGACCGGCGGCAGTTCAATCGACTCCAGAGGATGCATATCGAAATATTTCTTTGGCACGTCCCAGGGCGTATGCGGTCGATGAATGCCGCAGGTTAGAAAGAATCTGCTCTGCTCTTGCTCCAACTGCTCGATACACCACGACACGCTTTGCGCATCGACTAATTTGCTTTCAGCACGTTCTTCGTTGAACTTCTGATCTGGTTTTTCTTCTGTAAACATCCGGTAGCCAAACGGCCCGGGTCGTCGGGTTGCCTCATGATTCGGCAGCGTATCGTCTGAAGGAAAAACGACTTTGTCCCAGTCTTCAGGCCGGTAATTGCGGTAATGATAAATTTTCCCGGCGCCAAGAGTCGTGAAACCAAACTTGCGGAGGTAATCGTTGATCGCGACGCCCTTCGGAATGTGCGGCATCGCG
>CBHWET010000591.1:0-1971 GCA_966112985.1 uncultured bacterium | reverse complement strand
GATTTTTGGCGAGGCGGAGGTCGAAGGCAATATCCCTGGTGGATCTTGCCGAGGCTGACAACGAAGCCAAAACGCAAAAAGACCCCCGGCCTTCGGCTGAAGCGGGGAGCTGGGCATTGCGTCGTTGCTTGTTCCTTACAGGTCCATAAGGACATGCGCGTCTCTCGCGCCTAGCACTGCCCGGCTCTCTGCTTCACCATTCCGGAATTACTTTTGGCAACCGCTCTACATCCAACTTGATTTATACAATTCTCTTACTACCATGCCCAGCGCGTGAAATCCCTTGTCTATTCGGCTGTCCTGTCCGCCGCTGTGTTGCTTTGCCCGCGAGCCTTTGCCGAAGAGAAGATGGTAACGACACCGCTCCTCACCGCGCTTTCTTCAACGACAATCAGTGGTTACATCGATACGTCGGTGCGTTGGAATCCCGGCACGACCAATGTGACACTCGCTTTATCGAATGGAAAAACGGCGTCTGTCAGCTCCCAGGACATTGAACTGCTGCAGTGGGCAATCGGTGCAAAACAGTTTGGTTTACTACGATTGTACGTCGCAATGAAACAGCAACAGGTGAATCTTTCGGCAGAGCAGTTTGACGCAAAGTATTTACCGGCACTGGTGAAAGTTTCGGGAATGCCTAAGCAGAGCGCGCAGCAGGTACTCTCAGGACGTGGCACGAGTCCATTCTGATTCGGTTCTTCGAAAGATTACTTCTGCGCTGCTTTCATTCCGCGCAGGTGTTCATCAAACCAATCCGCGAATGTTTTCATGTCCACATCCATCCCCGGCCAGCCGTGATTGCCGCCCGGTTTAATAATTAATTTGTAAGTCGCTTTGACTTCCGCGCAGCGTTTTTCGAACATCTTCGCCTGATACAAAGGAACCACGTCATCAGCATCGCCATGCATGACAAGCGTCGGCGCCATGTTTGCCGACACAAAATAAATCGGCGAAATCTCTTTCCCAAGTTTTTGACGATCCACTGCAGAGAAACTTTGCGGACCAAATGCTGCCTGGTGCCGAATCGTCGGCCCAAAGCCTACGCCATCGTCTCCTTCCTTGCTCCAGTTCAGGAAATCGGTCGGTGGATAAAAACAGGCGACGGCCTGCACCTCGCTGCTTTCGCGTTCAACAGGGTCGGACGCTTTCGGATTCCCCTTCGTTCCCTGCGTTCCCATTGTCAGGGATAAATGTCCGCCGGCACTTCCACCAGTGATGCCGATCTTCTCCGGATTAATTTTGTATTTCGCTGCATTGTGCCGGACAAAACGAACTGCGCGATGAATGTCCTGTTCGATTTCTGGAATAATAAATTTTGGCTGTGAGCCGTGCACGACGGCGAAAACCGTGTAGCCGCGATCGAGCAAAGGCTTATAAGCGCCCACGTTGACCGCTTCGTGCGAGGAAAAGAATCCGCCGCTCACCATGAACAGCACGCCGTAACCGTTCGCGTTCTCCGGCTGGAAAACATCGAGCGTCAACGCCGTTCCATATTTCCGACCGTAAATGACGTCCTCTGTTCGTTGAAATTTGGTTTCAGCAAAACTTGTAAACGCCGAGACAACGAGTGCGACGATGAAGAAGATGCGTGGCATGTCCGAATCCTACCCGGCGCAGACATTTCGACAAGCATCGGTTATATTCGGGCCATGATTTACATCGGCACATCCGGATTCAAATACCCGGAATGGAAGGGAAAGTTTTATCCAGCGAAAATTAAGCCCGACGAGATGCTGCCGTTCTACGCCGCGCGGTTTAACACGACGGAAGTAAATTACACCTATTATAGAATGCCGACCGTGCAACTGCTGAGAGCATGGCGCGAGCAGGTGCAGCGGGACTTCAAGTTTAGTTTCAAGGCCCCACAACGCATCACTCATATCGCGCAGTTAAGGAACTGCGAAGACATCACTCTCGATTTCATACGAATCTGCGAAGACCTCGACCAGCAGCTTGGTGTGTTGCTCTTTC
>CBHWET010000590.1:0-1992 GCA_966112985.1 uncultured bacterium | reverse complement strand
TGAGAATTCAACAACAGCAGCTGTCCCGGTTCGGAACAAAAGTGCAATGGTTTTCCGATCTCGATTCGCTGCCTGAATTCGACGGCGTCCTGTTCGCCAACGAACTCCTGGATGCCTTTCCCGTCCACCGCGTTGTCTGGAATGCCGACAAACAAGAATGGCTGGAATCCTGCGTTCAATGGACTGGCAATCATTTTGCCTGGCAGCTGCAACCGCTAACGTTTCGGGCGGATGAAATTGATCTGCCAAAGGAATTACTGGCGCACTTGCCTGACCAATTTGTTTTCGAAATCGTTCGCAGCGCCATTGACTGGTGGCGGCAAGCCGCACGTAAATTGCGTTCCGGCAAGCTCGTGACATTTGATTACGGATACACACTCGAGGAACTTCTTCGGTCGGGCAAAACAACCGGAACACTCAGAGCATACTCCGAGCATCGCGTCACAGACACTTTGCTCAGCAACATCGGACAGCAAGACATCACCGCTCACGTTAATTTCGACGCCATCGCAAAAGCTGGTGAATCTCAGGGTTTACGAACCGATACGCTGACGACGCAATCGCAATTCCTGACAGAAATCTTCAAGAAGATGATCAGCTCGTCACAAGCAGCCACGTGGTCCTCCAAAACAACGAAGCAATTCCAAACTCTTACTGGCCCCGAACACCTCGGCCGATTTCGTGTTCTCGTTCAGTCACGCTGATCGCCAAAACATTTCTTTAGATACTCAAAACTCTTTGTGGCGATCGTTTCAGGTCCTTCTTCGAACTTAAACACTTCAACAGAAACAAAACCTTGGTAGCCAATCGCCTTAAGAGCCCCAGCGATCGGCTTGAAATCCACGTCGCCGAACCCCGGCCCTTTCAGGTTCCGATCATTCGCATGGAAATACGCAACGTGGTTCGCAGAATCAGCGATGACCGCCTCGATCGGCTTCGTTTCAGCGCACATTGCTTTGACATCGAGGATGATTTTAAAATGGTCCGACCCGAATTGTCTGGTGAATCGAATCGCCTCTTCGGCCGAATTAATGAAGTTTGTTTCACTCGGAGCAAGCGGCTCGAAACAGATCATCACGCCTCGTTTTTCCGCCATCAAAACCGCTGGTCGGAACGTCTCCGTCGCCCACTGCCAGGCCTCTCTAAATGCAACCCCCTCCAGGATATTCCTCTGCTTGGGCGATCCCACGATCATAAACCGTCCGCCAATGTCGGCGCAGAACGTAACGAGATCGCAAAAATAATCTGAAGTGCGGTTTCGCACCGCAGCATCAGGATGGTTTATATGCAGCCCTTCGGTTTGAACCAACACCCAATGTATCCCGGAGATTTCAAGCCCCGTTCGTAAAGCTGTTTCTTTGATTTCCTCGCGTTGTTTCGGTGAAATCTGCCGCACATCAGCCGCGAGCGTGAATGGCGCGATTTCGATTGCGTCGTAGCCAACCTGTTTCGCGAACGCCATCGCATCCGCAATTTTCCAGTCTTTGAAGATTTCGTTACAGATCGCGAACTTCACGTTGCCGTATTCAGGCATAAGCTGATTTTTGATAAAATCAAAATCTGCCGATTGCTTTACGGCAATTCACTCGTAGGTTTTTGGCGAGGAACGGATATGAGAAACAAACTTCTTTTCGTAGCTGATCTTGGCCACTTCAAAGCTTTCCGAATCGTTAATGACGAAAACAGTCCCCAACCACGGGTAACATTATTGGAAAGCTTCGTGCCGCAGAGTTCACATGGCAAAATTTCGGACAAGCTGACCGACGAGGCAGGCCGCTTTGCCGGTGGCACGCCCGGAACCAGCGCTCGCGCGTACGGAGAACGCCATAATATCCGTTTAGAGTTCGAACGCCGCACCATCCAAATGATGGCCGACCGGATCGTCGACATTTGCCGTCAGCAGCCAGAACCCCCTCTCATTTATCTGGCGATCCATAAAGAAATGAATCACCAGATCATTGACCGTTTACCTGCGTCACTCCGAAACGACAT
>CBHWET010000589.1:0-2020 GCA_966112985.1 uncultured bacterium | reverse complement strand
AAATCGGGCTGGCCACGCGTTTAACATCAAAGTAAGAATCGCCGCGTGCAACACATGCTTCGAATTGTGCTTCTGGGAATGGCGCTTTCTTTGACGGTTTTGGCCGATCCAATCCACCTTGAGTCCCGTCGCGAACTGTTCGTCGATAAATATCTCATCGATAAAATGGAAGGGGTGCAGTTAAAGATGCATGAACCGCTTCGCCAAGGGCTGGCGATCAAATTCGATGCTCCATGGGAGGGTGGATGGTCCTGCTACGCGACTGTTTTTAAGGATGGGCCGCTTTATCGGATGTATTACCGGGGACTGGGCATCGCCACTCACGATGGCACTTCGAACGAAAGCGTTTGTTACGCGGAATCCAAGGACGGCATCACCTGGTCCAAGCCGAATCTGGGTCTGTTCGATTACAAAGGCAGTCGCGACAATAACATCGTTCTGACAAACGTTCCTTTTGCCCATAACTTCAGCCCGTTCCTCGATCAGAATCCGGGTGTTGTACCAGCGGAGAAATATAAAGCATTGGCCGGGTTGCAGAACACGGGACTGCATGCTTTCAAGTCAGCCGATGGAACTCATTGGTCCGAGATGCAGCCGGAAGCGGTGTTCAAAAAGGGCGTCTTCGATTCCCAAAATGTCGCATTTTGGTCTGCCACAGAAGGTCAATACGTCTGTTACTTCCGGATTTTTAAGCAGATTAACGGACACGGTTGTCGCTGGGTATCAAGGACCACGAGCAAAGACTTCATTCATTGGAGCGCCCCGGTGGAAATGGAGTTCGGCGATACCCCGCCCGAGCAGCTTTACACGAACGGCACGCATCCCTATTACCGTGCGCCGCACATTTACATCGGGCTGGCGAAACGTTTCTTCCCGGACAAAGTTGCCGTTTCGGCGGAGCAGGCGAAGGAACTGGTGGATAACCCAAAATACCGTGTCGCTTCCAGTGACTCGATTTTTATGACGACCCGTGGCGGCAATCATTATGACCGGACCTTTATGGAAGCCTTCATCCGGCCCGGTCCGACCGCCAACGATTGGATTGCGCGCGATAATACACCCGCCCTCGGTGTTGTCCCCGGAAATGAGCGCGAGATGTTCATCTACCGGCTGTCGCACTATGCGCAACCGACGATTCACCTGGCGCGATACACCTTGCGAATAGACGGCTTCGCTTCGGCGAGTGCGCCTTATGGCGGTGGCGAGTTCGTGACCAAACCATTTACATTTACCGGTGGAAAGTTGGAGATCAATTACGCTTCGAGCGCCGCTGGCGGGTTGCGGGTCGAAATTCAGGACGAAAGCGGCAAGCCGATGCCGGGATACGCGTTGGCGGATTGCTCGGAGATCCTCGGCGATGAAATCTCGCGAATTGTTTCGTGGACGGGTGGTTCGGATGTGAAGTCCCTCGCCGGTAAAACGGTGAAACTCCGATTCGTGCTGAAGGATGCCGATCTGTATTCGCTCCGGTTTTTCTAGACAGTGGCTGGAAAAATGCGGCGGCGGTGCTTCTGTTAAGTATGGAAACGGGTGTTCCGGAGAAGATCAGGGCGTTCGTCGCAATCTATCCGTCGGACGAAGCGGTCCAAAACACCACCGCGATGCAGGAGCATCTCAAGGATTCTCTGTCGGCGGGCGCCGTTGCGTGGACGATTCCGGAACAGATCCATCTCACGCTGAGTTTTCTTGGTTACGTCCAATCTGCCCGGATTAGTGCATTCGAGGCCGCGGTGGCTGGTGCGACGAGCGGGCAATCGTCTTTCCAATTGCATGCGGAAGGCGTTGGCGCATTTCCGACCGTTCGTAATCCGCGCATCCTCTGGATCGGATTGAATGGAGACCTTGAGCCGTTGCGTCAAATCAAACAACAGCTGGACGATGCGATGGAGAAACTGGACATTGAGCGTGAGGAACGGGCGTTCCATCCGCACTTGACCATCGGGCGCGTGAAACATCTCAATGCCAGAGAGCGTTCGCACGTAGCAGCTACGATTGAATCTTCCCAAAAGAAAATGTTCGG
>CBHWET010000588.1:0-2025 GCA_966112985.1 uncultured bacterium | reverse complement strand
ACAAGCTCGATCACGGCGTTCTGCAACGATGGACGTCCAGTTTGGAAAGCTGGAAAAAATCGATCAATGACATCTTCGTTCCGTGGTTTGCTTTTGCCGCACTCGAGGAAACCAATTTCTCAACCGCAGCGAAGAACGTTTTCTCGACTCTTACAGCAACTACCAATCACTCGATTAATCCTGTCGTCGCCGGTGCTTTTACAAACTCGCCAGTTTCTCTCAAGGACGTTGCCGACACTTACGGCAAACTCCTCACCGACATCGATACGGAGTGGAAGAAGTTTTCCGAAGCACAACGCAAACTGACCAATGACGTCTCGCAGCTAAAGCTCGCGGATACAAATCGCGAAGCGGTGCGACAAGTACTTTACGCCGCGGATGCCCCCCCGAACCTGCCCCGCGGTGAACTCGACCGTTTGTTCGACGTACCGACAGGTCAGCACCTCGCCGAACTCCGTCGCCAAATCGATGAACTCGATGCCACTCACCCCGGTGCCTTGCCTCGTGCCATGTCGCTTAGAGATGGTGACCTCGTAAATCCTCACGTCTTCGTTCGCGGCAACGCCGGCAATCCAGGACCGCAGGTTCCGCGACAATTCCTGAAAGTCCTTGCTGGCGAGAACCGCAAGCCGTTCGAAAAAGGAAGCGGTCGACTCGAATTGGCCCAGGCGATTGCAAGTCGTGACAATCCCCTCACCTCACGCGTTCTGGTGAATCGCGTCTGGCTCCATCACTTCGGCAAAGGATTTGTAAAAACTCCCAGCGACTTCGGGCTACGCTCTGATCCGCCCACCCATCCCGAACTCCTCGACTGGCTTGCCGCGGAGTTCATGGACAAAGGTTGGTCTCTGAAGAAGCTGCATCGAACGATCATGCTCTCAGGCACCTACCAACAGAGCAGCAACGACAATCCGGATTATGCGCAAATCGACCCAGGCAATGTCTACCTCTGGAAAATGAACCGGCAACGTCTCGAGTTCGAAGAACTCCGCGACTCGCTATTGTATGTTTCGGGCAAACTCGATCTTTCAATGGGCGGCCTGCCGGTCGACATTATTTCAGAACCGTTTGCACCACGACGCACGATTTACGGATTCATCGACCGCCAAAACCTCCCGGGAGTTTTCCGGACATTTGATTTCGCCAATCCTGACACGACGAGCGCGCAACGTTTTTCCACAACCGTCCCGCAACAAGCATTGTTTTTGTTGAACAGCCCGTTTGTCGTTCAACAGGCACAAGCCATCATCTCCAGCACCAACTTTCATAAGCTCACGAAAGAGGATCAGAAAGTGTCGTATCTTTATCGCAAAGTTTACCAACGCGATCCGGACCGGACAGAGCTTCGACTTGGCGAAAAATTTATCGCGAACCAATCTGCCCAACCGTTAAAAGCAACCAACGCAACATGGCAGTACGGCTTCGGTGCCGTGGATGAAAAAACAAAGCGCGTCAAAGAGTTCCATCCGTTCAAACATTTCACCGGCAAACGCTGGCAAAACTCCGCAACCTTTCCCGATCCTGCGACCGCGTATGCGATGCTCGATGGAGACGGCGGCCATCCGGGCAGCGACGCCGCTCATTGTGTTATTCGCCGTTGGGTGTCGCCCTTCGACGGCCTAATCTCCATTGAAGGAACACTTCAGGACATTACCGGCAAAGGCGACGGCGTTACGGGCCGGATTATTTCCAGTCACTCCGGTCTGGTCGGTTCATGGACGAATTCGCCAGCAGGAACCGTGACTAGTGTGCAGGCCGTCGAAGTGCGAAAGGGCCACACCATCGATTTTGTCACCGACTGCCGCAGCAGTCCCGCCAACGACAGTTTTAAGTGGAATACCGTGATCAAAGTGACGAAGGCCAAATATGGAGCGCCGCCGCCTGAGAAAATGGCATGGGATTCTCGCAACGAATTTAAAGGGCCGGTTAAAGATACCCAGACCCTCAGCGCGTGGGAGAAATACGCTCAGGCTTTGCTGCTCTCGAATGAATTTATTTTCGTCGATTAGCAAACTTGCTCCGCCG
>CBHWET010000587.1:0-2064 GCA_966112985.1 uncultured bacterium | reverse complement strand
GCTTGCTTTCATAGTTTTCCTTTTGGCAAAGGACTTCTTTTCTCGTTACCCGTTATAGGAGTGCGCGGTTCGCGGAACAATCCGGTCACCGCCGAAAGGATTCTCGGGATGCGCCCTGAAACCTGCGTTAGGACAATGGGGGAATTCACTTCGGGGAAAAAAGAGGCGTCGCTGTTACGGCTCCCACAATGTTGTCATTGCATGGCTTACGGCGATTATTTAGTTTCGCCGCCATGCCCAAAGTTCCGAAGTCGGCTGCTGTTGTGAACCGTCGTCAGTTTTTGCGTTCTGCTGGTTTGATCGCTGCGGCCGCTGCCAACGCTCCGCACCTCCTCGCAGGTGAGAACATCAATATGCCGTTCGCAAACGGAATGCGGCAGTTGGTGCAGTATCCACAAAAACGACCTCTAATCCGCCTGACGACGCGACCGCCGCAGTTGGAAACGCCGATGTCCGTTTTCAATGAAGGTGTGATCACACCGAACGATGCTTTTTTCGTGCGTTACCATCTTGCGGACATCCCGCTCTCCATTGATCCCGATACCTACCGTGTCGAAGTGAAAGGTTCGGTTGAGACGCCGCAGTCTTTCTCGATTGCAGATTTAAAGAAGCTGGAAGCAGTCGAAATCACTGCCGTGCTGCAATGCTCCGGCAACGGCCGAGGCTTTTCCCAGCCCCGCGTCGGCGGCGGTCAATTAGGTAACGGAGCCATGGGCAATGCGAAATGGAAAGGCGTTCGTCTCAAAGACGTACTTGAAAAGGCGAAGCTCAAGCCCACCGCCAAACAAGTTACTTTTAATGGGCTCGATAAGGCCGTCGTTGAAAAGACACCCGATTTCGTCAAAGCACTGGAGCTCGATCACGCCCTCGATGGCGAAGTCATGCTCGCTTACGAGATGAACGGCGAGCCTCTGCCGATGTTAAACGGATTTCCACTGCGCCTGATCGTTCCGGGATATTACGGGACCTATTGGGTCAAGCATGTGAACGAAATCACAGTTGTCGACGAGCCGCTTAATAATTTCTGGATGAACCCCGCTTACCGCATCCCGGATAACGGTTGCGGTTTTGTTGAAGCAGGCACCACTCCGTCGAAGACCACGCCCATCAAGCGCTATAACGTTCGTTCCTTCATTACGAATGTTAAAGACGGCGATGAAATTAAAACCGGTAAGGAAACGCAGCTGAAAGGTATCGCCTTCGACGGCGGTTATGGAATCACTGAAGTTCTGATTTCGCCGGATGGTGCACGGAGCTGGTTCCCGGCGCAACTTGGCGCTGACCTCGGTAAATATTCCTTCCGCGAATGGCGCGCCGTATTTACTTCTCCGCGGCCTGGAAAGGTTCAATTAAAAGTGCGTGCGATCAATCGTATCGGTGAAAGCCAGCCGATCGATCCACTCTGGAACCCTCCCGGTTACATGCGTAACGTCGTCGAAACCGTCAACCTTCTCTCCGCTTAATTTAGTTCCCATGAAAAACCTTTTGTTGTTGGCAACGGTTTTGGTGGCATTTACTGCAAAGGCCGAGCCTGTAAAAATTCAGTTGCCAGTGGAAACCGCTGTTTACAAACCGGCGCCGGGTGCTGAACTCGCAAATGCGCAGTGCCTGACGTGCCATTCTGTCGATTACGTCACGATGCAGCCGCCGATGCCAGCGAAGTTCTGGAAGGGCGCCGTCGATAAAATGATCGGGAAATACGCTGCACCTATTCCTACGAACCAGGTGGACGCGATTGTGGAATACCTCGCGAAAAACTACGGCACCGAAACAAACGCGGCGAGCAATACCGTCATCACTCAAGTCGTTCAGCCCAAAACTGGAAGTCTGGATGGCCAGGCGATTGCCACGAAGATGGGATGTTTAAACTGTCACGCCACGGACAAAAAGATCATTGGTCCGGCCTACAAAGAAGTCGCTGCCAAATACAAAGGCAACAGCGAAGGACCGACTAAGATTGCACATCAAATTACTCACGGTGGTTCTGGTCAATGGGGCACCGTTCCGATGCCTCCTTTCGACATGCTGACTGCCGCAGAAGTAAAAGCTGTGTCCGATTGGATC
>CBHWET010000586.1:0-2088 GCA_966112985.1 uncultured bacterium | reverse complement strand
CCCTGTCTTCATCGCTTCGCAGCCGTATTGGCAAAAGCGCTTTGAGGATCGCTGCTTGCCGATCATCGGCGACGACATCAAGTCTCAGGTCGGGGCTACGATAACGCATCGCGTTCTCGCCAATCTTTTTCGGGAGCGTGGCGTTCGTCTCGATCGCACCTATCAATTGAACTTTGGCGGAAACACCGACTTCATGAACATGCTTGAGCGCGAGCGCCTGGAATCGAAAAAAATCTCCAAAACCAATGCTGTGACGAGTCAGCTCGGTCATCCGATGCCAGCCGGAGATGTACACGTAGGGCCGAGCGATTATGTTCCGTGGCTCGCCGACCGCAAATGGTGCTACATAAAAATGGAGGGCACCACATTTGGAAACGTTCCACTTCATTGCGAGGTAAAGCTGGAAGTGTGGGATTCTCCAAATTCCGCCGGGGTTGTCATCGATGCCGTCCGCTGTGCAAAAATTGCTCTCGACCGCCGCATTGGCGGATCCGTCGTTGGCCCTTCGTCTTACTTCATGAAATCGCCACCGCAACAGTTCACCGACTACGAAGCGCGTCAGAAGGTGGAGGCGTTCATTTGCGGAGACGAAGGCGCGGGCGAGGAAACAATCGCAGCGCGAAAAGTTGTGAACCTATGAAGATTGTCATTTTTGGCCTGACAATCAGCTCTTCCTGGGGCAACGGACACGCCACTTTGTGGCGGGGTTTATGTCGGGCGTTGGCGAATCGCGGGCACGAGGTCGTTTTCTTCGAGCGTGACGTTCCATATTACGCTGCGCATCGCGACCTCTTTGATCCGGACTACGTTCAGTTGGTCCTTTATCGAGATTGGGATGAGAATCTCGCCAGCGCAAAAAGAGAGATCGCATCTGCGGACGTCGCGATCGTCACATCTTATTGTCCCGATGGTGTCGCCGCTTCTGACTTGGTCGTTGATTCATCCGCCGACCTCAAGGTGTTCTACGACCTTGATACACCCGTGACACTTGAACGTCTGCGCAAAGGCGAACAACTCGGCTACATCGGACCTCGCGGGCTTCGAGATTTCGACCTTGTCCTTAGTTACACCGGTGGTTCCGCCCTGGAACAGCTGAAAGCCCAACTCGGCGCACAGCGAACGTCGCCGCTTTACGGCAGCGTTGATCCAAACAATCATTTTCGAGTTCAACCCATTGAACAGTACCGTTGCGATCTCTCGTATCTGGGCACGTATGCCGTAGATCGTCAGCAGGTGCTGGAGGACCTCTTCATTGCCGCCGCACGTCAGCTTCCCGAAAAAAAATTCGTCATCGGCGGTGCGCAATACCCACATGAATTCCCATGGACAAACAACATCTATTTCGTTCGTCACCTCCCGCCGCCAGAACACCCGGCCTTTTTTTGTTCGTCGCGTCTGACGCTCAATATTACGAGGCGCGCCATGGGGGATATGGGGTACTGCCCCTCCGGCCGCCTTTTCGAAGCCGCATCCTGTGGAACGCCGATCGTCAGCGATTGGTGGGAAGGGCTGGATGAGTTTTTCTCGCCAAACTCCGAACTCCTGATTGCACGTAACACGTCGGACGCGATCCGATGCATCGAATTAACCGACGAGGAGCTCGCAAAAATCGGAACAGCCGCACGCGAGCGGGTTCTGGAACAGCACACTGCAGCAGTAAGGGCCGAACAGCTCGAAACCATTCTGGAAAACGCAGTCGGCCAGAACACTGAAACAATTGGAGCGTAAAATGTGGGGAATTATTCCAGCGGCGGGAGCGGGAAGCCGGATTCAACCTTTGGCCTTCTCAAAGGAGTTGTTGCCCGTGGGCAGCCGTCTCGATGGCGAGACAGAACGGCCAAGAGCCGTAAGCGAGTACCTCATAGAACGAATGATCATTGCCGGTGCAACGAAGATTTGTTTCGTCATCTCTCCAGGCAAATCCGACATCATGGAGTACTACGGTGGCAGTCTTGGACCGGCGAACTTCTCGTATGTCGTGCAACCGAAACCGGCAGGCCTCTGCGACGCCCTCTTTCATTCGTTACCGCTCGTTCATCCGGAAGAACAGGTTTTGTTCGGTCTTCCCGACACCATTTGGTTTCCAGC
>CBHWET010000585.1:0-2100 GCA_966112985.1 uncultured bacterium | reverse complement strand
ATTGACACATTCGATCCGAAACCGAAGCTGGCTGAGCTCCACATGAAAGAGTTTGTCCGCGAAGACAAATTTGCTTCAGCAATGTCCAGCGGAAAACGTTACTTCGTACAAAGCCCGTTTAAGTTTCGTAAAGCGGGAAAATCCGGCATAGAGATTTGTGAGAATTTTTCACACCTTGCCGATTGCGTCGACGACCTGTGCATTTACCGCGGCGCAGTAGCACAAAGCGTGAACCATCCGACGGCGTTGTACCATCTGAACACAGGGAATCAGTTTGGTGGCGATCCAGCGATCGGTTCCTGGGTAACCTACGGTCTCGGAACGGTGAACGAGAATCTGCCAGCATTCATGGTGTTGCCCGAAAGCGCTTACCCTCAGGGTGGTTCGGCGAATTGGTCGAACGGATTTTTGCCAGCGCATTTTCAAGGGACGCCGTTGCGACCGATCGGTTCGCCTATTCTCGATTTGAACCCTCCCGCCGGAGTAACTCGAGAGCAGCAACGGAAAAACCTCGACCTTCTTGCGCAGTTGAACCAGACGCACGCGAAGAATCACCCGGGCCACGAAGATTTATCAGCCCGCCTGGACTCGTATGAACTTGCGTTTCGGATGCAAGCGGAGATTCCGGATATCATCAGTATTGAAAAAGAGTCGCCAGAAACGAAGGCGCTCTATGGCATTGGGGAAAAGGAAACTGATGATTTTGGACGGCGTTGTTTGCTGGCACGCCGGCTTGTCCAAAAGGGCGTACGCTTCGTGCAGGTGTATTCCGGTGGCTGGGATTCTCACGACTACATTGAGAAAGCGCATAGCGCACGAATTCGATCCGTGGATAAACCGATTGCCGCATTGATTAAAGACTTGAAACGTCTCGGTATGCTCGACAGCACTCTTGTCATTTGGGGAGGCGAGTTCGGCCGCTCACCAGATAATGGCGTGCGTAGTGGCGCAATGCAATTTGGTCGCGATCACAATGCGAAAGGGCAGGTGATGTGGTTTGCGGGTGGCGGAGTGAAAGCCGGACATGTTATCGGAGCAACGGACGACGTCGGTGAGAAAGCCGTCGAAGTTGCCCGTCCGTTAAAGGATATTCACTGCACGATTCTCCATTTGCTCGGTCTCGATGATAATAAGTTAACTTATCTGCACGCTGGTCGGTTCAAACAATTAAGTCAGACGGGTGGAAGCGTCATTAAAGAACTGATCGCGTAATGGAGACGTCGTTCAGTCCCAGCGCAACACCGAAACCAGTTCACCTTTCGGCAACGTTGTCTTTGGTGGAATATCGACAAGACCATCAGCTTCGCTCAATGAAGACAAGATGTGCGATGCCTGAACTCCTGAGGAGCGCACCTGACCTGAACCATCCACGGAAACGCGCACGAAGTGGCGCCGTTCGCCATCATTCGACAGAGGCTCCGCGAGAATTCCGGCATTCGTCAATGGTGTGGTGTTCTTGCATCCTTGCAAACGCAACAACGCCGGGCGCACGAGAAGTGTAAACGTGACGAGTGCAGAAACTGGATTTCCTGGCAGGCCAAATAAAAACTTGTCACGCCAACGGCCGAACACAAACGGTTTGCCGGGGCGAATCGCTACTTTCCAAAACGACAACGTTCCCCCGAGTTTTTCGAACGCTGCTTTTACAAAATCAAATTCGCCAACCGATACGCCTCCGCTCGTAATGACACAATCGCACTCGGCAAATGCTGTCTCTAAAGCTGCTGCTGTAGCGTCGAGCGTATCCTCTACCAATGGATAGATTTTAGGCAGCGCACCTGCTGATCTGGCCATGTTGGCCAGGCCTATACGGTTGCTTTCGTAAATTTTACCCTCGGCCAAAGGTTCTCCGGGTTCGACCAGTTCGCTCCCGGTGGCGATTAAACCTACGACGGGTCTTTGCGTAACGTTGACCGTTTTGCTTCCCACCGCTGCGAGCAAACTGAGTTTCCCCACGGTCAATTTATCGCAGACATCACAAATCAATGAACCCGCCTTAACGTCTTCACCATGAAACCGGATATTCTCCCATGGTTTGACCGAATCCAGGAATACGATTTGATCACCTTCGCGCCGCGTGTCTTCCTGCATTGCCACCGA
>CBHWET010000584.1:0-2118 GCA_966112985.1 uncultured bacterium | reverse complement strand
TTTTTGTACATTTCAGTTCATGACCGCCTATCAGGTCCGCCGTGCGAATATCGACGATCTTCCACAGCTTATTGCCTTGTGGGAAGCCGTTCAGCTGCCGGCGGTGCAATTAGAAAAACGACTGACGGAATTTCAGGTCATTGAAGAAAATGGAAAGCTGTTGGGCGCAGTAGGCATCCAGATTCACCAGCACGACGGTTTTCTGCACAGCGAAACGTTCGCTGACTTTGGGTTGGCGGACCGTCTTCGTCCTCGACTTTGGGAGAGGCTCGAGCGCGTTGTGACCAATCATGGGTTGTACCGTGTATGGACTCAGGAAACTGCACCGTTCTGGAAACAAGTCGGGTTTCGGTCGGCGACAAAGGAAGAACTCCAGCAAAGGCCGGTTCCTTTCTCAAACAATGAAAAGTTTGAGTGGTACCTTGTTCAGCTGAAGGACCCAGCCGCTGCACAAATCAACCTGGATAAAGAATTTGAACGGTTCAAAGAATCGGAACGAGCGAAAACGGAAGAGATGATGTCGCAGGCAAAAATCATCAAAGTCGTCGCAACCATTATCGCTGTCGGGCTTTTCTCGTTTAGTATGTATTTTCTTTACCGTATTGTGTTTAAGCCGAGTGGGCACACGGTCTCTCCGTCGGCTAACAAAATAAATACCACTAATCCGACGAATGGGGCAGCTCGTCCAGGTGCAACCAATAGGAATTAAGATTTTCGATAAGGGCCGTGAGTTTCGGCAACGTCGGCGGTTTGATCAAAAACGAGTTCGCTCCGAGGGCGTAAGCCCGTTCGATATCAGGATCATGTCGTGACGACGTTAATACCACGACGGGCATCGGTTTGAATTCCGGATGCTCACGCACCCAGCGGATGAGCTGAAACCCGGACTTGCCCGGCATTTTCAAATCGGTGAGAAGCATGAGGGGCATAGGAAAGCGTTCTCGATCGGAATACATCCCTGTCCCCGACAAGTAGCTGATCGCTTCGTTTACGTTGTTAACAATCCTGAGATCCGGCCCAATGCCCGCTTTGTCAAAAGCGCGCTGCATCAACGCACAATGGTCTGGATCATCTTCAGCGTAGAGAGCGAGGCAATGATTGAACGAATGCTGCATTTGCTCCTCGGCAAAATGTACCTCCTCAGCCAAACTCGTCAAATAGGTGTATCCCGTCGAAGTCGCTACAACTTAACCCCGTAGCAACTCATCCATTGCCTGCAAATAGTAGCTGCAAGCATCATGCCCGTAGCACACAAAGCGCACTCGTTCAAATTCTCGGTTTTGGCTCAGGAATGTTTTTGCCTCCGTTACCGCGATCCGCGCCGCGTCCTCGAAAGGGAATCGATACGCTCCCGTGCTGATTGCTGGAAAAGCTATCGACCGCACACCGTGCGCAACCGCCAATGCAAAGGATGCTCGATAACAAGACGCTAAAAGGTCATTTTCCCCGCGGTCGCCGCCTCGCCAAATTGGGCCAACCGTGTGGATCACAAATTTTGCAGGCAGAGCATAGGCTTTTGTGATTTTTGCCTGGCCCGTCGCGCATCCATTCAATTTCCGGCATTCTTCTAAAAGCTCAGGACCTGCTGCGCGATGAATGGCGCCATCGACGCCGCCGCCACCAAGGAGCGATTCGTTTGCAGCATTGACGATAGCGTCAACGTGCTGCTTCGTGATGTTCCCTTCCACTATTTCAATTCGGTTTTTGAGATTCATCGTGTGAAACAGGAGTGCCTTTCGCTTCGCGCAAAAATTGCGTCAACCCCGACAAATCGTCGGCACCAATCCAATCAACATTCGCGTCCAACAATTCCTTCCAGACAGCCGGTTTATCTAACGTCCCCCAGAGGCGTACACGCATCCCTTGTTTGTGTGCGTTCATGACAACGGACCGCAATTTCTCTCGTTCCTGTAAAGGCATCTCTCCCTCGCCACGCCATTGGAAAAGACGGCTCCAACTCTCCGTAAAAGCGATCACTGTGGAATCAATTTTTGCACCGTGGGCGAGACTGTGGCTATCCAATCCAAACAGAGCAGGGCTGGCGACGGTCGCGGGATGCGCTCCTGTCAAAATTATTGTGACACCGTTTGTTTCAACGCCTGTATCTGAAAACCGGGT
>CBHWET010000583.1:0-2226 GCA_966112985.1 uncultured bacterium | reverse complement strand
GTTAACGAATTCCAAAGGAGCGTTTATGAAAATCTTTCTCAAATCAGTCCTGATTGTTCCCCTCGTCGCGTTTCTGATCGGTTGCGAAAACATGCCCGGCACGCGCAATCAGCAGGGTGCGGTAATCGGCGGTGCAGCGGGCGCGGCAGCTGGTGCGGCAGTGACGAAACACCATGCGATTGGCGCATTGATCGGTGGTGCACTCGGAGCGGCGGGCGGTTATGTGGTTGCTTCGCGAACTGGTAAGTCAAATGATGAAGCCGCCGCGACTCAAGCTGCGCGTAAAGCGCAGGAGAATCCCGCAACGCCACAGGATGCGAAGAACGCTATCTCCGCTGATCTCAACAATGACGGATTCGTCACACTCGATGAGGTCGTAGCTATGAAACAGGCTGGATTTTCGGATCAACAGATGATCAGCCGGCTACAATCCACGGATCAGGTTTTCGAACTCACGACCGAACAAGAGCAGTTTCTCCGCGACCGCGGGGTCAGTTCAACGGTCATTCGCCAAATGGAACAGATGAACCGAGCCGCTGGCGCTACAACCACGCCGCAGTCAGCTCCGGGGCAGGTCATCACCTCTCCATCTCGTAATCAATAAACGGTTCGTTTTTGAGGAGGCCATGAACCACTCGGTTCATGGCTTTTTTCCTGCACATGATTTCGCTTGCCCGTTGGTCGTGAAGATTGTTAACAACGAAATGCTTCAGGTTGTTTATGAAAAAAATCTTTTTTGCACTGCTGGTGTCGGGGCTGAGCGTTTTCGGCGAAGTCCGTACCGAAGTTTTTGAATACAAAGAGGGTGATACGACTTTGGAGGGCTTGTTCGCGTTCGACGATTCGGTTTCCGGCAAGCGCTCATCGGTCCTCGTTGTGCACCAATGGAAGGGCCTTGGCGATTACGAAAAAAAGCGGGCTGAGATGCTGGCTAAGATGGGATATAACGTTTTTGCGGCCGACATTTATGGGAAAGGTGTTCGTCCCTCCTCTCCTTCGGAAGCCGGTGCTCAAGCAGGAAAGTACAAAGGCGACCGGGCTCTTTTACGAAGGCGAGTCAATGCAGCTCTCGAAGTGTTACGAAAGAATGAGCGGACTGATTCCAAAAAAATCGCTGCGATCGGCTATTGTTTCGGCGGAACAACCGTTCTCGAACTAGCCCGTAGCGGTGCCGACGTTGCTGGTGTTGTCAGTTTCCATGGCGGTCTTTCGAGTCCGACACCTGGCGATGCCAAAGCCATCAAGGCCAAGGTGCTGGCCTTGCATGGGGGTGACGATCCGAATGTTCCTCCCAAGGAAGTCGAAGCCTTCGAAAAGGAAATGCGCGACGCGAAAGTCGATTGGCAGTTAGTCGCCTATGGCGGCGCAGTGCACGCATTTACTGACTGGAATGCAGGCAACGATAATTCCAAGGGCGTTGCCTACAACGAAAAGGCTGACAAGCGTTCGTGGGAAGCGATGAAACAGTTCTTTGCCGAGCTGTTCCGATAACTGGTTATTGGTTTTGCTTTTCGGTCGCACCGTGATCGGCGGTTCCTCCGATTCGTCGGTGGCCGACACCTTCGCCAGTTCGAGGGTTTCCTTTCTCGACAACTCGATTCTTGCTGGTCGCTTTCGTGGCCGGTCGATTTGCACGTAATGATTTGTTCTGACTGCGGGCTTTCATTCCAGGAAGTTCGTTCAATGAATCGGTGGCTTCTATCGGGTGAAGTTGTTTTGTCCATTCCGTGCAACTGCCGTCGTGGTCTGATGCCATTGGTCATAGGTTGTAATTAGGTACAGACCCGATGGTTCGCCTCTCGTTGTTATTTCCACGTATCGGTTGGAAATTAATAACAAGCTGATGGGGGCGTTTAAGGAAATCGAAATCAAAAGTGTTGGTGATCTGCTCGACCAGGCAACACCTCGCGAGTGTGATCCAGTCAGCGGCCGGCGAAGGGTTTATGCAATCTATCGCGGGGTGGCCGACACAAGCTGGAGCTTACTGACATCTCTGGACCGGCTCGGCGGTACGGATCCACCGCATACCAAAGCTCATCTCGAAGAACATATTCTTCGTAATTTTATGCGCTATGCCCGGCCGTTTCTCCAATTGCCGAACACAAGCGACTGGGAATTGCTTGTGACGGCGCAGCATCACGGCGCCCCCACGCGATTGCTCGACTGGAGTTTCTCCCCAATGATCGCCGCGCATTTTGCGACCTTACGCGGTGACTCTGACTGTGA
>CBHWET010000582.1:0-2247 GCA_966112985.1 uncultured bacterium | reverse complement strand
CCGGTTGTTTTGACGACGAATATCAACCGCCTCGCCACCGAGGGGACGCGATTTACACAATATTATTCTTCATCGCCAATTTGTTCCCCGTCCCGTACGGCGCTGGTGACAGGTTCCTATCCGGCCCGGTGGCGCATCAATTCCTACCTGGATAACAAGAGCGTTAACCGCAGTCGTAACATGGCGGACTTTGCTGATCCTCAGGCGCCGACGATTGCGAGGGCATTCAAAGCGGCGGGTTATAAGACGGGCCACTTTGGTAAATGGCATCTTGATGCGGGGCGCAACGTGGATGATTCACCGCTGCCACAGGCGTACGGGTTTGATGAATCACAGGTTTCTTTCGAAGGATTGGGAAACAGGATTTTGTTCGAAGGTGACGGTCTTTCGACGTTGAACGCGAACTTGAAGCAAGGAGTTCTCGAGTGGATGCCGAAGGCTGAGGCGGCTTCGAATCAGGTAGATGCAGCGGTGGCGTTCCTTGCAGCTCATACGAACGATCCGTGTTTCGTCAATCTTTGGTTCAATGACGTTCATACTGCGTGGCTTCCGGCAGCGGGAACTTGGACGAAATATGCAGCGGTTACCTCAAATACAAATGAGCAGAAGTTTTATGCCGTGCTTGAGAATCTGGATCGGCAAATTGGCCGTTTTCTCACGGCGCTCGATAATCTCGGACTGACTACGAATACAATTGTGGTTTACGCCAGCGACAATGGTGCGCCGGGCGATGGTTCAGCTGCGTTTGCGCTCGCACGCAATGGCGGTCTCCGAGGCAGGAAGGGAAGCTTATATGAGGGCGGGACACGTCTTCCATTCATTGTGAGATGGCCTGGGCACGTCCCGGCGGGAGTTGTTAATTCGCAGTCTGTGTTGAGCGGTGTGGATTTCCTGCCGTCCTTCTGTTCGTTGGCGCAGGTGCCGTTGCCTGGGAACTACCTACCCGATGGTGAAGACATGAGTGGCGCAATCCTGGGACAAAATCAGACTCGAACGAAGTCTATGTTCTGGTGGTTCATCAATGATGCGGGACCGGCCGCTGGCAACTATCACCACGCTCCGCCACTCGCCTTGCGCAGTGGCAAATGGAAAGTGCTGACTGATTACACAAAGTCAGCTGTAGAACTTTACGACCTTAATTCTGATCCCTTTGAAACGACTGATCTTTCCGGCAGTCAAAGCTCGTTGGCAAATTTGATGGCCGACCAGGTAATCGCCTGGTGGCAAACGATGCCTAAATAAAACGATTTATCCGTAAACCCGATAGAAAGTGCGCAAACATGAATGCAAATAAACTGAAGCTGCTGACCGGCGTGGCGCTGGTCCTTTCCTGTGTCCTCGTTCACGGCGTCGAGATTGTCAGGGACAATTACACGGCTGTGAATGTTAACTCCGGTTTCGCCCTGACGAACGGTGTGAATTCCGGAATCAATCCACCGACGACGCGTCTTAGCGGAACTAGCGCGGCCAATTTACGGTACATTCAAACCGCTACCGGCACCATTAAGGCCACGAACAGTTACACAATCGGCAGCAACAAGCTCAAGGTTGCTGCGGCTGCGAACTCAGGCCGTTTCACATTATCTGCCAACGGGACCACTCCGTTTGACTTCGGCCCCGTGCTCGGTGTTGCCGCCGCCACTCCCACAAACCCATCCATTTACGAAATCAAAATCAACATGGATAACGATTCAGCGGGAACACAACGTTTCTCGCTGGGACTTGGAACAGAAGAAAAGGACGCGACGTTTTGGGACTTTGGTATCCAGCTTTATCGTGTGGCCACGGCCGACACTACCTATGCGGTGCAAAAGCGTATCGACGCTCTTTCATCGCCTGCAGCGGTCGATATCAACAGCGTCATGATAACGAATGCGGGCACGTTCGGTACGGAACTCTCGTTCATCGTGCGAGTCACCGATGCCGGGCCGGAGACGGATACAAATTACAATTCGCGTGTTCAGGTGTATCAAGTCGTTTCGGGAGTAACCAATGCGATCTACGACACGCAGAGTGACAGTAGTATTCAGAACGTATGGCGTTTGGATGGCGGTCAGCGTTATATCATGTGGGATGTCGCGGGCAATGCGGCTGCGACGTATGACACGTTCGTGCTGAACCTCGTGTCGCCACCGATCGTTTCGGGACAGACATGGACGGGCGGCGGTACGGATGATAACTGGAGTACTGGTGATAACTGGGGTGGTGTTGCGCCATCAAGTGGCCAGGTGCTTACGTTCAATGGTA
>CBHWET010000581.1:0-2247 GCA_966112985.1 uncultured bacterium | reverse complement strand
CGATTCAGCCAATTCCCTTGCGGTGCGCAACAGTAGTAGACCCAGTGAGGGATTTTAGCTTCGATGTATTTTTGCGCCGAACTAACCATCGGAATCGGTATGTCCGTTAATCCCTGCTTGCCATATTCGATATCACTGAGTGCATCCATGACTTTCATCCATGGCGCTAATTCCCGAAGCAGCTCCCGCGCTTTTTTGTAATTGGCGACGTGCTGACTGCCGGGTTCGTCGGACAGATGGAAATACGAAGCATCGAGGACGTTTTCCTTTTGCAGAAAATCGTGGAACTGGGGCAGGAATTGTTTCAGGAAATTTACATACGTATCAGAAAAACCGCTGATGTCTGGCTTCCAGAGCATGACATACTGGTCACCCTCTTTTTTGTAAACTCGCATCGGATGATCGACGCCCCAGTAGATCCAAAAGTGTTGCCACTCAAATTGCTTAAAGCCGATCTCCTTCGTCATATCGAGGAAGCGTTTCACCAGTGAGAAGTTGAATTCGTATTTGCCTGGTGTGGGTTCATTGACGATCAACAGCTGACAGGGCCGTTTAAACGTTTCGCGCCGCTCGAAAAAGATTGGAATGAAAGCGACGTCCGAACCGTGAGCAAGCATGTCCTCCAATTGCCAGCGGGTGTATTTCCACCAGCGTTCATCTTCAAACATCCCCGTTTTGTAATAATCCCATGTCGCTTCGCCACGCCACCAATGGATCACTGGAAAATCTTTGCGCGGCTGCACAACCAGGCCGCCAATTTCAATAGAGATGGGTAACTCCACACTTTGGCCACCATCGATGGCAAGCTGCACCTTGAAGTCATGTTTGCCGACCTTTGCGTCAGCCGGAATGTTCAGCGTAATCCAGAACGAACGCGTTTCATTCACGCCAGCGTTGGCGCGGTTCATGGGCCAGAGCGGATCAGGAACGAGACCCGGAATGCGCCCAACTCCGTCGAGTTCATTTGTCGCAGTGTTATACGTATGATGCCAGACCGGGGCGAAACCAACGAGGCGCACCAGCGGCTTCAGGTCGTCAGCCCCAGATATTTTGCAATCGACGTAGAGCGCCTTGCGACTTTCGTTCTGCAGGCATGCCTGGAAGGCGATTCGGCTGTTGCGCGGTGCGATAAGAGAGAGATCGGTGGTTCGGGGCGCGGATGTCGGAAACACTCTGTTCAGAGACGTCTCGACCCAAAACGCGGCTCGTTCGGGTGAATTGGTCGAAAGCGGAACCACAATTGGTTCCAGTTTTCCGGCGCACGCCATCGAAATGCCGAAGGCCAGCCAGCTCATCACACAAAGTAACGGCCATCGAGACACAGTATAATTCATAAGGTGTTCGTTGCAGGGGAGCAGAACCCTTGGACCGATGGAGTTGGTTTTAAGACGGAGCAAAGGTCATGGCGATTCAAAAGAAAGTTCATTCGCACGCTGGACACATCTCATGTCAATTTTGATACCGCGCTCCGGCACGTGCGCTCGCCAGCGACCGGCTTTTTGAAAAGTTCCGTGAACGAAATCAGCCTTCCCACGTCAGATTAATTTCGGAATAGTCCAAAATTATGAGTGAACAGCCGTTCAAACTCGTTCGTATCCCGACGCTGAAAACCGTCGCTGACTTTCGCAAGCACCTCGCCGCCCTGAAGCTGGAACTGCCATGCGACGACAAAATCGACACCGGCGCTGGTTCACCATTGGCGAAGCCGATTGACAGCATTCGGGTAAACGGCAAACGAATCGGCAATCGCATCGCCATTCATCCGATGGAAGGCTGGGACGGCACGACCACGGGCGGCGTCACCGATGACATGCTGCGTCGATGGCAACGTTTCGGCGAAAGCGGCGCCAAAATGATTTATGGCGGCGAAGCAATGGCCGTCCGCCCCGACGGCCGGGCAAATCCCAATCAGCTTATCATCAACGATGAGAACAAAACGGGTATCGCCAAATTGCGCGACACGTTGATGACGGCACATCGTGAACGCTATGGAACAGTTGAGGATCTTGTCATCGGCTTTCAGCTCACGCATTCAGGACGTTTCTGTCGTCCGAACGATAAAAAGAAATTCGAACCACGCGTTGCGTATCGCCATCCGATTCTGGACAAAAAATTCCACGTCACGACGGATGCGCAAGTCTTCACTGACAGTGAAATCGAACAGCTGATCCAAAGCTACATTGCGGCAGCGCAGATCGCCCGGGACATCGGAGCTGATTTCGTCGACATCAAACATTGCCATGGCTA
>CBHWET010000580.1:0-2272 GCA_966112985.1 uncultured bacterium | reverse complement strand
TGTTGAGATGATGCTCAACCTTGGGAACTGGCCCGTTGCAGTTCCCGTTTTCATTTGAGATGAATTCGAACGGTATATTGCAAAAACATTGGTTAAACGTCTCGTTCCACTTTGTGGTGGACGCGCTCCTCTTGTTTTTGGCTTTTGTGGCGGGCACGGAATTCCGCCTTGGGGCAGAAGGGCTGGAGAAGTTGAGCGGGCTGTGGCCGGGAATGTTGATGGGCGCCTTGTTTTTCTCCTGCGTCACTTACATCTGTAATTTGTATTCCCCGCACAGTTCGAACGATACGCCTTCACGAAGGGCTTTAATTCTTGCGCTCGCTTTTCTCGTGACCATCGGCTTCATGATGGGAATTTTTTACATTAACTTTTCCACCCGAATCGGCCGCGGCATCATGTTGATCAGCAGCTTCATGGGCTATTTCGCGATCCTGATTCACCACGGTGTCCTGTTGCATCGGTTGAAGAACTACCGCGAACGCGTGGCGCTGATCGTTACTTGTCCTTTCGATGAACTCGAAAGCGAACTTTTTGAAACCTTCTGGTCTGAGCATCTCGAACTCGCTGGTTTCATCCGCTACGACAATTATCAACCTTCCAGCAAAGCAAAGGTTCTTGGAAGGGTGAGCGAAATCAGTGAGTTGGTGGAACGTCACAATATCAGCCGCGTCTTGTGCACCGACAAGAGCATCAATGACCCAGCGATGTGCCGGCAATTTTGTCAGCTGCGTTACTCGGGCGTGACGGTGATGCCGTTGATCAGTTTATGCGAAGAAGTTTATCAATCGGTTCCTCTTGAGCTGATCACTTCAGAATGGCTTTTGAATGCCAGCAGCCTTCCGCACATGCTCTACATCAAGAAGATCAAACGGGCTTTTGATATTCTTGTTTCACTGGCTGGTTTGATTTTCCTTGGACCGTTCATGCTGATTGGGATGCTTCTGACAAAGCTGACTTCTCCCGGACCAATTTTTTACTATCAGGTTCGTGCGGGCCGGTTCGGCAAGCCGATCAAGGTGATCAAGATCCGGACGATGTCAGTCGATGCCGAAAAGAACGGTGCGGTTTGGGCGGCGAGCAAAAAAGATTCGCGTGTGACGCCCGTTGGTGGCTTTTTGCGGAAATATCGCATCGACGAAATTCCTCAGATTCTTAACGTTCTTCGTGGTGAGATGTCGTTTGTGGGGCCCCGCCCGGAGCGTCCTGAGTTTAACGAAACGCTCGCGCAGCAGATTCCACATTTCGGCGAACGTCTGATGGTTCAGCCAGGCATCACCGGTTGGGCGCAGGTTAACTATCCGTATGGTAATACCGTGGATGATGCGAAGCGTAAGCTTGAATACGATCTGTATTACACGAAGCACATGAGCTTGTTCCTCGACCTGTTCATCCTGTTGGACACGGTTCGGATTATTCTCCTCGGTGGATTGCAGAAAAATGCGAAGCGAAAGACTGCATTGGCGTATTCGAAGACTCTGCAGACGCGGGAAAATTTGCTACAGCCGCCGGTCGGAAAGAGCGTTGTCGCGGGTTAAGAGGCGCAGTTCACTCTTGACGGCTGCTCTTTGAGCGTTGCATCAACGGCCGCTCTGATCCGGGCACCGACCGCTTCCCAGGTATATCGATCCTTCACCGCTATATGGCCCGCTTCTGCGAGTTGGCGGCTTTTATCGGGATTATCCAATAGATCAATCAATGCGGCGGCAAGTTCGTCGACATTATTTGGTGCGACCAGCCTGCCGGTTTTGCCGTCTTCGATGAAATCAGGAAGAGCACCAATGCGGGGACCGACAATTGGTATGCGGTAAAGCATCGCCTCGATGAAAACGATTCCAAACGGCTCAAGGCGTGTCGGCAAACAAAACACAGAGGCTTTCGGGTAAAAACTACGAACCTGTTCGAGCGGGACAGCGCCGATGACGTTACAATTCGGAACATTCACGTCAGGTGCACTGCCAACAATTGTTAAATGCGCATCAGGATGCTTCTTCAATACCTGTTTGAATGCATCGACGAGCAGGGGCCCCCCTTTGCGTTCCCATTCGATGCCTACGAAGAGAATGTGTTTGTTGCGATAATTGTCGTTTTCGAGCGGCACGTGCTTTAGCTCGACATTGCAGCCGGCGAGGACACACGCGATTTTGCCGCCATCACAGCCGTATTGCTCGATGACCGATCGTTTCACATGTTCGCTCATCGTGAAGACGCGCGTCGCATTCTGGTAAATCGTTTTTTCGAGCGAATTCCACTTGGGAAACACCTTGCTATCGCC
>CBHWET010000579.1:0-2283 GCA_966112985.1 uncultured bacterium | reverse complement strand
TAACGCAACGGCGAATTGCCGAAGCGGCCGTCGTCGCTGAGGCCGAGCACCGGTTAAAGATTATTTCAACGCAACAGGAGATCGCAAAAATCTGCATGGATCTTGAGGCCACGATGACGCTGACCTGTGAACGAGCCAAGGAACTGACAGGAGCATCGGGAGCCGTCATCGAAATGTGTGAGATCGACGAGATGGCCTTTCGCGCCTGCAGCCGAGGTGCAGAACCCACCGTTGGCTTGCGCGTAAAAGTAGCAACCAGCCTGTCCGGTAAAGCCATTATAACGGGCCAGACGCTAAAGTGTGACGATAGCCACCTGGATTCGCGGGTTGACCGCGCGGCATGCGACAAAATGGCGATGCGCTCACTGGTGGTATCGCCACTGAAATTCGCCGAAAGCCCAATTGGTGTCTTGAAGGTGTTTTCTTCGCAAGCAACAGCATTTTCAGATCGTGATGTTCAAACACTCGAACTTCTGGCCGGGCTTGTGGCGTCGGCAATCAAGCACGCCGCGGAATTCGATGCCAAACAAGCATTATTGGCAGAGCGGACGTCAGCAATGGTGGCGCTTGAACAAAGCGAAAAGCGCGTCCGTGTCGTTCTTGACACCGCCTACGACGCTTTTATCGCTGTCGACGAACGTGCCGTCATCACCGAATGGAACCTTCAGGCGGAGCAGATCTTTGGGTGGACACGCGGCGAAGCATTGGGACACTTTCTTGGGGACGTGATTCTTGGGAGCAGCTCGGACCCGCGCGGCGATGCGTCTGCTCTGATTGAATTCGACACGACGGCAGAACGAAACCGGCGCATCGAACTAAAAATGCAACGACGGGACGGATCAGAATTCCCGGTGGAACTGACCGTCACGCCAATTCTCTTCGCCAAAAACAAAATGTTCGCGATGTTCGTCCGCGACATCACCGAATCAAAGGAAGCCGACGCCGCCCTGCGTCAAAGCGAACAACGTTTCCGGTCGCTCGCCGGCGCCTCACCCGTCGGCATTTTTGAAGCCGACGCTGCAGGCAATTGCCTCTATACGAACGCACGGTGGCAGCAGATCGTGGGACTATCTTTTGAAGAAAGTCTTAATGACGGCTGGGCGAGCGCTCTCCACCCCGACGACGCGCCTCGCGTTTTCCAACAATGGAAGGAGCACGCAGAGCAGCGTCGCGAGTTTTCACAAGAATTCCGTTTCAAACACAAGGACGGCACGGTCCGATGGGTGCAATGTCGGGCCTGCATGATCGCGACGGCGCATTCGAAGCTGGTTGGATATGTCGGAACTATCGTCGACATCACTGAACAAAAAGAATGGGAGCAAAAAATGGAGGCAGCCCTGAAGGAAAAACAGGTCCTGCTGAAAGAGGTGCATCATCGTGTCAAAAACAATCTCCAGGTGGTGACGAGTCTGCTCAATCTCCAGGCCAGTTACATCGAAGATCCGCGCGCTCTTGAATTATTCAACGAGAGTCAGGACAGGATAAAAACAATCGCCCTCATTCACGAAAAACTTTACCAGACCGATGATGTCGCGCGGGTCAATTTTGCCGAGTATACAAGAAATCTTACGTCCTATCTCGCTTCGTCCCTGGTTGGCAGCACGAAGCAAATTTCATTCAACATAGATATTCCTGACGTAACGTTCAGCATCGACACTGCGGTTCCCTGTGGATTGATTATCAACGAATTGATTTCGAACTCCCTTAAACACGCCTTTGAAGGTCGCGCGAATGGTGAAATTTCAATTGAGCTGCGCAGACCTGAACAAGGAACGTTTCTCCTTTCTGTTCGCGACAATGGTGTGGGTCTGCCCCACAATCTCGACCTGAAAGAAAGTAAGACGCTGGGACTTTTGCTCGTCACCGCGCTCACCAGCCAGATCAATGGAACACTGCAAACCCTGAACAGCTGCGGAGCGACATTTAACATCACTTTCAATCCGAAAGACTACGCATGACAAAGGCCCGAATCCTGATCGTTGAAGACGAAGTTATAACTGCGATGGATGTGCAAAGGCGTTTGCAGCGACTCGGCTATGAGGTGATAGGCCGCTGCGAAACGGGGGCTGATGCCATTCAAAAAGCACGCGAAACGCTTCCCGATCTCATCCTGATGGATATCAATCTGAAGGACGACATAGATGGCATTGCCGCGTCGCGCAAGATCAACAGTGAACGGAAAACGCCTACCGTATTCGTCACCGCTTACTCTGACGACAAGACGCTTGAGCGTGCGAAGATCACCGAGCCTTTTGGTTACCTGTTGAAACCGGTCGAGGAACG
>CBHWET010000578.1:0-2318 GCA_966112985.1 uncultured bacterium | reverse complement strand
GTTTCTTTCTTCAGGGAAGATTCGGTTTCGGCGAGAGTTTTCTTGGTGCCAGCCAGTTCCTTTTCGGTCTTGGCGAGCTTCTGCTTCTTGTCAGCAGCATCCTTTTCAGCCGCTTCCTTCTTGGTTTTTTCGTCGTCGCGCTCAGCCATCGTGGTCTTGATGACTTCTTGCACTTTCCAAAAGTTAAGTCCCGCGGCCGCTAGTCCGGCAACGATAGCAATGATAAGGCAGATTCGGAGCATGGTTGTTCGCTGTGTTAGCTAAACGTGTGTACACTAAAGATCACAGAGAAAATGTCAACGCCTGTTAAGGCTAAATCCTACACTAAAAAAACTATTTCTCCTCATCCGCCAGGCGCAATGCCCGCTTGAGGATTGTTTCGTCCCTTTTCTCTAATTCCTTGTTCACCGTCCAATAATAATTCCAGAGCAAATTGTTCGTATTCGATTCCTTTGACGAAGGATCAACAAGCAACAGCAAGCGCGAGGCATCGTTCTGCAATTCTTCAGTACTCAACTTAAACGCGTCATTGATCAGCCTGTGATACAACTTCTCCGCCTGGGGCCGATATCCACGGGTGTACAACAGAAGAAACGATTCCCGAACCTCCATATGCCGCGTCTTTCGCGCCTCCAATTGCCGAATGATCATCACACTGCAGAAGACCAGCAGGGCGAGGAACATGAGGACAAATCGATTCGCGCGAAAATATCGCATACCAATTTGACGGCGCGTACCGACCGCAAGTTCGGTTTATTTCCGCCGGGCAGCGTTATTACTTGAGCAACGGCAACACTTTTTTGTCGAGCGACGCTTCGTTCTCGTCGAGTTCAACCTTCGACAAGCTCCACTCTTCGACGTGCTCAATCGTTTGGTTCGGCTCGATTTTCTGGAGAGCACCCAGGCTTTCCACTTCCAGCATGTCGCCTCGAGTATAACATTCGGTGTTACAACCGAAATCCGGATAAGTCGCCTTTGCGTCGAACGGAAATTTCTTCAGGAACAACTCGCCGTCACGATAATAGCCACCCCACCCCAGCGTGTTCATCGCGCCGAACTTTTGTGGAGTCGTTGCTTTCGGATCGCATTTAACCTGGATGTATTTGGTTCCCCAGATCCAACGGGCATCGCGCATATCGGTGTAACCCCAAAGCGCCAGGGCACGCACCGGAAGCAATTGGTTCACCGCGGGTTCCTGCGGAAAGATCGCACGGCCGGGTCCCTGCATAACCGTTAACGCCCACGGCGCGGCTTCAACGGCCCATTGGTTTTTGTTCGTCAGGCGATGCACGACCTGAACTCGATTGGCTTTCGGATCGAGGGTCACGTACATTTCTTTTTGCAAGCCAGTGCTCGATTCCACGGGTTGAATCAGCTTTAAAGTTTTCTTGTCCCACTGGTATTCGATCGGCGTGTTATCCGGCGCGTAAGTCCGCGGGCGAATTTCCGGCGCGTGCCAGAAACGATGACCGCCAAAGCTGCGCCACTGATCGCCACCAGTTTTGCCCATGTGGTCGGGAAACTCTTTCATAAAGTTTTTCCCGCCGACGAAGGCGAGCTTGATGATGCGAGGTCCGACATCAGTAGTGGCAATCAGTTCGATTTTGCCATTGCTGAGTTGGATGCAACTGGACCAGCCGCCGTAAGAAACTTTTTCCATTTTCACTGCCGCGTTTGCTTTCATAAACGTCAAAAATAAAACAAGCCAAAGGATTTTCCCGCGCATAATCGGCGACAGTGCTCGATTTGCAACCTGATTTGAAGATAGAAATTTTGCGAGCGACGGACGGAGAACTCCTCGCGACCACTCGAGAATGAAATAGAACATCGAGATTCAGTTGTCCTTTCAAGGGTGAAAAGGGTGTCGCGTGAAAAATCTCCAATAAAAACGCGGTTTTCTCTTGCAGCGCTCGCAGGAAACGCTTTACTCAACGCCATCAGGAACGCAATTCCTGAGACAAACTAAAAACGTAACTACTATGGCAAAAGCACTTACTAAGTCACAAATCGCAGACGAAATCGCAAAGAAAGCCGGCATCACCAAGAAAGCTGGCGTGGAAATTCTCGAGCACATTGCTGAATTGGCGTACAAGAATGCCAAGAACACCTTCACGCTTCCTGGTCTCGGCAAGCTCGTGTTGGTCAACCGCAAAGCACGCATGGGCCGCAACCCAGCGACTGGCGAAACGATCAAGATCGCTGCAAAGCGCGTCGTGAAGTTCCGCGTTGCGAAAGCTGCCAAGGACGCGATCCTCGGCGCGAAGAAGTAATTTCCGTTTCTTTCAAAAAGGCACTCTGGTCTCCAGGGTGCCTTTTTT
>CBHWET010000577.1:0-2343 GCA_966112985.1 uncultured bacterium | reverse complement strand
GCGAATTAAAGTGTTTGCCACTGACGTTGTTCGATGGAGCGAAGGATAGCGAGATTTACACGCAACGTTTGCAGTCCATCTTCGAGATTACAAAGCGGTAGCTGTGCTCCATCAATCGCGTCGAGAAACGCATCAGCCTGACGCGTGAACAGAGTATCGCGCTCGAGTTTCGAAGCGGATTCGTCGTGCCACGTGTCACCGGGTTCGGTTTGCCAACGCCATCGGCTGTTATGCATTTCAAAGCGGACCGTTCCCTTGCTGCAGATCACGGTAAGACATCCTTCATTCGGCGCCTGGTGCTGATTCAATGTGAACGAACCCAGGATATTGCCGTGTCGCGTCAATAAGTGGACTGTGTCTTCGACATCAACTCCCTCAAGTACGAGATGCGCGCCATCCGCGACAAGCCGGTTGATCGGACCGACAAGCCATTCGCCTGCGTTGACGATGTGAGTAATGGCATCCTGCACAGCGCCGCCTCCTGTAGAGTGGCTTTTGTAATACGTCTCACGGTACGCCGGCCGATAAAACGGAAAATGCTGGCCGAAAGTGCCGACGATCTCTACGGGGGGGCCGAACTGTCTGCTCATGATCGCTTGCCGCATCGCCGTCAAAGCTGGATGCGCGCGATAGACGTAAGCAACGGCTGCCGTAATTTTTTTATGACCAACTTCTTGTTGAAGCGCCTCGATGCCTTCGAGAGTTGTGCTGAGCGGTTTCTCGATCAGGAGGTGAATACCTCTTCCGGCCGCCGCGAGCGCCATGGAAATGTGAAGATGCGCCGGCGTGCAAATGACCGCAGCATCCGGTTTTTCTTCCAGTGCCGCCGATAATTGATCGAACGCATTCGCAACTTGATAACGCTCAGCAACCGCTTTTCGAAGAGATGGATTCACTTCACACAAACTGACGTCGGCGCGGCCGGTAGCTTGAAAACAACGCAGGTGTCGTTCACCAATTGAGCCGACACCGACGATAAGTATTTTTTTTCGCGGCGACATGCAGCTCGTTCTATTTTCTCGCGTAAAGGTTCTCGGAAGATTTTTCGAGCTCAGCGGTCATTGCCGCGATGCGATTGTCGAAAGTAAATCCGAGCGCCGCATAGTTTTTCTGAATCTCTTCCAGCCCGCGTTTGACGATCACAATATCGGCGCCGTGACAAATGAATCGGGCATCGAGTTCGAGCAATTTTGCAGTGTGCTCCGGGCTGCCGCTGGTGGTGCCCCAATGAATGCCGGCATCCTTCGCGGCCTTGGCGACCCGCTTGAATGCATTGGTTATGTAAGGATTATCAAATTCATACGGGATGCCTGCGAGAACACTTAAATCACCGGGACCGACCATTACAACATCAACGCCAGGAACCTTTGCAATGGCCTCTGCATTTTCCAACGCGCGCGGTGATTCGATCTGGATGATGAGAACGGTCTCTTCGTTTGCAACCTTTAGATACGGCTTCATGGGCATGCAGCAATATGGTGCATCCGCATTCGCGCCATCCACGCCGCGCTCGCCCAGCGGGGCAAACTTCGCCCACTTCACCACCTCGGCCGCTTCTTCGGCGCTTTCGCAACGCGGATACATAATCGCCTGGGCGCCGGCTTCCAGCAGTCGCCCCATCCGCATGTATTCGCCTTTCGCGGGCCGCGCCACGATATCGGAGGTGCCCACGCGAGCCGCGCACATGAGGCGGGCTGCGGTTTCGACACTGTAGGCGTGGTGCTCCAGGTCCATCCAAATTCCGTCGAAACCCATCATGCTCGTCATTTCATAGAGCGTGGGATCGGTGTAATGCAGTGTAGTAACCAACGCCGGTTCGTTCCGGCGCAACTTGGCTTTAATTCGGCTGAATCGCATGACTTGGACAGGTTAAGACTTCAATTGGAAAATCATTTCTACTTCGACGCTTGCGCCCAACGGCAATTGCGCCATGGAGAGAGCTGTGCGTGCGTGTCGACCGGCATCTCCAAAAACTTCGCGGACGAGATTCGAAGCTCCGTTGATTACTAAATGGCAATCGGTGAAGGTGGCATCAGCGTTCACGTAACCAGTCATGCGAACAACGCGTTCAATTTTTTCGAGGCCTACGTGAGCGTGAACGCTGCGAAGGACATTCGCTGCGCAAAGAGCTGCCGCGCGAGTCGCATCCTCCATGCTGACCTGGGAAGGAACTTTGCCTTTGCTGATCAGGACATCGCCATCGAAAGGAACCTGTCCCGAGGCGTAAAGAATGTTTCCGGCAACGGCGAGAGGATCGACCAGCTTGCCTTCCGGTGCGCGTTTATTGATTGGGTAGCCAAGGGCTTCCAATTTCTTTTCACGATCATTCATTGGTTTTATTGA
>CBHWET010000576.1:0-2346 GCA_966112985.1 uncultured bacterium | reverse complement strand
CCAAAAAGACAATGTCGAGGACCGGTTTGCCAGCGCGATTCTTTACGGCGATCGAGTTGAGTTCAAAGACCGCGGATTCCACGGCGACGCGAGGCTCGGCCTCTCCACGCAAGCGGTGAATCTGGCTGGGGTGAATCTGCAGCGGCCGAAATAATAATTGATCAGCTAGATAGAAATTACTCTCGGGGTCTGTGGGAGGAACACACCGTTCGTCGGCCCAAAAGAAATGAACATTTTCCAGTGAAGTTCCGTTCCGTTGAGATAGCTCAACCACGGCAGCGAAGAACGCTTTTGTGATGCGTCCGCCGGATAATGCGACGAGGTGCGGCTGCTTCAGGGCGTTCGCCTCCGCTACGCAATAGAGCCATTGTTCGGCGGCACTGTGAGCCAGTTCCTTGTCGCTCGAGAAACGCTTCAGTTCAAAATTTGCCATGATTTGAAGCGATCGACTAAGCTCCTGCTTTGACTTCGACGATGTCGTGAGGGCCCGCTTCACGCTGGCCGGCCGGGCTGACACGGATGTAACGCGCCTTCTCACGGAGTTGCGCGACATTGGCGGCGCCAAGGTATCCCATGCCGGACTGAATGCCACCGATGACTTGCGTCAGAATGCTTTCGACGGAGCCGGAGACTTCTTTCAATGCCTCAACACCCTCAGCGGCGAGTTTACGGGCGGAGTCGGCCGTCTGACCGTAACGGGCTGCCGAACCAGCTTTCATGGCGGCGATACTGCCCATGCCACGGTATTGTTTATAAAGTTTGCCACCGATTTCCATCATCTGTCCGGGAGCTTCCGCGCAGCCGGCAAGCAGGCCGCCGCAAATCACCGCATTGGATAAAGTGAGTGCTTTGACAATGTCACCCGATTTCGTGATGCCGCCGTCGGCGATGATCGCAACGTTCTTTTTCGCCGCAGCACGCGACGTGACATAGAGCGCGGTCAATTGTGGGATGCCGACACCGGCCACGATGCGTGTCGTGCAAATGGAGCCAGGGCCCTGGCCAACCTTGATCGCGCTGGCTCCGCAGTCGGCGAGAAATTCCACGCCAGTGCCGCTCGTGACGTTACCGGCGATAATCGGCAATTTCGGAAAGGCGCTGCGAATCGTTTTAACGGTTTCACCAACTCCCTTCGTATGGCCGTGTGCAGTCGACACCGCCACGACATCGAGACCTCGTTCAACAAGCGCGCTGACGTGTTCGAGGATCCGCTTTTTGTCCAGTTCACCGAAAGCATTGCGCGTGGCTGAAACAGCCGCACCGCAGATCAGGCGGAAGTGCGCGTCACGAGCTGGTTTAAATTGTGCACTGCGTTCCTGGGTGATGCGCTCGACGTCGCTCATCGTGAACAGGCCATGCAAACGATCTTCGTCATCAACAACGAGGAGCTTATGAATGCCAGGATTCGCTGTGAAAAACTTGTCGGCCCGGGCAATCGGATTGGAACCGAGTTCCTTGCGGTTGATCGTTTTGACTTCTGTGCGCGGGGCAAGGACATCAACGACCTTGCGTTTCGCATAGCGCGGCTTCACCACATGACCCGGTAGAAGGCCAACCAGTTTTCCAGTCGAATCCACCACCGGAAAGGTGCTGAATGCGAAGCGTTGTTTATCAATGATGTCGAGGACGTCGCCGATCAACTGCTCCGGCGCCACCTTCACTGGTTCCTGGATCAATCCGTGAATATGCTTCTTCACACGGCTGACTTCGGAGAGCTGTTGCTTCTCCGGCATGTTGTAATGGATTAGACCGAGACCGCCGTTGAGGGCCATGGCGATGGCCATGCGGGCTTCGGTGACAGTATCCATGTCTGACGAGATAATCGGGATATGAAGTTCGAGTCCATCGGCCAGGCGGGTATCCAATTGAGTGTCGCGCGGAAGGATTTCAGAATAAAGCGTTGCCAGCGTGACGTCGTCAAAGGTCAGGCCAAGGCTGCTGTAGGCCGTAAAGAACGCGTCGGCCGTTTTGTAAAAATTTCCGTCGATTGAAGAAAATTCCTGCGAAATTGCCATGCGCGAACATGCAAATGTCTTTTCCTAAACGCAAGGAAGATTTGGGGTTTCCTACCAAGCGTGGGCTGCTCTTGATTTGTCGGGGCGATTCCGATTGAGTAACCCACGAACGTGCGTTTTTCGCCCTTCATCCTCGTTTGTGCGCTGCTCACTGGTTGCGTTCATTACGAACCCAGACCGTTGGATGTTTCCCGGAACGCGGAGCAACTTCTGACGCGTTCACTTGAGTCTCCCGAGCTAAAAACATTTCTGGAAAAAACCGGCGGAGCAACGGTCAAGCAGTGGCCGATGCACAGTTGGAATTTCAACAGCCTCGTCCTGGCTGCGTATT
>CBHWET010000575.1:0-2350 GCA_966112985.1 uncultured bacterium | reverse complement strand
GGTTTTCAACTTTACATTTTTCTGCTGTGGATTTTAGCTCAGCGTATTCCGCGAAACACCTGGAGGGCTCTTATGTTGATTCCTGTCAAAATCGAATGTGGATGTGGCCAACGTTACGCGTTTGATGTTCAGCCAGTGAACGGCTGCATGCCTTCTCCGATTGGCTGTCCCGTATGCGGCATGGATGGCACGGCTGCCGCAAACCAGTACATTGCACAAGCTTTGGCAGCTCAACCGCAGCAGGCTGTTCCAACATCGGGATTAAAGGTTCAAGCAGTTACGCACTCCGTCCCTCCAGCGGCAGCAGCTCCTCCACCGATTGCTGCTGCCGGCGCGCGGGCGCCACAAAAGAAAGCGCGCGGCAATGACGGTTGGGGCTTTGATGAGACACAGCTCAATAAAATTGGCACGTATATAACTATTGGCACCGCGGTCGGAGCGGCTTTGTTCTCGTGGGGACTGTTTGGCATCGAAATTCCGAAAACAATTCTGTGTGCCGTCGTTGGTGTCGCTGGTTTGGTTGGTGGTATTCTCAATATCTGGGGACGTGGTCCGGTCGTTGCGGGCGCGGTGATTGGCGTTGTCATGGCTCTCGGCGGGTTCGGTGCGGTTGCGTGGTGGATCGATGGACACGAACGCGTTCGCAAATACGAGTTGCTGCTGGCGTTCGCGATCGGGGCGGCGCCGGGATTTGGACTGCAATATCTGCTTCAATGGATTATGCAAAAGCGAGCGGGAGCCACGAACGCCGCGTAGAGTTACATCAACTTTCTTGTAACTTTGGAGCCATTTCGCTCCACTATCGATTCATCCTATGATGCCAAAACTCCGCGTCGTGTTATCGCTTTGCTTCGTCCTGGCTGTCTCTGCGTTTGGATCCAAGTCACCGAATTTCATCATCATTCTCGCGGATGACTTGGGATATGGCGACCTGGAGTGTTACGGACATCCTACAATCAAGACGCCGAACCTCAATCGCATGGCCGACGAGGGAATGCGCTTCACTGACTTCTATGTCTGCGCGACCGTTTGCACGCCAAGTCGCGCGGGGCTTTTAACGGGCCGATTGCCGGTCCGAACTGGCATGGCCGGGGGCGCGATGACCGGACACGTATTGATGAGAACGTCCACCGGCGGTTTGCCGACCGATGAAGTCACCCTCGCTAAGGCGCTGAAACAACAGAATTATACCACCATGGCGATCGGTAAGTGGCACCTGGGTCATGAGCCGCAATATCTTCCGACGAGCCATGGGTTCGATCACTTTTACGGTTTGCGGTTTTCCAACGACATGGAACCGGCGAGCGGAATTCCGAAAGACGCATCGAGGCGTCTCGACCCGGATGTTGCATGGTGGAATGACAAATTGCTGCGCGATGACAAAATCATCGAAGAATCAACGGACCTGCGGACTTTGACCAAACGTTACACTGCCGAGGCGGTAAAGTTTATCCACGAGAACAAGCGCAAACCATTCTTCCTCTATTTCGCGCACACGTATCCGCACGTGCCGTTGTTTCGTTCGAAGGAATTTGAGAATAAAAGTTTGCGTGGACTTTATGGCGATGTTGTCCAGGAAATCGATTGGAGCGTCGGCGAAGTTTTGCAGGCACTCCGGAAAGAGAAACTCGATGACAACACTCTCGTTTTCTTCACCAGTGACAATGGACCGTGGCTCGTGAAAGACCTTGCAGGCGGTTCGGCCGGTCTTTTGAAAGGCGGCAAGAACAGCACCTGGGAAGGGGGAATGCGGGAACCGGGCATCGCGTGGTGGCCTAAGAAAATCAAAGCAGGGCAGACAACACATCATGTGGCGTCGACGCTCGACCTGTTCCCCACGATCACAAAACTCGCCGGTGTTCCGATGAAGAAAGATTCTGTCACCGACGGTTTCGATATTGCGCCGATACTTTTCCAAAATGAGCCGAGCACTCGTGAAGCCATGTTCTATTACAATGGTAACCAGCTCTTCGCTGTGCGGAAGGGGCCGTACAAGCTCCACGTCATGACGTATATGGGATACAGCAAAGAACCGCCTCACCCGGAAAATCCTCCGTTGTTGTTCAATCTCGAAAGTGATCCCGGCGAACATTTTAATATCGCATCTCAGCACGGTGACATAGTTGCTGACCTGCAACGTGAAATTGCCAAACACGAAGCGGCAATGGTTCGCGGCAAACCACAGTATTGATACGATCACACCACGTTGCTGCTTGTGTCAGCGACGGACACCACCGTAAATTATCCTTTCGATGCATTGGCCCCAGATCATCGCCATTCTTGCTTGCGCAGGGTTCGTGCAGGGATTGACCGGTTTTGGCTTCGGCCTTGTTTCGATGTCGCTGCTGCC
>CBHWET010000574.1:0-2355 GCA_966112985.1 uncultured bacterium | reverse complement strand
GAGCCGTCGTCACCAAAGTCGTCATCTCCTTCTGAGCCGTTTCCGCAGTAGAACGGCCTGACGAAGGCACTTTCAACCCAGAGCGACCTTGAGTTGCTCTGGGTTTTTTGTTTATCCTGAGGGCGGTGAACCGCAGGCCGATCAAGTTGATCCCCATCATTATCGCCATCGCGGTAATCGTTATCGTCTGTGCGTTGGAAATACTTCCCAACTATTTTCCGAAGTTCGACTTCTTCCGGCGTTTGGAGTGGATCACTTACGATCTCCGGGTTCGCAGGGCAGCGGCGTTATCGTCAGAGGTAACGACGAACCTGGCGTTTGTTTTCATCAGTGACGACAGCATCACCGCTGTGAGTGACGGGTCGCTTGGCTACAAATACGGCCTCTATTGGCCGCGACATATTTATGGAAGGATGCTGAAGGAGTTGAATGCGGAGGAAGCAAAAGCTGTCGCCTTCGACGTTCTGTTTGGGGAGTTGCGTCCAGACCATGCACCTGTCGACATGCCGGACAATTCGCTGCTCGAGTCCGATGAGTTTTTTGCGCGTGAACTGCATGGTTCTCTGTTGGCAGCGACGCCTAATCTAATACCGCCTGATTTGTTCCGGACGAATTGTTTCAGTATTGCCGACATCTCAGCGGAGAAAGATTCAGACGGGGTGCTTAGACGCGCCCGGGCGTTTCGCGACTTCCGATTGTGGCATCCTGTTTTAAATCAAATCGCACGCGAGGCTGGTTTCGATTTGAACAAAACAGAAATGAGCGGTCGGAAGTTTACGTTCCATCTGCCGGGCGAGCGGCTGGTAACTACCGAGCTGGACGCCGAACATCAGCTGGATCTCGCAGAGCTTGTCTTTAAAATTGCGGGGGAACGGCCCTCGGATCCTTTGCCAAAAATCATTCCTTACGAGATCAAACGCATTTGGCACATGGGGATTGCTCTTGCGGCGCGACAACTCGACGCGGACCTGAACAAGGCTGTCGTTGATAAAAATGTCATCACTCTTCAGGGAATCGATCGAACAGTGAAAATCCCTGTCGACGCCGACAATAATTTCTATATCGATTGGTGTGTTAAGTATAACGATCCGCGCCTCACGATTGAGCCGATCGAAAGTCTGCTTCAAAAAAGCCAGGAACGGCAGGAAGGTAAAACGCCCGAAAACCGGCTCGCAGGCAAACTCATCGTTGTAGGTTCTACGGCCACGGGGAACGACCTGACTGACCGCGGCGCTACGCCGTTGGAGAGCGATACATTCCTGGTCAGTGCGTATTGGAACGTCGCGAATTCAGTGCTCACCCAGAAATTTATCACGCGCAGTTCCACGCCGGTGACATTGGCGCTGATCTGTAGCGTCGCAATTTTGTCGGCGCTGCTTACGTGGAAACTACGTTCGGTGGCAGGATTTGTCTGCGTGTTCCTGACTACAGTGGCATACGTCGCCCTCAGTGCCTGGGTATTTTTCCAATACCGTTTTTGGATGCCAATCATTCTTCCTGTAGGTGGCTCCATGTTGATGACTTACATGTGCCTTGTGACGTGGCGCGCTCTTTGGGAGCAGCGCGAACGCCGTCACGTGAAAGCCGTGTTCAACAAGATGGTTTCTCCCAATGTCGTGAATGAATTGTTGCGCGCGGAGAAACTGGCGCTGGGCGGTGCGCGAAGAAAGATCACCATATTTTTTGCCGACGTTCGCGGCTTCACGCAGTTGACCGACGTAAATCATGCGAAGGCTCAAGAGTATGTTCGTGAGGCGCAGCTTTCGCCTGAACAGGCCGAATCATTTTTCGATCAACAGGCGCGCGACACATTGGACACGGTGAATCTCTACCTCAGCACTATCGCGGATATCATCAAAAAGCATAACGGCACACTGGATAAGTACATCGGCGATTGCGTGATGGCCTTTTGGGGAGCGCCGACACCGAATGATCAACATGCGTTGTATGGGGTGCGTGCCGCTATCGATGCGCAACGTGCTATCTACTTTTTAAACGAACGCCGCGCTGAAGAGAATTTGCAACGTGAACACGCGAACCTCGATCGAATCAAAACGGGCCAGCGGCCGCTGGATCATTTGCCTCTGCTCGCGCTCGGAACGGGAATCAACAGCGGTGAGGCAATTGTCGGGCTCATGGGCTCTGACGCGCATATTGTCAGCTATACGGTCTTTGGCCGTGAGGTAAATCTGGCGTCGCGATTGGAAGGCGTTTCGGGACGTTCCCGCATTATTATCAGCGAAAATACATACCTCGACATCAAGCGCGATGATCCGAAACTCGCAGCAACCTGCGTCGAATTGGAGTCCGTCAAAGTCAAAGGCATCTCTGACGCCGTAAAAATCTACGAGGTGC
>CBHWET010000573.1:0-2369 GCA_966112985.1 uncultured bacterium | reverse complement strand
AGCTCAGACGATTGGGACACGCAGATGCTTTTCTTCCTGAACAAGGGCTTTCGCGTAATTGCTCATGATCGACGCGGTCATGGCCGTTCAACTCAGACAAGCGGCGGCCACGATATGGATCACTATGCCGATGATCTCGCGACGTTGACCGCGCATCTTGACTTGAAGGATGCCGTGCATGTCGGTCACTCGACCGGCGGCGGTGAGGTTGTACACTATGTCGCGCGCCACGAAAATCGCGTCGCAAAAGCGGCGATCATCAGCGCCGTTCCCCCGATTATGGTGAAGACGGAAACAAATCCAGGTGGCCAGCCGAAAAGCGTGTTCGACGACTTTCAAGCACAGCTGGCCGCTAACCGTGCGACGTTCTATTATGATATCGCTTCCGGACCGTTTTATGGTTTTAACCGGCCCGGCGCAAAAAAATCAGATGCAATCATTTGGAACTGGTGGCGCCAAAGCATGATGGGCGGCGCCAAGGCGCATTATGATGGTATCGTCGCTTTTTCTCAAACCGACTTCACCGAAGATCTGAAGAAAATCAGCGTGCCGGTATTTGTGATGCACGGCGACGACGATCAAATCGTGCCTTATGCCGATTCTGCGCCGCTTTCGGCAAAACTGCTAAAGAATGGAACTCTGAAAACCTACAAAGGATTTCCGCATGGCATGCCCACAACTCATGCAGAAACGATCAACGCCGATTTGCTCGAGTTCATCAGGAGCTAAGCCTGACGACCGCAAGGGAAGGTTAACCATGAAGAAAAAGAAATTATCTTTGCTAGTTCTATGTCTAGTGGCCGGCTCGCTAATAGCACAGGAGCCTAAGGTTACATCGCTTATGTCGAAAGACCTGACGAACGTTCCCGGCAAGGAAGGCCAAATGATTACAGTGGAATACCCGCCAGGAGGGGCAGATCCGATCCATCGACACAATGCGTCTGCGTTTGTTTACGTGTTGGAGGGTACCATTGTAATGCAGGTCAAGGGTAAGGAGGAAGTAACGCTGACTTCAGGCCAGACGTTCTATGAAGGTCCCGACGATGTTCATGTCGTCGGCCGTAACGCAAGCAGCACCAGGCCGGCAAAATTCGTGGTGTTCCTGGTTAAAGACCGGGGCGCCCCCGCGTTAATACCAGTGCCGAAATAACCAGACCAAAACCGAAATAAAAGGGCAGTTCAACAATAACTCCGGGTAGATCTCGGACATCAGTCGTCCGGATTCCGCGCGGCAAACGAAAGGTTATATGAAGATTGTGATTATTGGTGGTAGTGGGCTCATCGGGTCGAAAGTCGTGGCGCAACTCACTGAGCATGGCCATCAAGCCGTGCCAGCGTCACCTTCCTCAGGTGTAAACACTCTCACCGGCGAAGGTCTTGCCGAGGTTCTTGATGGCGCGTCCGTAGTCGTCGATGTGTCGAATTCACCGTCGTTCGACGATGCGCCGGTGATGGAATTTTTCAAGACGTCCACTGGCAACTTGCTCGCGTATGAAAGGAAAGCCCGCGTGGGCCACCACGTTGCCTTGTCCGTCGTCGGCACTGACCGGCTGCCCGACAGCGGCTACCTCCGCGCCAAATTTGCTCAGGAGAAGCTGATCAAAGAATCCGCGATCCCTTACTCGATCGTACGCGCGACGCAGTTTTTCGAGTTCGTCATTAGAATCGCTGACTCGGCTACAGAGGGTAACACGGTTCGCCTGCCGCCTGTTCGTTTCCAGCCCATTGCAGCTGCTGATGTTGCCAGTGCGGTGGCTAAAGTGGCGATGGGTTCTCCCTTAAATAGAGTCGTCGAGGTGGCCGGGCCGAAAGAGTACAGTTTCGATGAACTCATTCGCCTTGGGCTGAGCGCGCGCAACGATCCGCGAAAGGTTATCGCTGACCCGCACGCGCGCTACTTCGGCACGGAACTCAGCGAGCACTCACTTGTTCCAGGCGATAACGCGCAACTTGCCGACACTCGTTTCGAGGACTGGCTTCGGTCCTCAGGCGATCAGCAGACGAAGGAGCGCCCCGGAGTTTTTGCAGCTGCTTCGAAATGAGCCAGATGGTTCAGTATTAAACGTTCATCGCTGTTCTCGGTGGATTAGCCGACATGGGTGGAGCACATTTTCTCCCTCACCTTAATCCTCTCCCGCTGGGAGAGGAAATTTCTGGTTGCCCCTTTGTTTGATTTTGGTCTCAACTCTGAACGCCACACGCGCTCCGTCGTAGCAAATACACGGGAAAGTTTTTCTCCTCTCCCAGCGGGAGAGGACTAAGGTGAGGGAGAACGCGTTCTCAAATCCCGCAATCTGATCCTTTTCATAAGGCATCCGATCATCGGGTCTTCTTGACCAACCAAATCGGTAAGAACATCGCTTTGTATC
>CBHWET010000572.1:0-2382 GCA_966112985.1 uncultured bacterium | reverse complement strand
CCATTGTTTTGAGAGAGTGTGAATCGATCAAACCGGGAAGCACGCGTGCGGATTTATTGAAAGTATTTATGATGGAGGGCGGTCTTTCCACACGATCGAAGCGCACCTATATGCATCGCCTTTCTCCCTACATAAAAGTGGATGTTGAGTTCGCGGTTGATAAATCCGACTCACAAAAAGAACAATTGGGGACCGACATCATTTCGAAAATCTCCAAACCGTATCTCGCCTGGCCGATTCTCGACTAAATGGTTGGTAATATCCTCTAGGCTTCAGCACAGCTACTCGCCGACTTCAGCCGGTTTATTCTTTCCTGAGGGACCTCTTGTTTTTCGGCCTGCTCGCGAAAGCATGGCGAGATATGTCGTCGTGCCGTCTTTCAACGCAACTGGGAAATTTCGATGTTGCTCACGCTGTTCAAACCCGTGCAAACTATGGCGGCGGAAACTGCAAAACGGTAGACCCGCTTCAACAGTAAGTGTCTGATAGCTGACGCCTTGGGCGCAGCGTTTGCATGTCAAAGAAAAAGCGCATTGCGCCTCAACAACCTAAAGCGAATTTTCCGTGGCTCCTTGCCGCGGTGATTTTTGCGGTTTCCGCAGGCGCGGCTTTTTTCGTTCTGCACAAGAAGCAAACGCCGTCAGAGCCCGGCGTCGTCCCTGCCGCGCCTGAAGCAAAGAAAGTTTCGCCCGCCGAACGCGACAAAGTTGTCTTTGCCAAATTCGCCGGCTCCGAGTCCTGCCGCGATTGTCATCAGGAAGCGTTCGAGAAGTTTAAGAATTCGCATCACGCCCTGGCGGAAATGCAGATTGATGCTGAGAAGGTTAAAAAGTTTTTCGAATCAAACTCGAAAGTTGAGCACGGCACACAAACTTCCCGGCCATCTCGCAAGGGTGACGGATATATTCTCACTGCCACAGACACGACCGGTTCTCTAAAGGACTTCGAATTAAAGAGAATAATTGGTGTTGATCCGCTGCAGCAGTTTCTCGTTGCCGGGCCGAACGGCCGTTTTCAAACGACGGAACTCGCGATGGATCCCGCGAAGGGTGATTGGTTTGATGTCTTCGGCAAAGAGGACCGTCGCCCGGGAGAATGGGGACATTGGACCGGACGGGGCATGGTTTGGAATAGCATGTGTGCGAGTTGCCACAACACACAGCTGCGGAAGAATTATGATCCCGAGACCGATTCTTACGCAACCACCATGGCCGAAAATCGTGTTAGCTGTGAGGCATGCCATGGTCCGATGCGCGAGCACGACACATGGCAGCGCCAGTATGGTAAACAAAAGTTGAAAGATCCGACGCTGACGAAATTGAGTCGCGATCAGATTACCGAAACTTGCGCCACGTGCCATTCACGCCGTTCAGAACTCACGGGAGAATTCGTCGCCGGGGAAAAATTCTTCGATCACTTTGGCCTCACGATTGCAGACGAGACGGACATCTATTACGCCGATGGACAGGTGCGGGACGAAGATTATGAATTCGCCTCTTTTCTCGGTAGTAAAATGCACGCAGCTGGTGTGCGCTGTATCGATTGTCATGAACCGCACACGACAAAGATTCGCGCGCCAGGAAATGCAATGTGCCTGAGTTGTCACGCGGCGCCGATCCCACCGGCTCCAAAGATCGATGCCTCGCATAGTCATCATGTTACGGGAGGACGCGGCGATAATTGCGTGGATTGCCACATGCCGTTGACGACTTACATGCAACGCCACGAACGGCGCGATCACGGTTTTACAATTCCGGATCCTTTGCTCACGAAGCAGCACAATATTCCCAATGCCTGTAATCGTTGTCATACCGACAAGAGCGTCGACTGGTCGATTGAGGCCGTTGATAAATGGTACGGCTTGAAGATGGATCGGTTTACCCGCAAGCGGGCGCAGGTGATTGCTGCCGTTCGCGCCGATTCTCCGGATGCGCGGGAGAAGCTGCTTTCGTTGATGAAGGAAGAAAAACATTCCTATTGGCGTGCGGTGGAGGTTGGCCTCGCGAAGCATTGGGCGGACGATCCGCAGGTGACGTCAACCTTGTTTGGTGCGTTGGAGAATACAAATGCGCTGATTCGACTGAACGCCGCGCGTTCCCTCGCATCTGCTTCGCAGCCGTCTCCGACGACGCACGCCGCCTTCCAGCGTTTGCTGAATGATGAAACGCGTGCCGTTCGCATCGAAGCTGCGTGGGCGTTACATGCGACAATTGATACCAACTCGAATGTTGGCAAAGAACTGTTGCGGTATTTGGAACAAAATCTCGACCAGCCATCCGGCCAGTTGCAAATGGGAACGTTTTATCTCGACCGCAACCAGGTGCCGGAAGCGTTGATGCACCTGCAGCGCGCGGTGGATTGGGACACGAATTCGGCGCCTTT
>CBHWET010000571.1:0-2386 GCA_966112985.1 uncultured bacterium | reverse complement strand
TCCCGGCATTGGCTGCACCAAATCGTTAGGCGACGGTCTCATTCTTCACCATCGTAGTAATCGAGCGCGTCTGAACGTAAAACTCTCCGCTCTGGTATCGGAACGCTCCACTTATTGCTGTCCGGATAGTGGTAAGACTCTCCGATCGGATTGTCCGCCACCACATAAAGTACTAAATCCTGCGTGCCATCATTGGTAATCTGGTGCGGTTCTCCCGGCTTGAAGATAAAAGCATCGCCAACCTCAATCCGCGTCGTCCCGTCTTTGTGGCGGACAATGCCGCTGCCCGACATCACATGGTAAAACTCCCACTGTGCACTATGGGAATGATATGGATATGGAGTCTTCCCTGGTGGAATACGGCAAATCTCAACATCAAATGGATGCCGCTCATTCAGGTCTGTGGATTGAGGCTTGCGTCCCAACTCTTCAGAAATCTCTTTGCCTGCACCGACGAACTTTCCCTTCGGCGACGACCATGTAACCTCAATCATCTTTGTTGTATTGACCTTGTGCATGATAAAGTCGTCTAAGGAACGACGCTGAGCCACGCGGAGGGAAAATGCAAAACAATCTGTGACTTTGAGCCAACCAGACGTGTTCACCGGCGTCGGCACTGCAGCCATCGGGCAAATCTTTTCTATACCGGTCACTTAACAACCGCTGTTGCCAGGCCGCCGGGCAAGGGTTTGCCTTTTGTCTCGTGGCCCCAGCTCAGGTGGTCGCACAACGATAAACCGTACGAGTCTATGAGTGTTGCCAAGGTTTTCTTCACAGGCGGCTTGCTTGGAATCCAAAACGTCTGAGATTCACGAACGGCTTTCAGGAGACCTTTGTGCAGGCGTCCGATGGGTTTGCGATGCATTTCGATGACAGCATCCGTGGCGTAATCGAACACCACCACACTCCCAGGCGGGCTCATGGCAATGGCACGAAACGTTTTTTCCATCGACTCGCGGCTCAGATAATAGGTCACGCCTTCCCAAAGAAAAAACGTGGGCTTGTTTGGATTAAATCCCGCCGTGATCAGATTATCGCGCCAATTGTCATTTAAGAAATTGGCGGAGACGAATGTGACTCCGCTTGTGTCCACTCCACATTGGCGCAGGAGGTTGAGCTTAAGTTGTTGGGTGCCTGGCAAATCAACTTCGAAACAGCGAATTCGCTGGTCGTGTTGCAGTTGGACAGTTCGCGTATTGTAACCCGCGCCCAGCTCGACCAGTTGTTCGACGCCCGGCAGATATTTTTCAATTGCAGCGTCACCAAATGTCGACCGTACAGGGGTTTGGTGCCGAAGAGGCGGAATTCCTTCGTAGGGATATTGGAGCATTTTAGGCACAAACCCGGTCAAGCGGTGGCCCAGTAACACCGGAAACACCACCGCATAGAATCCAGCATAGCAATGGTTCGGCAGGACCTTCATCAATTTGGCGCAGGCATCATCCCGCCTTAACCCGAGTTGATGTTGCAGCCACCGCGCAGTCATCGGGCCCAAGGCTGTCCACGAGACCTTCAGCTTTCGACTCAAGAAAATGGCGTGGGCGGTGTAAAGGAGATAGACAGGGAACCAAACCGGGAAAAAAATAATCCAGATAAGAGCGGACACCAAAGGCGCGATCATTTCGTTGCCCATTCCTTAATGGTTGAGGTCTTTTCTCACAAAAATGACCAGGCCGGCACCGAATGTGACGGCGGCAGATATTCCGGACAACGTGATCATTTTCCACACTTCCGGACGCCATTGATAATCCATTCCCTGGGCGACCTGTTGGAGGTTCAGCCACGGATAATTAATGTAACGGGTGAAAATATAAGGATTGAGTCCCGCGAGATGCTTGGTGAATTCAATAATGAACAAGGTGGTGATACCCACCGCCACGGCTGCTCCCGGAGTGCGAATCACTGTGGAAATCAGAATTCCGTACATTACGAGTGCACTCAACGGAATCCAACTTAGCGCGTAACTCAACAACAACTCTCGCATAACCTGATTGCGGCTGTACACGACGCCGAAGGAATCACCCACCGCCCCGAAATGGTAATGAATGCTGGCCATCGTCGCAGAGAACAGCAGGGCGGCAGTAGAGAGGACAACTATGTAAAACAATCCCGTTGCAGCCTTGGCGAGGTATAACTCCCAACGATAAACTGGCGCGGCCAGCGCGGCGCGAATCGTGCCCGTGCCTGTTTCTTCCGCCACCAACATGGCCGCAAACACGATGGCAAAAATTGGTCCGACGTCCGTAAACAACAGTTGCATTGAAAAACCAACATAGCCCCAGGCGTTTACGGTGGCGGTGTTGCTGAGTTGTCCGGCGACAAAATAAACAATCACAGATAACAGGCCCACTGCGAAAATGCTGAAGTAAGGCAGCTTGCGGCGCGC
>CBHWET010000570.1:0-2391 GCA_966112985.1 uncultured bacterium | reverse complement strand
GCGATCCCAACCAGCCCGAGTGGCGCGTTTACACGCCCGATTTTGAAATTCTGGAAGATCGCGCGATGATGCAAAATACCAACACCCGCCTGCAGGCGCAGAACTACGCGGATACAGATGGAAGCCGAGGAGGTCTATGGAAACTCGCAGGTATTTCGGCCGCGTTTGTAGGAGCGTTCATGCTGGTCGTCATCGCCATCTTTTGGCTGAGCGGCTTCGCACTTGATTATGCGGTTACCAAGGTCCCAGCAAGCCACGATAAAGAGATGGGTGCCGAGGTTCTGAAACACATGCGCGAAAAGGATTTAATAGTGGACGATCCGCAAACGGTTGCGCTGCTCAAGAATCTCGCCGACCGAATCGTGCCAGCGGAAGAAAAGAAGAAGTTCCAGTTCGAATTTTTTGTTCTATCGACTCCCTTGCCGAATGCATTTGCCGCGCCCGGTGGAAATATCTTTGTTACGACCGGCCTGTTAAAAATGGTCGACAAACCGGAGGAACTGGCCGGCGTGCTGGCACACGAAATTACTCACGTCACACAGCGGCACACGCTTCGGCAATCAATTTCCCGCATGGGGACATTTGCGGCGCTCCGTTTGTTATCCCGGAGCAATAGAGGTTTCGTTGCGGCGGTGACCGCCGGTTCGGGTCAGCTCGTACTCAATGGATTCTCGCAAAAGTTCGAAAACGAAGCGGATGATGGTGGCTGGGACTATTTGGTAAAGGCGAACATTGACCCGCGTGGTCTGGAAACCTCACTCCAGAAGCTCGAAGAGAAAATGGCACGCATTCTTAACAGCACTCCCGAATTAGAGCGGGCCAGCCTTCCTAAAGTTCTTAGCGATCATCCACCGACAGGCGACCGCATCAAGCGTCTGCAAAACAAATGGCAATCGCTAAAAAAGAAGTCGGGATTTGCAGAATTGCCGAAGCTCACTACACCGCAATGACCTTGTTTTCCTCACCCAAACCGAGTTAAAATCTTTAAAACCTCAAACAACATGGCGAAACTGTTCCTTAACTCACCGGGCATTGCTCTCCGGGAAATCGAATTAAAACCAGGGCCAAACCGCATCGGGCGAAAGCCGGAAAATGATTTTCAAATCACCGATGGCTCTATATCGGGCTCGCACTGCGAATTATATCTGACTGAAGGGCATGTTTACGTCCGCGATCTTGGTTCGACAAACGGCACTTTCATTGACGGGCAACAAATTACTGAAGCGTACATCATGCCCAATCAGATACTGAAGCTGGGCAATATTGAGATTCGGTATCCGGATCCCGCTGCGCCACCGGTCGAAGCGCCCGCGGCAAAGCCAGGATTGCGCGTCTCCAAAGTGGAAGCCACTCCATTCGCCCCAGCGACTGCAGCCGGCGCAGAGACCGCGGCCGCAGGAGCATCCAAGCCGGGCCTGCGAGTTTCAAAAATTGAGCATGCTCCCGCCACAGCGACGGCCGCATCTCCTGTTCAATACGACCCGCGTCGTGTCTACGTCGCGCCGGTGTATGATGATCGAACTTTCTTTCAACGATTGCCGACGGTATTCGGTTATCCATTCAAGGGAAACGGCACGGTGATCATTATTTGCGCCACTTTCTTTTTCGCATTGCTGGAATGGATGAAGAACCAGCCGTTCTACATGGTGATGCGCGCGTTCGGCATGGGCATTGCCATCAACGTGATCTTTTACGGTTTCGTCGCCGCAATCATGCAGCGTATCGTCACGCATTCCGCGCAAGGGGATGAAGACATGCCTGGCTTCCCGGAGCTGTCATACGACGAACTCGGGCATCCATCATTCTTGTTGAGCGCCAGCTTCCTGGTTTCTTTCGCCCCAGCTCTCGGGGTGTTTCTGTTCCTGGATGTTGAGCCCTCAATGAAACTAATGATTACCGGCGCGCTCGCGGTATTTGGTTGCTGTTACGTACCGATGTCTCTGCTCGCCGTGTCGATGTATGATACGTCATTCGCCCTGAATCCGTTGCTGATCATCCCGTCTATGGTTCGCATCTTCCGTGAATACATGGTCGCATGTCTCGTGATGGCCGTCCTTGTCGCGATTCGCACGCTCTGCGCTGGATTACTTGGAATGATTCCGATTCCTTTTATCCCAGATCTCATTATGAGCTTTATTGCGCTCTATCTCTTTACCGTCGAAATGCGCATCCTCGGGATGATGTATTATTGCAAGAAAGACGAGCTCGGCTGGAATTTCTAAGCGATCTGCTGCCGTTCAGCTTATTCGCCGCCGCGAAAGTAGACGTACCAGACCGTCACGGCGAATAAGCCCATCGAAAATGACAGGGCGCGCCAGAAAAAACTGTCGGCACGAATAATACCGACGTCGATCAGGATGACGCGCAGGCCGTAAAACGCGTGTAGCAGGA
>CBHWET010000569.1:0-2413 GCA_966112985.1 uncultured bacterium | reverse complement strand
AACTTGTGCAGCATGGCGCCGATGTAAATGCCCGCCTGAAGCACGGAAAGGGAGGGCCTGGATTGTATAGCAAAGCAGGCGCGACACCTTTCCTGATGGCCGCTGCGACGGCGGATATTGCGTATATGCGGTTGCTTGTTGAGTTGGGGGCCAATCCTTCATTGGGAAATTCCGATAACTGCACGCCGGTGATCGTCGCGTGTGGTGTGGGAGTAGGAAGCGCTGCGGCAAATGAAGTGGCTGGAGAAGAACCTGAGGTGCTTCAAGCTGTGCAATACCTCCTTGATTGCGGTGCCGACATCAACGCGGTGGATGCGAACGGCGAAACTGCGATGCACGGAGCAGCATACAAGAATATGCCGCGAGTGGTGCAGTTTCTGGCCGATAAAGGAGCCAGGATCGATATTTGGAATCGACCGAATAAATATGGTTGGACGCCTCTCGCAATTGCGGAGGGTCATCGACCCGGCAATTTCAAGCCTTCAGTCGAAACCATCGAAGCGATACGTCGAGTCATGGAAGCGACCTCAAAGGTCGCTGGCAAAAACTAAGGCCGAATCGTTAGCTGAGTCCGGACGGAGTCCTGCTGGACGGTGCGATAGATTGTGAACGGCATCCGCTTTGCTTTTGCATCCCTGCAAATACGTTCGGGTTCGACGGTATGCGGAGGATTTTACACGGTTTTATCATCTTTTCATTGTTAATGCTCGCCTTTTCAGCGAGGGCTGAACGCATTAATCAGGAAGGACGGATACTTGGGCCTTTGCTTTCGGTTACGAACGCCGTCCTTTTCAATACGGCTTCCGCGGATGCGGTGGTGTCATCGATGCAGATTTTGCCGGTGAATAATCCATGGAACGAAGATATTTCGCGCGCACCGCTACTTTCCAACTCCCTGGCGATGATTTCGCAGATTACGAATGACCTCGCGACAAACCGTCAGACGTTGCGGTTGTTTTACGAAATGAATTACGTCCTCGTGCCCACGAATCAATCTTTGGCCCCAATCAATTTCTTCAATTACGCGGATGAATCGGATCCGCCGCCATATCCTGTTCCAACGAACATGCCTGTCGAAACCTGGCCGATTGCTTCGCCAACCACGAATCTTTCGAATTGGCAACGCGACGTGAACAATGTCGGCGGCGATCGTCATTCCATCATCGTAATGCCCGGCAGCAACACGGTTTGGGAAACGTGGCTGACGCGTTTGGTTACTAATGGTTGGGAAGCGTCAAATGGGGCGAAGTTTGATTTGAATAGTAACGCGCTCAGGCCAGCGGGGTGGACCTCCGGTGACGCAGCGGGCTTGCCGATGTTTCCCGCGCTGGTGCGCTATGAAGAGTGTGAGCGCGGGATGGTGGAACATGCGATGCGCATTGTCGTGAAGAGGACGCGGCGTGAATATATTTACCCGGCGACTCACTACGCTTCTACCAATCCCGCCACGCAGGTGAATATTCCGGCAATGGGACAGCGTGTCCGTTTGAAGAGCGGTTTCAGTATTCCTGCGAACTGGACAAAGGAAGAGAAAGCCGTGGCGCTCGGCTTGAAGAAATACGGGGCGCTCGTGGCCGATAACGGCAGCTTTTTCTCCATCTCGGTATGTCCCGACGATCGGTGGCCGAGCAATTGTTTTACTCACATCAACACCCTGGCGATTACGAATTTTGAAGTGGTGCAAACGACAGGACCGACGAATGGGACGCGGACACCAAATCCACCGGTTGCGTTTGCCGGTGCCGATTTTAATGCCGCGGCAGGAGTGGCTGTGCAGCTCAACGGATTTGTTGCGACATCGACAAATTTACCGCTGACGAGTAGTTGGAAACTGTATTCCGGTCCGACAAACCTGACGTTCACCGCGGCTTCACAGACGAACAGCACAGTGACGTTCGGAGCGCCCGGTGTGTACACGCTCATGCTGAGCGGCGACGATGGTGTGCACCCGATCGCTTACGACGCGGTGGTTGTCACAGTTGGAAGCGCTCCAATCATTGCTGCCGTGTCGCGAGCTGGAACGAACGTGACGATCAGTTGGACGGGTGGTAACACGCCATTCGTTATCGACAATGCGACGAGTCTTTCACCGACGAATTGGGTGCCAGTGCGCACAAACAGTTCGTCGCCAGCAACATTACCTCTCACCGGAAGCGCCGGTTATTTTCGCGTCAGGGGACAATAGGCTGAAAAGTTGAAACCAATCCAGGGCACGGGTGGTCTCTTCCAATGTGATCCGCAAACTGTTTTGCTTAAGCATATTGTTTTTCATGTCGGTGCGTTTGTCCGCGGCGCCGGCGGATTCGGCTTCGAAAAATTCTGAAACGAATCGACAACTTGTCGTTTGCTTCGGTGACAGCATTACGCGACGCGGTTATCCCGAGTGTCTTACGAACCTATTGGACGTCCGCGT
>CBHWET010000568.1:0-2421 GCA_966112985.1 uncultured bacterium | reverse complement strand
GATTTAAAACTTACGACACTGTTCGTCACACACGACCAGGAAGAAGCGATGGAAGTCTCCAGTCGCATCGTAATTTTTTCGAAAGGTCATCTCGAGCAAATCGGAGCGCCGCGTGAAGTCTACGACCAGCCAGTGAATGAATTTGTGGCGCGGTTCATCGGCGTTATGAACATTCTCGAACTTCAGGTACGGGATGGGCTGGCGCGATTAAACGAATTGGAATTCCCGGCCCATGGCGTCCCGGAAGGAAACAGGATGCGCATCGGTTTTCGGCCTTACGCAGTACAGATATCTTCCGATCTTACGACGTATCGGTTTCAAGCGACCGTTCGGCATACTTACTTCCTGGGCGTCATGTTGCGCGTCGAGCTTGAGCTGCCGAGTGGCCTGGTTCTGCGCTCGCGCATGAGCAAGGAAGAATACGCCCGACAGTGTTTATTCGATGGACGTCGCGTTTCATTCCAGATTCGTAACTATCGAATTCTTTCGAAGGAGAATACGCCTTTGGATCCAGAGGTGGCCGTATCGTACGAGCTTCCTCCAGTAATGGGCGAGGGTATTTAACGATCGGACGTAAAACGCAGTAGCGCGTTTGGCTGCGACTTGGTAAAACATTCGTATGCCCCGCCCACTGCTCTTCTCAGCTGTACTCTTGTCTGCCCAGATTTGCAGCGCAGATCAGGTCGATAACTACCTCAACAATCAAATCCAAAGCGGACCGGTTCCCGGTATCGTCGTTACCGTTTTAAAAAACGGAAAAGAATTAAAAACCGCCGCATACGGTGTTGCAAACATAGAGTTGGATGTTCCCGCCACCCGTGAATCCGTGTTTGAAGCCGGTGCCCTCTCGGCAGAACTGACGGCGGGCGGCATCGCGCTTCTGCAAGAGGCAGGAAAACTGTCTTTTGACGATCCTATCAGCCAGTATTTGTCCGGCACACCGTCCGCGTGGAAAGAGGTGACCATCCGTCACTGCCTCACCCACACATCGGGCTTGAAAAGCTATGCCTTTATCGAAGGGTTTGAGTTACGATATCACCTTTCGCAACAGGATTTTATCCGGCTGATTGGGGAGTACCAACTTGAGTTTCAGCCCGGAACCAAAGTTTCTTATTCTCCTACTGATTCAACTTTGCTTGCGCACATTATAGCCAATGTCAGCGGACAAAGTTACTGGTCGTTTGTTGAGCAAAAGATCTTACGTCCGCTCAAAATGACGGCCACTTATGACCGTGATCCCCTTCAAATTATTCCGAATCGCGCGGGCGGATACGTAAAGTCCAAGAAGGGCGGGTTTGCTAACCGTGATTATGATCTCACCGACATGTTCGGGGCAGCCGGCGTCGCGACGACGGTCGGTGATTTCGCCAAATGGGACAGTGCGTTGAACGATAATCAGCTATTCAGTGAGGCGAGCCGGCAACTGCTCTGGACGGGTGGAAAGCTCGAGAGTGGCTCTGCACACAATAATGGTTTTATCTTTCGCGTGGGGAAGTTAAAAAATCGAACGGAGTATAGCGACATAGGTTCGACCGGCGGATTTTGCGCGGCACATCTTCGGTATCCCGAGCTCGGGCTGTCAGTCATTTTGATGGCCAACAGCAGCGAACAAAATCTTGCGCCAACGCTCGCCCGCACCGTGGCGGGCTTTTACCTGGATCAATAAATGCACCGATTTTCAACTTAGCTTTCGCTGGACACTTCAATTATTAGATTACGCATGAAATCGTTGTTCATTCTTGGCGTTTGGCTTTTCACCGTTAGCGCGGCATTTGCCGATAAGACAGACAAGTTGATCAAAGAGGAGATGGAAAAACACCAGATTCCCGGGCTGGTGCTCACAGTGGTAGAGGATGGCAAGCGCGTGAAGACTGGCGCCTACGGATACGCGAATTTGGAGCTCCAAGTGCCTGTGACCAAAGACACTGCTTTCGAGATCGGCTCCGTCACAAAGCAATTCACGTCGGCAGCAATTATGGTCCTGGTGCAGGAAGGGAAACTGTCAGTCGATGATAAAATCAGCCAGCATCTGAAGAACACGCCGACGATTTGGAAGGATATCACGGTCCGACATCTTTTGACGCATACGTCAGGCATAAAAACTTATACGGGCCTCGACGGCTACGAGATGACAGAACATCTCTCACAGGAAAAGTTCATCGAGAAGATCGGCGCGCTCCCTCTCGATTTCCAACCGGGTGAGAAATGGAGTTATTGCAATACGGGATACAACTTGCTGGGCTTCATTGTCGAAAACCTCAGCGGCAAAAACTATTGGGACTTTATGGGGCAGAGGATCTTTGGTCCGGCTGGTATGTCCTCAACAACGAATCGTGAGCCAAGCATCATCATTCGCAATCGTGCTGATGGCTACGAGAAGTCGAGATCGGGCAAGCTTGTGAATCGTGATTACGACCTGAC
>CBHWET010000567.1:0-2424 GCA_966112985.1 uncultured bacterium | reverse complement strand
ACAATTTCGCCGCTGTCATCCTGCCAGTTACCACGCGGCAAAACGCGGGTTACCAATGGTTCGCGTGTCTCCGTCACCATCACTTTCGTACGACCGTCGCGGCAGGCCCAGATTTCAGGGGCCAAACTCTTCATCGCGGCCCGATTTGTTTCATCGGCGTCAGAGCTGAAAACATAAGTGACGTTTATCAGGTCTCGTTCGCTCGCGCTTCGTTTGGAAACCGATTTGGCCAATGCTTTGCGCAAACCCTCACCGCCACCGGATCGCAGAGGCTCGATCGCAGCGAATGGCGATACCGAAGCGCGTGCCGAAACAACCGCGGCACTGCCCAGATTCAAAACGAGTGTTGCGGGCGCCGTAATGTGTAGCGGCTTTTCCAAAACCCAAACAGCCGTTTGCTTGTCATGGGCCGCAGAAATCTGCCACATGTCTTTTACCCCGATGTTTGGAAGGCCCATCGAATAACGAGGTTCTTTGAAATCGGCTTCAGCCTGAAAGAATGAAAGCTTCGATTCGCCACCATTGGTTTTCAACGTTGCGGCCAGCGTGAGAGACGTCCCTTTGCGCATCTTCTTCCCTTTACCGGTCATCGCATCTTCCTGCGGCGAGATTTCTAGTCGAATGGCTGCGATTGACGTGTTCGATACTGTCAAAAACAGCTGAACGTCTTCCTTTGCTTTATCGCTGAGCGTGACTGTGTTGTCCGTCTGCAGGCTGAAGTTCCCCGCCACGGTCGTATTTGTGCCTTTCACCTTGAATTGAACACGTGGGGTTGGAGTGAACCATCCCGTCGGGTTCTGTTTAAAAAACTCTGTGCTGCTGCGAGCCCAGGTTTCGAATGCCGCCTTTGCAGCAGCTTTTGTTTTCATGGACGCCGCCGTTGAAGCAGCAATCCTCGCTACTTCTGCCATTAAGTTTGTTCGACGCTTTTGCAGATATGCATTTTCGACATCGATCTCCGGCGCGAATGGATGATCGTTGCCATAGCCCTTCAAATCAGGATTCGGGGTGTATCCATAATCTGCGTAAACACCCCATTGCTTTACATCCGCGAAGAAGGCCTCCAGGGAATAAAAATCCTTTGTCGAAAACGGATCGTATTTGTGATCGTGACATTCGGCGCAGCCCATTGTGGATCCCAACCATGCTCCGGAAATCGTGCGTGCCCGGTCCGCCTGGTATTTCGCAATATATTCCTTCGGTTGTGCTCCACCTTCACGTGTCATCATGTTCAGTCGATTGAAGCACGTCGCGATCAGTTGCTCCTGCGTGGGATTTGGCAAAAGATCGCCCGCAAGTTGTTCAATGGTGAACTGATCGAAGCGCTTGTTCTTGTTGAACGAATCGATCACGTAATCGCGATAGGGAAAACAGTTCTGATTCTGGTCGCCATGGTAACCGACCGTGTCAGCGAAACGGACTGCGTCGAGCCATGGCGCGGCCATGCGTTCGCCGAAATGCGGCGACGCCAGAAGACGATCCACCTGCTTTTCGTACGCCTTCGCGCTCTTGTCCTTGAGAAACGCATTGAGTTCCTCTGGTGTCGGCGGAAGGCCGATCAGGTCCAGGCTTAATCGACGCAAGAGCGTTCGTTTGTCGGCGCGGGCGGACGGCTCAATCTTTTTTGCTTCGAGGGAATGGAGAATGAAGGCATCAATTGGATTGCTGATCCACTTCTTGTTTGAAACCGTCGGAATCGCAGGCCGTGTCGGCGTGATATAGGCCCAGTGCGGCTCGTATTGAGCGCCTTGTTGAATCCACTGTTTGAGGAGGTCCTTTTCCCGCTGACTTAATTTCTTGTGAGTGTCGGCCGGTGGCATCACCTCATCTTCTTTGGACGAATTGATGCGGCTGATCAGTTCGCTTTCGTCGGGTTTGCCGGGGGTAATTGCACCCTTTTGAATCGCAGTTTCGCGGTCATCGAGGCGAAGCTTCGCTTTGCGATTGCCTTTGTCGGGACCATGACAACGAAAGCAGTTCTCGGAAAGGATCGGTCTGATATCGCGATTAAACGTCAGGCTGTTTGTTGAGGTGCCTGCAAACGCAAGGTTCGTTACCAGAGCGAACGACAATGCGCAAAATATGGTTCTGCGACTCATCAGCATAGCAAACGACTACCCCGCTCAAAGTGAGTAGGGAATCAGCAAATCAGGCTAAACAACCGCTGGTTAAAGGCGCAAGTTTTTTGCGAGAACGGATCGAAGTACAGAAAATCCCGGAAAGCACTATCAGTCCGAAGTGTTTGGCTCAAATAAGAGCCAGGCACTTCAATAACCAATAAATGGCAGCCACTTCAACGGCAACGAACGCCGCAAAGCACATCCACACGTAAACGGAATGAAAGAAACGACCAACGGCACGCATAATTCTCCTTTAGCAGCACCGATGCCAGTCGCACCTTTGCGAAAATCAAAGAGCGCGAAC
>CBHWET010000566.1:0-2427 GCA_966112985.1 uncultured bacterium | reverse complement strand
CGAGCAAAGCGACGATCGCAGCCGGCAGATTCCATTTCTCGCGCGGGTTCATGAACAGTTCCATGAAAGGCGTGGTGTAAAAGCCTTCAACCATTTCCCAGTAGAAGTCCATGGCACGATACGTCCGGCGTTCGTAGTCGTTGAACAGCTTTTCCTTTTTCGCCGGCTCGGCGTTCGATGCAATAATCGCTTGTGCAGCCAATTTCCCGGAATACATCGCGATAAAAACGCCGGAAGAAAAAATTGGATCCATGAACCCGGCCGCGTCACCGACACGCAACAATCGCGGTTCGACAAGTCGCTTGTTGCGGTATGAGAAATCACTCGTAGTCTGAATCGAGCCGAGCAACTTCGCATCCTTCATCCGCTCACGTAAAGGCGCGCTGCTTTGCCACGCCGCGTTGAATAGCTGCTCAGGAGTTTGTTTTGATGCGCCGAATTCCTCTTTATCCATCACGACGCCAACACTGACCTTTTCGTGTGACAAAGGAATAATCCAAAACCATTTATTAGCCAGACGGACGATGACCGTATCGCCAGCTTTCTCACCCTCATCCAATTTAACGCCAGAAAAATGTCCAAAGACTGAAAGCTTTTTGAGCTTCGGATGGAACTCGCGTAAACCGTGCTGATTGCCCGTCAGATTCCCGCGACCGCTGGCATCGATTACGTATTTAGCGCGAACCGTTTCTGTTTGGCCGTCTTGGTTTCGCACCTCCACACTGGCGCAACAGCAATCAGAATCGAAGCGCGTCACTGTGCACCCTTCCCGCACCTCAGCGCCACAACTGCGCGCATGTTTCAGAAGAATGTCGTCAAATTTAGCGCGCTCCACCTGCCACGAAGAAATTTCACGCGTAAACTTTCCATTCCGGAAAACAAGAGCGAGGGATTTGGAACCATTACCCAGATGAAATTGCGCGCCGGACTTTACCATCAACCCAGCCGACTGAAGTGTTGGAAGCACGCCCATCTCCTCAAAAATTGAGCGATTATAAGGAAGGAGCGACTCACCAATGTGAAACCGGGGAAATACTTCCTTTTCGAGCACGAGCACGCGCTGCCCCGCTTTGGCAAGAAACGTTGCCGCACTGCTACCGCCCGGACCGCCACCGATTACAACAACATCGTAAACCGCCTTATCCATTTTATTTTCCTGCGCAATGTTTCTGAACCGCTTCGGCAATGGTTGTGACGTTTTGGAGAATTTGTTTGGCGGTGCCCGGATCAGGAATCTTCAGACCGAAATTTTTATCGAGCGCGACAACCAGCTGCAATGCATCAACAGAATCAAGACCGATGCTTTCGGGTCCGAAAAGTGGTTGAGTATCGCCGATCTCATCGGCAGTTACTTGCAACATGAGATTCTCCACCATCATTGTTTTGATGCGGGTTCTCAGGGAGTTTAAGTCTTCCATAAAATTAAAATATACCGCCGTCGATCTTCAGAACCGAGCCCGTAATATAACTGGCCGCGGGAGATGCAAGAAAGCAGATTGCAGCAGCAACTTCTTCGGGTTTTCCAAAACGCCGCATGGGCACACGTGAAACAGCCGCTTTCTTCTCTTCGGGATTCATATGCGACAGGGCTTCTGTCTCGATGTATCCCGGGCAAATGGCGTTCACCGTAATTCCGATACGGGCAACCTCCTTGGCCAACGATTGTGTCAGGGCAACGACACCAGCTTTCGCGGCAGCGTAGTTCGTTTGTCCGGCAGGCGAAAGCAACGCGCTGAGTGATGAAATATTAATAATCCGACCGCCGCGTTGCGAAATCATTGTCGGCATCACCGCCTGACAACCATGGAAGACGCCATCAAGATTCGTGGAGATCACACCGTCCCATGCTTCAGCGGAAAGATTCGCGAGCAAGCCGTCGCAATGTTTGCCGGCGTTGTTCACAAGCACATCGACGCGGCCTCGTTTCTGAACGATCTGCTGAACCGTGGCGCACCATGATGAAGATTGCGTGACGTCGAGTTTGATACACTCGGCCTGCACGGGAAATTCGGCAACGAGCTTATCCGCCTGATCGCGTCCCGATCGAACCCCGAGATAAACAAAATTGGTATTCGCTTCCTCAATGAACGACCGCGCAATGGCCAGGCCTAAACCGCCATTGGCGCCGGTAACGAGGATAATGCGGGAACTCATGCCGAGGGATTGTGCAGGCTAAGTCGTTGAATTTGAAATCACAAATTGCGCGCCAATGGCCTGTTGATTACAACCGACGACGCTGACGTTTGCCGCTGCAGCCCGTCCCGATTGAAGCGCATCAACCGCGGCAATGCATTGCCACGCTGACGCCGCTGCCAAACCTTCGCCGAAAATTGTTTTCACTGAAATACGATCGCTTGACCACGTCTGCCATGCCTTTCTTTCGGCAGCGTCGGCCGCGAAAAGATTTTGCAAACCGTCGCAAAGGAT
>CBHWET010000565.1:0-2443 GCA_966112985.1 uncultured bacterium | reverse complement strand
TAGCAAGTGCTTCGGTTATGAAGCTGACATTAACAATCTACAGGGTTTTAAAATTCAAACCTAAGTTGCTTCAAGCAAGGGAGGTGAGTGGGAAAACAATGTCACCAGGCCGGAGTAGCATTGATTCGAAATTGGAACGTTCTGCGCGTTTTCGCAGACCGGGTGCTGGTGCGCAAGAGGCGGGTAACCGACGTTTGCGTGCCAGCCCCGGCTAAGAATTTTAACCCGGACAACAACAACCATTGACGAGGCCTCGTCAGCATTTTGCAGCAGAAGGCGGCAGCACTTTTGCAGTTCGTACTATTGCGCAGTCCATCATGGATTGTTACGAACAGGACGATCAAACGTATGAAAACGTTTCGCCAACCAAACTCGAGAGGTCGCGGCTTCAGTTTAATTGAACTGCTACTGGTCATCGGGATCATCGCAATCCTCGCTTCGATGCTGATGCCGGCCTTCGCGAAGGCCAAGACGCGGGCGAAACGGGTTCAATGCCTCGGCAACCTCAAGGAAATTGGAAACGCATTCCACCTCTTTGCCAACGATCATCACAACCAATACCCGATGCAAACCCCTGCATCCGATGGAGGAACCCAGGATTATACGACCTCGTTCGCCCAGTTCAGCGGCAACACATATCGACATTTCCAGGCGCTTTCACGCGATCTCGGCACCCCTAAAATCCTCCTGTGCCCAACGGACACACGCACCGCGGCCGGCGATTGGTCGTCGTTAACGAATTCGAATATCAGTTATTTCGTTTGGCTTTCGGCATCGCCGACCGTCACCAGTGATTTACTGTCGGGTGATCGAAATATCGGTTGGACAGGCGTTGTGCCAGCCGATCCAAAAACACTCGGTAACAGCTGCTTCTGGGAAACGAATATGCATGTGCAATGCGGAAACGTTGTGTTTGCCGATGGCCACGTTCAGTTACTCACAACGCCACTCCTCTCCGAAGCAATCAACCTGAGTCTCAACAAATGAAGATTCGTCCTGCAGTTAACCTGCACGCGGGCTTTTCGCGCCTGAAGCTTCTCGCGACGATTTTTGCGGTTCTGTTCGTCGCCGATTTCTTTTTCCGCAGCGGAACGGGTATAAAATCGATCCTCAAAATCGGGCAACAGCCACCAACCCGTGTCACCGCGAATTCAACGACGCGAACGTCCCCTCCTCCACCGGTCGCCGCACCAATCGAGACGAATACCCAGGTTGTAACTGCGGATGCGTCGGCCACTTCCACCAACAAAAAGTCTGCTCCTAAATTATCGGAAAAGAAAACGTTGGCGCATCAGTCCTACTCTGGCGAAGCGGGTGCTCTCGTCGAAAACACTCCGCCGAAGCGGGACAAAAAAGTTGATGTTCCGCCGAAGGGCCGTCCGCGGATGACCAATCCACCTCCTGTGTCAGCCACCCCGCCCTTGCCGATCGCAATTCCAACCCCCTAGCCCCCACGGTTCTCCATCGGTTTTCGCGCATGGCGGCAAGCTTATTGCTAATTGCGCGACGGAATGAGGGAGCATCGCTTGCTTCGACTATTGATTATTGCCACCGTGTATTTCCTCACGGCGTGGATAGGTTTTTCGTTTGCGATTCAGCCAACGCATTCCAGCCCCGTATGGCTGGCGTCCGGCGTTGCTCTTGGGGCGGTTCTTCTCTTCGGAAATCGAACTTGGCCGGGTATTTGGATAGGTGCCTTTCTCGCGAACACAATGTTCTTTTTTGACGCGTCCACTTTATGGACGATTGCGTCCTCAGTTATGACGGGCGGCATCGTCGCAAGCGGCGCAACCCTGGAGGCGATTTTCGGGGCATGGATTTTAAGAAAGATCAGTGTCCGAACGAATCCGCTGGATGAAACACGGGGTGCCGTCGCGTTCATTCTTCTATCGGGATTTCTCGCGTGTGTTATCAGCGCGACGCTGGCGATTACAAGTCTGTGCATTGCCGGCTCGGTCCCCTGGCAATCCTTTGGTGCAATGTGGTGGCCATGGTGGCTCGGAGATGCCATCGGCGTCCTCGTCGTCACTCCACTTTTCCTCAATTGGAAATATCCGGCATGGTCCTGGAAGGGCCCGGGCCGAAGCGGTGAAGTGACGATCTTCATGATCCTGTTGATTGTGGACTGTGTGTTCATCTTCGAACGCTTCGCGGGCGCCTCGATTGGATTTCTTCTTTATACAATTGTTCCTTTTCTCGCCTGGTCAGCTTTTCGATATGGGCCAAAGGAGACCTCTCTCGTTACCATTACAATCGCCCTGTTCGCCATTAAAGGCACCGTCAGCGGCAACAGCCCATTGGTTGGAAATAGCGTCACGGCATCCTTCTTGTTAATCGATGGATTCCTGACGTTTGCCGTTCTCAAATCGCTTCTCTTCTCCTCCCTAGTAACGCAACGGCGAATTGCCGAAGCGGCCGTCGTCGCTGAGGCCGAGCACCGGTT
>CBHWET010000564.1:0-2444 GCA_966112985.1 uncultured bacterium | reverse complement strand
AATCTCAAGTGCCTGAACATCGAAGAAATCCAGCGGCTCCCGAATCCGGTGGCGCTGCCGGATCGAAAGGCTTCTGACCTTGCCGTTTTGATTTACACCTCAGGAACTACTGGAAGACCCAAGGGTGCGATGCTGTCGCACGGAAATCTTTTGCATAACGTCGACAGCTGCCGCGAGGTGCTCCATGCCGTTGGCGAAGATCGTATCGTCGTGCTGCTTCCGATGTTTCATAGCTTCATGATGACCGTCGGAATGCTCCTGCCGATGCTCGTGGGTGGTTCCATGCTGGTGATCAAGTCACTGCATCCGCCAAAAAACATCGTGGAAGAGATTTATCGGCGTCGTGCGACGATTCTACCGGCTGTGCCACAGTTCTTCAGAACGTTTACGCACGCGCCAATCCCGCCGGGATTCCCGTTGCGATTGTGTATCAGCGGCGGTGCGCCTTTGCCGGCTGAGATTCTGCGGGAGTTCAATGAGAAGTTTCCGATTCCATTAATGGAAGGTTATGGACTCAGCGAAACGAGCCCTGTGGCAACGTTTAATCCTATCGACAAACAAAAGCCTGGCTCGATTGGTGTGCCGATCGCGAATGTTGAGGTCAGCATCCAGGATGACGCGGGCAAAATTTTAGGGCCAAATGAAACGGGTGAGGTGTGCGTGCGCGGCGGGAACGTCATGCAAGGATATTGGAAGCAGCCTGCGGAGACGGCAAAGGTGATGCGCGGTCAATGGCTGTTGACGGGCGACGTCGGTCATTGTGACGCCGAGGGTTATTTTTATATTACGGACCGCAAGAAAGACATGCTGCTCGTAAACGGCATCAACGTTTATCCACGCGAGCTTGAAGAAGTGATCTATCGGTTTCCGGGCGTCCGCGAAGCTGCGGTGATTGGGATGCCAGATCCGCGCCGTGGCGAAATGCCGGTGGCGTTTGTGTCCGCAAAGGAGGGTTCTGCGGTTGATGAAAAAGCATTGCAGCAGTTTGTTCGGGAGAAGCTTGCGGACTACAAAGTGCCGCGGAAGATTTTTATTTTACCAGCGTTGCCGCGGAACTCCACGGGGAAGATTTTGAAGACCAGTTTGCGTGAGTTGGCCGCTAAATCGGGACATGGCGTAACCCCCGATTGAAACGGGCTTTAAATCTCTGAAATGTTACCGGCAACGCAGCTTGACGCTCGGGTATTGTCCCATTAGGTTGCGCAGCAAGGTTAAGCACGGTTTTGCATTATGAATAATTTTCTGATTCCGCATGTCATTGAGCAAACAGGCCGCGGCGAACGTGGCTATGATATCTATTCGCGTTTGCTCGTTGATCGTATCGTTTTCCTGGGCACCCCGGTCGACGACATGGTTGCGAATGTCATCATCGCTCAGTTGTTGTTCCTGCAGATGACAGATCCAAAGAAAGACGTGCATCTCTACATCAACTCGCCCGGCGGAAGCGTTACAGCTGGTCTCGCCATTTACGACACGATGCAATTTCTTACTTGTGACGTGAACACCTATTGCATCGGCCAGGCGGCGAGCATGGGCGCTGTGCTGCTCGCGGGCGGTACTCGAGGCAAACGTTACTCCTTGCCGAATGCGAACATCATGATTCACCAGGTTCTGGGCGGCGCGGAAGGACAGGCGACCGATGTGGAAATTCGTGTGAAGTACATGCTCCGTTTGAAGAATCGGCTGAACTCGATCCTTTCGAAGCACACTGGCAAACCGATCGAACAGGTTGAAAGAGACTGCGATCGCGACAATTTCATGACGGCGGACGAAGCGAAGGCTTACGGACTGGTCGATGAAGTGGTTCAGTCACGTAAAGAGATTGCGAATCTGCCGGATAAAAGTTCGGTAGTGCAGTAATTCGGATTGAGTTTAGCGGCTGAATCTGCGTTAATCTGGAACTTAATTTCCAAACGAATGGCACGCCCAACCAATATCACTCTGTGCAGCTTCTGCGGTAAATCTCACGCGGAGGTAAAGAAGCTTATTGCCGGGCCGGGCGTATACATCTGCGACAACTGCATCACGCTCTGCAAGAGTGTTCTCGATAAGGAGTTGTCCACCGAAACAAAGAAGACCGTTCCGAAGTTCAACATTCCGAAGCCGGCCGAGATCCGGAAACTTTTGGATCGTCAGTGCATCGGTCAGGACCACGCGAAGAAAACGCTTTCAGTTGCCGTTCACAATCATTTCAAACGGATTCTGCAGGAGCCGACGATGAAGGCCGAGGAGGGACAGGAGTTTTCTGATCCCAATGCGGAAGTTGAAATTGAAAAGAGCAACATCTTGCTCATTGGTCCGACGGGTTCCGGAAAAACTCTTCTCGCCCGCACGCTGGCGAAGATTCTGGATGTGCCATTTGCAATCGCGGATGCGACGACGCTGACTGAAGCCGGTTACGTCGGCGAAGACGTTGAAAACATCATCCTGCGCTTGTTGCAGAA
>CBHWET010000563.1:0-2449 GCA_966112985.1 uncultured bacterium | reverse complement strand
GCTCTTGTCGGTCCCAATGGCGCCGGTAAAACCACGCTGTTTTCAATCATTCTCAAACAAAAACAGGCCGACTCCGGCGTAGTTGAACGCGATCAATGGACAATGATCGGCTATCTCCCGCAGGAAGGCGAAGCGCAGGGCGACGAAACCGTATTGGATGTCGCGACAGGTCGTGTCGACGAATTGCCAAAGCTCGAAAAACGTTTGCAGGAACTCGAAGCTGCCGGTGATGTCTCAAGCGCTGAATACTTTGAAGCGCATGCCAAGCACGACGCCTTGAATGATCCGCAGGTCGAAACCAAAGCAAAACGAATGTTGCGCGGCCTCGGCTATCGCGAATCGGATTTCGGCCGCAAAGCACGCGAAATGAGTGGCGGTTGGATCATGCGCGCGCGCCTCGCCCGCTTGCTCGTGATGGAACCCGATCTTCTTCTGCTCGACGAACCAACAAACCATCTCGATCTCCTTTCATTGCTTTGGCTGCAGAAGTATTTGAAGAATTATTCGGGAGCTCTCCTTTTGATTTCTCACGACCGCCAGTTCATGGACGAAATCATCACGCAAGTTTACGAAATTTCCGAAAAGAAGCTGATCTCCTACACGGGAAACTATACGGACTTCCTCCGCCAGCGCGAGGAACGCTACGAACAACAAGTCGCAGCTTATAAAAATCAGCAGAAAGAAATCCAGGCACTGCAGGAATTCGCCGACCGCTTCCGCTCGGTTGCTTCCAAGGCTTCACAAGCCATGAGCAAGCTCAAGCAGATCGAGCGTATGGAATTAATTGAAAAGCCAGTTCCTCCTCGTAAACCATTCCGCTTTCAGATTCCGCAACCGCCGCGCGGGGGCCAGCGGGCCATCTCGTTGAAGGGAATTCACATGGCGTACGGCGAAACGAAAGTCTACGAAAACCTCGATCTCACCATCGAACGCGGTGAACGCACTGTGCTCGTCGGGCCCAACGGCGCCGGGAAATCAACGCTGTTGAAAATCCTCGCGGGCGTCGTTGAATTCCAGAAAGGTGAACGCGACCTCGGCCACAATGCGAAGATTGGCTACTTCAGCCAACATCGCGCTGCCACATTGGACCCTGAGAAGAGCGTCATTGACGAAGTCCTTTCGAGCGCCCCGTTGATGCGTGAAGATGAAGCCCGCGGCATCCTCGGTTCGTTCCTTTTTCGCAAAGACGAAATCTTTAAGAAAACAGCCGTCCTCAGCGGTGGCGAAAAGACTCGACTCAACCTGATCAAGTTTCTGGTCGATCCACCGAATCTCTTGTTGATGGACGAACCGACGACGCATCTGGACATTCATACGGTTGAATCGCTTACGCTCGCACTCGAACGTTATGAAGGCACTTTGGTTTTCATTTCCCACGATGTGCACTTCATCCGTCATCTTGCGACGAAGGTCCTGCACGTCAACGCAGGCAAAATCACTCCGTATGTTGGCGGCTACGATTATTTCCTCGAAAAAACAAACGCCCTCGATGACGAACGCGCCGCTTTGACCGCCAGCTAAGCTTTTCTACAAATCGTTTCGTCTCGTCGCGCAGGCCCATCAGTGATTCGATGCCTTCGGCTTAGGCAGAAGTTGCATTGACGGCCAATGCGTCGTTGCTCTTAATTGCCATGGTCACCTCAAGGCGTTAGCAGCCAAACGGCCGGGAAAGGGTATGTATGATCTGGCTCATCCCCGCGTGGAGACATAGCGGCATTTTTGGGATAATAAACTTCAGCGTATTTGGCCTGGCACTACAGTGTGTCGTCGCTCCGTTGAAGCTTTCGGCTGACACAGTCGAAACCAATACACTGGTTGCCCCCAGCATCCATGAATTGAAACAGCTGTCTTTGGAACAGCTGATGAACATAAAGGTCACCTCAGTCTCACGTTCCCCAGAAAACTTTTCGACCGCGCCCGCAGCTATCACTGTAATAACCGGCGATGACATTCGCCGATCAGGTTTCACGACAATCCCAGAGGTGCTTCGTCTTGCTCCTGGCATTACCGTCGCGAGGTTGAGCTCCTTCTGGGCAATCAGCTCGCGTGGCAATAACGACCTGATCGCGAACAAGATTCTTGTCCTGATCGATGGTCGCAGCGTCTATTCCCCTCTCTTCGCCGGGGTTTTCTGGGGAGTTCAGGACACCTTGTTTGAGGACATCGATAGAATCGAAGTCATTCGAGGCCCAGGAGCGACACAATGGGGCGCCAACGCGGTGAATGGCGTCGTCAATATCATTACCAAAAGCGCCAAGGATACGCCGGGACTTTTTATTTCAGGCGGCGGCGGCACTGAAGAAAGATTATTTGGAGAAGTGCGCTACACCGTCCCCGTCAACGATGACGCCTATCTGCGGGTTTACGGAAAATATTTCGATCGTGACGACTCAAAGCTCACGAATGGCCACGATGCCATCGATCGTTGGGAAGCCCAACGTGGAGGCTT
>CBHWET010000562.1:0-2451 GCA_966112985.1 uncultured bacterium | reverse complement strand
TCGCCGATGGCCTGGCGTCGCGCATTTTGTTCCAGATCTTTATCGAAGGTCCGCAACAAGCCAGTGCTCCGCTCCAGCACCTGCGTCTGTTTATCTTCCAGATAGGCGTCCGTGATGTTCGCGCGAGGAATCGTGATCGTGATTTGTTTGTCGCGAATGTGAATGTCATCCGGTTGCAGCTTCTCAAGATCAGTTCCCGCTTTCACAACGCCATGCGCGACGAGCATTACTTTGTTTTCGCCGTACCATTTCACGTCTTCCAGCACGACGAGTTTCTCCAGCACATATTTCACCGTGACCAATTGTGAAAGCGTCTGCACCTGTTTGATCACTGCCGACGTATTAAGGATTTGCGGCTGGGCAGGGGAGAACAGCGGCGCAAACCGGCCGATGAACAGGCCGAAGACAAAGATGACGACGACCAGGAATGCGACCAGAGCGAGACTCGATTTGCTCACGGGCGGCAGTGTAATGCGGCCTCTCAGTTTTTAAAGAACCAAAGGGCTCGGGCTTTCTACGATTGCAATTACTCCCGAATCGGCCTTCATTTGCTGTCAAAGGTAAAAGAGATATGAAAAAGATGGCTCTCGGTTGCGGAGGTTTAATTGTTCTCCTCGTTTTGATCACGCTCGTCGGCGGTTGCAACAGCTACAATCGCCTGGTCGGTTATTCGCAAAACGTCGACAGCAAATGGGCGCAGGTTCAAAACGTTTATCAACGGCGCGCCGATCTTATTCCAAATCTCGTGAACACCGTGCAGGGTGCTGCCAATTTCGAGAAATCAACTCTCACGGAAGTCACGCAGGCCCGTGCGTCGGTTGGGCAGGTAAAGATCGATCCGAATAAAGCACCCACCGATCCCGAACAGTTGCGCAAATACCAACAGGCGCAGGATCAATTGTCATCGGCGTTGTCGCGACTGCTGGTAGTCGCCGAGCGGTATCCTGAATTGCGGGCCACGGCGAATTTCCGTGATCTGCAAACACAACTCGAAGGCACGGAAAACCGAATCTCCGTGGAACGTAAAAATTTCAACGACGCTGTGCAGGAATACAACGTCCACGTCCAGCGTTTCCCAGGGATGCTCTTTGCGCGCATGTTTGGTTTCTCGCCGCGGCCTTATTTTCAGGCGCAGGCCGGAGCGGAGAACGCGCCGAAGGTGCAATTCGATTTCGGCAGCCCAAGCACGAACAAACCGTGACCGCAGGATCAAAAACCATTATGCGGCGTCAGGTCCGCCTCGTCGGACTGATGCTCGTGTTGTGGGTTTGCTTTGTCACACCGGCGACCGCTGCGGAAGTTATTCCGCCGAAACCGGCAACTCACTTTAGTGACAACGCGAACGTCGTTCCCGCCGATATTGCCGACCAGATCGATAAGAAACTCGGCGACTTTGAACGTGAAACGTCTGACCAGGTCGTTGTCGCCGTGTATCGCAAAATGCAGAGCGACTCGGACATGAACGAGTATGCGCAGCGGGTTGCGCAGAAGTGGGAAGTCGGGCTGACCAACAAGAACAACGGTGTCGTGCTGCTGGCATTCATCGACGACCGCAAAATGACCATCCAGGTCGGTTATGGTTTGGAAGGAGCGCTTCCCGATATTGCCACCAAGCGCATTCAGGAAGATGTCATTAAACCTCATTTTAAAACTGGTGACTATGCCGGCGGTCTTAATGCCGGTGTCGATGCCATCCTCCAGACGATTAAAGGGGAATATAAGGGAACCGGGCAGACGGTGCGTGATCGGGAAGGAACCGGAGGCGGCGGAGGTTTCCTGCTCATCGTAATCTTGTTCGTTTTCTTCATCGTGTTCATGCGCGCCATTTCCTCACGGGGCACAATGTTTAGCCGCCGGGGTCGTTATTACGGCGGATATTGTGGAGGTTGGGGTGGCGGTGGCGGATGGGGAGGCGGCGGCGGCAGCTGGGGTGGTGGTTCCTCCGGAGGCGGTGGTTTTTCATCGGGGGGCGGCAGTTTCGGCGGCGGTGGCTCAAGCAGCAGTTGGTGATTTATGGACGCAAAAGATTTTCTCAGCAAATTGGATGAACAGAAGATCGTCGACGCCATTGCCGAGGCGGAGAAGAAGACGTCGGGTGAAATTCGCGTCTATGTTTCGCGCAAGAAACGGGAGGACGCCATGGCCGCCGCAGGCGAACGTTTCGTCAAAGCCGGCATGACGAAAACGAAGCTGCGGAATGGTATCATGATCTACATCGCACCGGTAACACAGAAGTTTGCCATCATTGGTGACACCGCCATTCACGAGAAGTGTGGCCAGAATCTTTGGGACGCCGTAGTCGCTGTAATGGCTGCTGGATTCAAAGAGGGAGAGTTTACGAAGGCGATTGTTCTCGCTGTCCACGAAGTCGGCACCGCGTTATCGAAGTTCTTCCCACCCGAGGGCGAAAATCCGAATGAACTTTCCAATCGCATCCTGCGCGATTGATCT
>CBHWET010000561.1:0-2457 GCA_966112985.1 uncultured bacterium | reverse complement strand
CCCCACTTCTAATGGCATGGAAACCGGAGCAGAAAGCTTCTACCTCACTTTTGATGGCATCGAAATCGGAGCAGAAGGCTTCTACCTCACTTTCGATGGCATGGAAATCGGAGCAGAAGGTTTCTATGTCGCTTTCCATGGCATGGAAATCAGTCCAGAAGGCTTCTACCCCAACTTCCATGACATGGAAATTGGCGTATCCACGCGGTTACCTCTTTTAACTGTATGATATTCAACAGCTAACAGAATTTGGCCTGTTTTTTTGGTTTTGTCGTCATGACGGAGTTGTTACGGCTTGATGCCGGCCTATTCCTTTCTTTTCGCGTTGTGGGCGGGCAAAACGAACCAAACAGAAAAACGTGACCGTTGCCCCTCAAACGCCTATCCTGTTTGCTCACATGAAGTCCCACGCCGCCATTGCTGATGGGAAAGGCAACTTTTCGATCGAACAGATCGATGTTGGCTCACCACAGTCAGATGAGGTGCTGGTTGAGATTAAAGCCGCTGGGATATGTCACACCGACTACGCCTCGCTGAACTGGAAGCGCCCTCTAGTAATGGGCCACGAAGGTTCCGGTATTGTTCAAGCTGTTGGACAATCAGTGACCCATGTGAAGGTTGGTGATCGCGTCATCCTCAATTGGGCGATTCCCTGCGAACATTGTTTTCAGTGCCAACGTGGTATGGCGGTTCTTTGCGAGGAAAGCAAACCGGCTTACGTGATGGAACCCTCCAAAGGCCATGCACACGCCGACGGTACAACCTGGTGTGGAAAGCCAATCGACCGCTCTTTCAACATTGGCACGCTCAGCAACCTTGCTCTCGTCAAGGGGCCGGCGGTGACAGCTATTCCCGATGATGTTTCGTTTACCTCGGCTTGCATCGTCGGCTGCGGAGTCATGACAGGCTTCGGTTCAGCAATTAACGTGGCCAAAATCGAAAGAGGCTCATCGGTCGTAGTGATCGGTGTTGGTGGGGTTGGATTGAATGTCATCCAGGGAGCTCGAATTGCGGGGGCTTCGAAGATTATTGCCGTCGCTCGCAAGGCGGCGCGTCTCGAAGTCGCAAAGCAATTTGGGGCAACCCACGTTATCCAGGTCCAGCGCGAAGATAAGGACCTTCGCTGCGCGGCGGAGGAGGTAAAGGCGCTGACAAACGGTCGCGGTGCGGATTATGCGTTCGAAGCAACGAGTGTTCCTGAGCTGGCTTTTTCACCGCTGATGTTCATCCGCAATGGCGGCATGGCACTTCAGCTCAGTGGCATTAACGATCCAGTCAGCGTGGAAATGCCATCGTTCATGTGGGATAAAATTTATATCACGCCGCTCTATGGCCAGTGCATCCCCGCCCGCGACTTCCCGAAAATCTTTTCGTTGTATCAACGGCGCGAGTTAAAGCTCGATGAACTCGTGACCAAGATCTATCCGCTGGAACAACTCGGGGCGGCGTTGAACGACATGCTTGAAGGAAGAAATTCCAAAGGTGTCATTGTCTTCGACTGAACTTTTACGACCATGTTTCGCACAATCGAAATTTCCGATACGAAAATTGAATTTGAAGGCCTCCGATTTCTCACTGTGAAAAGCCAGGCGCTCGGTGGGCGTGCCGATATTACGTTGTTCGCACCGAAGGAAGCGACGACGGCGAAAGGTGTGCCGCTCGTGATCTTATTACACGGGGTGTATGGCAGTCATTGGGCATGGGCGATGAAAGGTTTCGCGCATCGAACGTTGCAGGAGCTTGTCACGGCGCGACAAATTCCATTGATGGCGCTCGCGATGCCTTCGGACGGATTGCTCGGTGACGGCAGTGGTTATGTCCCGCACTCCAGCCGGAATTTTGAACGCTGGATTGTGGATGAAGTGCCTGCTGCCGCTGCGACCATTCTGCCATGTGTTTCTAGTAATTCTGCATTATTCATTGCCGGGTTGAGCATGGGTGGTTTTGGCGCGCTACGGCTCGCAGCCAAATATCCTGGCAGATACAAAGCCGTCTCCGGGCATTCATCGATCACGCACTTTGAACAGCTGAAAAAGTTTGTGGCTGAAGATATAGGTGCTTACGGCGCAAAGCCTGAGGACTTTTCAGTTTACGATACGATGCTTCGTAATCGAGACCGACTTCCGCCGGTTCGTTTTGATTGCGGAACGGAAGATCCGTTAATAAATTACAATCGCGAACTGCACCGACAGTTGGAAGCACAAGGAATCGCCCACACGTACGAGGAGTTTCCAGGCGCGCACGATTGGGACTATTGGCAGACGCACCTCGTCGACACGTTGAAGTTTTTCGGCCAGATATTGCCCAGATAATTCCTATGCCGGACTCGCGCTTTAATTTTGTTTCCCAGAGCGCGGCCATGTTGTCGTTTGCAGTAGCTCTCCTTTTAGCGGCTCGCGTGAGCGCAGCGACAAGCGAACATGTTGATTTTAACTTTCAAATCCGGCCGATTCTTTC
>CBHWET010000560.1:0-2476 GCA_966112985.1 uncultured bacterium | reverse complement strand
TTTTTTTTGCACGGGAACGCCAGATTATATCGTGGCCAATTGGCGTTCGCCAACCGTCGCCAACACGAGACAGCCACTCAGCCAGGCACTGGTCCCACTGAGCGTCGGCACCAATTCCGAGTGCTTCGAGAAACCACCGATCAATTCCATCATACTGCAAGGCTAAATCGGTCCAGAGTATTGGAGTCTTTGGAGAGGAGAGATGATGCAGCGCGATTGCGCATTCACGCCGTACCTGAGGGTTGTGATCGCGCACGAGGCTTTGCACGAATGATGCTACGTCGAGCTTCAACGCCCGCGCGATACGAAGTCCTTCGATCCGGATATCTGCACTCTTGTCGCGAATTGCAGCTGAGACGTATTTATTTTCCTTACCCGGAATCCGGGCGAGTAGTTGCAGCGCTCGGGCACGCTGGCGTTCGTCTTTGCCACGCCACACTTTCAGCAATTCTTTCTCTGCTTTGCCACCCAACGAATGAAGCTTTGTCCAGGCAAGATAGCGGGTGGAATTATTCGGCGATTGCAACCCTGCGACGCAACCTTTCACGGATGCAAAATCGCTTTTCGGAACCGACCACTTGCTACCGCGCGGAGCGACACGATAAATGCGCCCTGTCATTCGGGCGGCGTCGCGGTCAATCATGTTGTGACCTCCGACGACACCATCGCACCAATCCGCAATCAATAACGAGCCGTCGGGTGCCACGCAGACGTCAGAAGGCCGGAACCAGGAATCAATATTAGAAAGCAAATCGACGACCTCCGCCTTATAACCGGCACCATCGGGCTTTACGGGGTAACTCCGGACAATCCGGGGACCAGAATCGCAATGGATCATTTGGTTTTGAAAAACTTGCGGCAGAAGTTTCCCTTCGTAGATCGCTATGCCCGTGGGCGCGCCGGCGCCGGTGATGAGTAGGTTCGGCACGACACCGGGGTCGTTCTGATGCCAGTGACGGCGTGATGTTTCCTGTTCGATATTAGTGCGCTTCTCTGGCCATGCCGCGCCTGTTAGTTCGTCGGCATATCCGTAGTTCCCGTGCTCCATGACGTAGTTGATGCGCACACTGCGGTTGCCATCATCGTCATTATCGGATTGCCACACGGTGCCGAACGAATCGACAGCCATCTCGTAATTATTCCGGAAATTGTGCGCGAGCACTTCGACGTCACTGCCGTCAGGATTACAGCGAAAGACCATTCCATTGCGAAAAGGTTTGCCTGTCGCTGTGACCTCTCGCCCTTCGATATCGCGAACGATTGATCCATCAGCACGTTTCAAACGTTCGCCAGCATTGCCGAAGTTGAAATAAAGTTTTCCATCGGGACCGAAATTGAATGCGTGAACCCCATGATCATGGTCAACCCCGGAAATGCCCGTGAACAGGATTTCCTTTTTGTCCGCCTTATCGTCGCCGTCTGTGTCGGTGAACACAAACACATCAGGTGAACGTGACACGATGACTTTGTTCTCAAGGACGCAAATCCCAAGTGCGGAGTTAATCTCCGGTCCCTGGTAAAAAGTCGTTTCTTTGTCCGCAACGCCGTCTTTGTCCGTATCTTCCAGGATGACGATGCGATCGCCTTTAGGATCGAGCGTTCCCCACGATTGAAACGTGCTTCGATAATTAACCCCTTCGCAGGCCCAAACACGTCCGCGGTCGTCGATGTCAATGTCCGTTGGATTGCGCAACATCGGTTCCGCGGCAAAAACGGAGACTTCAAGTCCATCTGCCACGGCAAAATTCTTCAACCCTTCACGCGCCGCGGTAATTCCAATGCCCCGATCCGCATCACCACTCAGCAACGCATCCGGCCCGGGTTGCTCGGTGTAGACTTTGAATTCGACCTGCGCTCCGCAACCCTGGTCAATGCCTCCAACATCGACACCCGCTTTCGCAGTGAATCGTGCAAAGGCTTCGGGCAATTCGAACTCAATGACGGACGGTGCGTGTGTTCCAATGCCGAACGAATAAACTTTCTTTCCAATCTTCAATGGGCCGCCGTTGCAGTTTTGGTTTAATTGAACTTCACCCCAGCCCGTAGTCGCTTTCGTCCATTTTAGATTGGTAAGATTAACGGTAGTGCCGTCGGCCCGGACGAGGCGTGGTTCGGTCCAATCGGACCAGTCGCAGGAATAGCCGTTTCCACCGTCGGTGACAACCAGCCAAAGTTTCTTAGCGCCGGAGATGTCGGCATCGACATTCATCCGGCTGTCGGTGACCAGACCGCTCTTGTAGCGCGGCTTGGATGAAGCGGCCTGTGAGGGACTCGCCGCGCTTTTGTCTTCTCCCTCTCTTCCGCGCAGCGGAGGAGCGGGCTGGGGAGAGGAGGCGCTCTTTAAGCCCGTTGATCCAGAGGATGGGTCCGCCTCAGTTATTTTTTCTTTTTTTTTTCGCCGCCCTTGGGATCGAGGTTCTGTTTCAGATCCTCATCCGTGACCTGGCATTCGACTCCATTCTTCGGCACGTCAGCT
>CBHWET010000559.1:0-2486 GCA_966112985.1 uncultured bacterium | reverse complement strand
TTCTCAAAAGCCCAGCGCATTTGTTCGCTATCCGCCTGGTTTTGCTTCATGAACTGAAACGCATTGGACAGGCAGGTCCAGGCGTTATCCAAAGCAGCTGCAGGAAAGTCCGACGAGGCTGTATGGTTGGTTGTTGTCTGGTCGGAATACAGCACGCCAACGGCAACAACTCCTCTGCCTTTCGCATTACGCGCGAGCCACCGGTTTGTCACCTCTTTCATGTCTTGCATAGCTATGATGTGGCATTAGCCGCGATCGCAGCCTTGCTGACCTGAATGTAAATGCCGCTCTCGTCCTGGATTTGCGCGACACGGCGATTTTTTGAGTTGTGAAATTCGACCAGGTCAAACCGGCCAAGCTCTAAACCTTGCGCGATCTGCTTCGAATTTTCCGACACAAATTCGAGAAGCCGCTTGGTCAATTCGATGTCCGTGCATTGCCATTCATACAAAACCTGACCGTCGGCAGCAAAAACAGCCATTTCATTAATCTGAACTGGATCACGACGCTCAGTTGGAATTCGAACTGGCGGAACCGGCATCACAGGCGCAGGAGGAGCGGATGCCTCGGCAGTTGATTCAATGCTGGGGATCTCCTGAGATTCGATAACTGTTTCCTGAACCTCACCTTCGGGATTGTTGCCTTCATCACGCCGTCGTGACGCTTCCATCAGCAAAAACTCCCAGGATTTATTAATAGTGACAGCGGGAGGCTCAACGAAAGCCTTCAGCTTAAATCCCCCGCCCGCGATCGAAAACAGTTGATAAAAAGCGTCGATGCCAGACAAAGATTCCGTCTGCGCATGAATGATTGAACCCGTTCGAATAAAAATTTCGCCTCGGGTATCCTTATTGAAAATTTCCAGGATGCCGGAATTCCGTCCTAAACATTCCATCTGGAGAATGTCGTGCAGCCCTACGCGTCGGACAGTACCCTGAAACCCGACTTCCTCTTGTTCGACACGAGCCAACTCATTCAACGTCATGAAGATGGTCTGCATTTCATCAGACGTTGACGGCTTGTGCAGATAAAGATCGGCACCGTTGCTCAAGCAGGCCTGACGATCCGATTCATTCGGAAAGCCGGTTAGAATCGCTTTGGGCAAGTGTGGATATTTCCTGCCTAACAAACGAATCAACTGGAGGCCGTCAACAAGAGGCATCTGGGAATCGATGACGGCAAGACTCACGCCCGGGTGTTCCTCGAGCAGTGAAAGTGCCTTCGCGGCGTTATGGCCTGTTAGAACTTCCCATTCACCCTTGCTGGCAACTTCCATCGCCTGGCTGAAAATATCCAGAAAGTCAGCGGAGTCGTCGACAAAGAGAACCTTCTTTTTAATCTTGGCGGCCATATCGGAGAAGGCAGTTTAGACCGCGGCATCGCGCCTGACAAGGGCTTGCATCGCAAGCTTTTTCAAGCGGGCGGTGTCAACGGGCTGCATTCCGGAACGAACGTAGCTGTTGTAACGGGCGTCGAACGTATACTGGAATTGAACGGCGTTCGAAATATTACTGATCGCGCGAAGGTTGTCGGTGTCTACGGATGAAGAATCTTTTTCAAGAATATGCTGGAGAGACTGAATGACGCTCGCCGCAATCTGACCGTCGCGCACAGACGGGAGCAGCAATTTGACAGCCTCGGGATCAGAAATCAGCGCAAGAGTCGCTGCTGCTCCATCACACAGTTCACGATCTTTCTGGTTCGCTTTGATGGCCGAAATCAGCGGTTGAACTGCAACAGCGCCGTATTGAGCGATTGCCTGCCAGTCACGCAATTCAATCGCTTGCATTACACACTGAAGAGGATCTTCCGTCTGCCAGCCTAACGTGCGAAGCGCCCCGGCCGCTGCGTTACGAACGCTCTTATCTGGATGAGTCGACAAAACCATCAACGGCTCGATCGCATTCGTGTTGCCAATCCGAGCCAGAGCGTCAATTGCTCCTTTGCAGATCTCGGGATTCTGGCTGCTCAACATCATCACGAGAGGTCCCAGCGCCACGGCATCAAAAAGAATTGCCGTTTCCCAACGTTGCAAGATAACAGCCTTCAAAACCAGCTCGCCGTCATTCGCGGGTTGCCAGTCTAGTAAATTCAACGCGTACAAAGCTGCTTCGCGAACCCACTCATCTTCGTCACGAAGAGTTTCTACAAGGTAGGGAATTACGGCGACGTCACCAATTCGTCCGAGTGCCTCGGCTGCCGCTTGTCGCATATCGCGGTTGCCGGATTTCAACGAGATAAGCAGTGTCTGGACAGCGCTTGGTGGCACAGAAGTCAATTCGGATGTCAGGTATGAATTCATTGCCCTGGTTTGGCCAATACGACGTAAAACATCAGCAGCCGCCTGGCGAACAGAGCTTTCTTTGTGCTTCAGGGACGGTAGCAAATCCTGAGCCGCCGACTTAGTAAATTCTGAAGATTCCCATCCAGAATCAATCTGTTGCAACGCTAAAACAGCCGTCGTGCGAACATTTACTTCTTCATCA
>CBHWET010000558.1:0-2503 GCA_966112985.1 uncultured bacterium | reverse complement strand
AGACCACGACGAATGCCTGGAAGTGCGTCCTGAAGACCTGGAAGTTTGAATGAACCGTGAGCCATGAAAAAGTTCCTGCGCTGGCTCATCATTATCATCGTTGCGGTAATTGCTCTTATCATTGCTGCGTTTCTGTCGATTGACACTGTCGTTAGAAAGCTCGCGGAAAAGCGCATTCGTGAAGAGACTGGGATGACCGCAACGATCGGCAACCTACATATCGGATTTTCGGATCAATCCCTCACGGTGCACGATTTTAAGTTGCTGAATCCTCCCGAATTTGGCGGTGGGTCCCTGATGAATCTGGCGGAGTTGCACGTCGAGTACGATCTCGAAGCAATGCGCAGTAATATTATCCATTTCCGCGTTCTAAAAGTGGATCTCGCCGAACTCAACGTCGTTGAAAAAAAAGATGGGACGTCGAACATTGATGTATTGGCCAGGAAACCGGCGAAACGTCCGCAGACAGCTCCGCGCCATCCGACCTCAACCAATGCACCGCCGAGAACGCAAACATTCGGTTATCAATTCGGCGGCATCGACAAACTTCAAGTGAGCCTGGGTGAAGCGAATTACACGAGCGAAAGATTTCCTGAACGCAACCGGCAAGCGAATGTCGGCCTTACAAATGAAGTATTCAAGGACATCAAAACCGAGCAGGACCTTCAAACGGTGGGAATCGTTTTGATCCTCAAATCAGGATTCAGCAATTTTCTACAAGGTAAATTGTTTTAAGGCGTTGGCACCTTCAATGTCAGATTTACGATTGTCGGCTGTTCTTTCTTGATGACGATTTCCCTGGAAACAGTACCAGCTTTCAGGTGTTTCGCTTCGATCGTATATCTTCCAGGAGGCAAATTCGGTATTTCGAATGAACCTGTTCTGTCAGTCACGGCGTAGAACGGGTGTGCGACGACTCCGACGTAAGCAAACATCCACGGGTGAACGTCGCATTTGAACCGGACAAGAACTTCCGGCCGATTAAACACCTTTTCTGTAATCGTGCCCTGCACCGGCTGGGCGAAATTAAACTCAGCGTTTTGTAGCGGGGTTGCATGGACGTTGTGGAGGACTGGATCCGAGTTCCGGATTTTAAATTTCTGATCGACCATCACTCCCATCACATAGGGCTCATATAAACAATCGACTTGATCCAGCAATGGCTCATCCGTTGGCGCATTGAAGACGAGTTGCTGCCGCCAGTCTTTGATGTAAACGAAGACATCAGCCAATCCGCCGTCGGATGACACTCTATAAAAGCGTGTCGTCACTGCATTGGTATGGAGCTTGCCGCAAATTGGGTCGTTCTGGAGTGGAGTAATAATTTTGTCTGCTGGCGGTGTGCCGGTCAGACGGACGTAGCCACTTAGCGCGCCATTTCGTCCGCCACTTCCTCTGGCGCCTGAAATGACTTGCGGTGTCGCCACTGCTGATCGTTCCCGTGACCCTTGAGGAGTTTCCTCAATGAGTTCATTCGTTTCAGGAACAGGGACCGGACTAGCGGGGAGCTGCCGCTCTCGGACAACAGGATTTGCTGCTGAAGCATTGTATTGTGGCCTTAGGTTCTTTCGGGTTTGTTCAACCAATTCCTCCGTGGCGAGTTTTTGCGATCTTTGCTTCGCATAATTCTCGCGTTCAACGCGCTCGGCTTCTTCCGCTTTCCACTGTGTTACTTTTTGGAAGCCGATGATCGAGATTACGATGACGAGGATCGCCAGCAATCCAAAGGACAGCCTGAGATGGTTAGCCTTCGGCAGGTGATTGGGTTCCGTCATGGTCGTTGTTAGGAAACAACTCAAGTTGAGAAGAGTTGCGAAGAATCTGACGGAAATTTAGCAGCGCTTCTTCAGTCAATCGGCCAATGCATCAGCAAGTACTTCAGCCATGTGCTTCGGATGCACAGGCGTAAGATGCTCGATTTGATGGCGACAGCTCGTCCCCGAAGCGACAAGGACGGTCCCATTGGGTTGTTTCTGGATCTGTTTCACCAGAGGTTCCGCGACCTTCAACGAGAGATCATATTTGGATTCCATTGCGCCAAAAGCGCCGGCCATTCCACAGCAACCGGTATCAAGCAACGTTACCTTTCGGTTCGGTAAACGCTGAATGAGCCGGGACATGAACGTCGGATTCAATAGCGATTTCGCATGGCAATGCGCATGTATCGCCACATTTTCTTCCTCGAACTGAAAGCGGATCGCGTCGGGTTCCTGTGTCAGCAATGTGTCGATGAATTGCTCGAAGAGGAAGCAGCGTTTTGCGATTTCATCTGCATCTGACAGTTTCAGTTCACGATAGTCTTCGGCGAACATCGAGTAGCAAGATGGCTCGAGGAAAAGAACCGGCACGTTGCCCGTTTGTCGGAGCAATTGAATGTTGTGTGCGCCGAGACGCGATGCTTCGTTAAGATTTCCCTGGCTGAAGGCCGGTCGCCCGCAACATTTCCGGCCATTGGCGAGCGTCACTTCAAACCCTGCGGCTTCGAGGACTTTTACGGCTGCAA
>CBHWET010000557.1:0-2525 GCA_966112985.1 uncultured bacterium | reverse complement strand
GGCGCAAGGTAGAGACAATCATACGGGCACCGAGATAAAACAGGTAAAACGCACCAATGACGCGGAGAATCGTGAAAGCCGTGGTCGCTTTCGCAAGCAATGCCCCAAGTCCCAGCGCCGTGCAGGCGAAGAATAAAAAATTCCCGAGTTGAATGCCGGAGATACCAAGCAAGCTGGATCGAAACCCGTATCGCGTCGACTGCGCCATCGAACACATCACGGCAGGACCAGGCGTAATCGCGACGAGCGACCACGTCGCAAGATAAAGTAGAAAAATCTGGAGGCTCATATTACTTCTGCCGTGCTTTCACTAACTCACAGGCTGCGCCAGATGTAAATGCAGGAGAGGCTTCGTCGGGGGGAGCCCTCCGCTTACCGTGCGATACTGTAGTTTTGAACCTTTGCTGGACTCGTCGTTTCCACCTGGAAGCTGTTTCCGCCGTTCGAGGTGACCGTCACGTCATTGTTCCCGTCCCCTGTGAGCACCGTGATGCCGGCTTTTCGCCAGTCCGGCACTCTGTCGGCTTTTGGACCTTTTTTGGTGTGACTTTCCGATGCGATGGCGAATCGTGCGGACGGATGATCGGATCCGACCATTTCTGCGAACTCGTTATCTCGATAATATTTGCCGTGGTGTGGAACGGAAAAGATTGTCGTTGCCTTGACCTCTGCGGCGGCGCCTCTGCACAGATAATTTTGCGCGAGCGGCGTAATATCGCCCGTGAAGAGATAGGAAACGGGTCCATGTTTTACCCATAACACGAGAGAATTTTGGTTGTAGAACCGTTCGGGATCGTGTCCGGCATCTGCTTCGGTCCAGAACGGAGCTTTCGGACCGCAAACTTTCACGATTAATTGCGGATCCCAGCTTAACGAAGTGCCGGTGTGCAATCCTGTCCGGTGCGTTGCGCCAGAGGCCTTGAAGGCTTTCCAAAAATCGGCATGATAGCCGCCGGTCGCATTTTTCTTCGGATTAAAACCCGTATCAATTAACTCCAACACTTTGAAATCATGAAAGAGTTGCACTCCCGCATCGTAATGATCGGGATGCGGGTGACTGATCACCACCCCGTCGACTTGTTTGATGCCGCGCTCTTTCAAGTACGTGCCAATGCCCGTTCCGTGTTTGCCATTGGCGTAAAACTCACCTTTGACTCCCGGATCAACGACATAAACCTTACCAGTCGGTGTCTCAATAACCCATCCGGTATGCGTCGCGGGAAAGAAAACGCGACAGGTTCCTGCATCTGCTGAGTTGCAGGCAAAACAGCTCAGAACGAGCGTGATCAAAAAAAGAAACGCATGCGGACGCGCATTGCGATGGCGTTGTATGAACATTGTCGGCTTCAGTAATTCGCACTTATGAGCTATTGCTCACTACCAAGACAACGATTCACTCGATAAAGGTTTCAGCAAACGAAGAACAAATTGGCAATCGCTCTAATCTCCGCTCCATTTGTAGTCATATCCGGCAGGTGGATCATGGTGTAATGCCAACAAACCCGGCGGATTGTTGCCACCCCAAAAAATTTTGATGTAACTGCAGTGTCCATCTACGAAACTGACCATGTTCATCGCATCCTCGAACATGGGAGCACCATTGGGAGCGGGTGGCCTCGGTTGATGCCATGAATAAGGAATAAAGGCAGGCGATTCAGCCACCAGCACGGTCTTCGCCGGATCTTTAATTGAACTCAGTAATCGCCCTGCAATACCGGGAGCATTGGAATTCGTTCGGGCGTTTCCGCCATTAAAAGCGTAGCTCAGATAATCGGGTGCCTGTTCGTGCAACCCCTTTGGCACCCGGTTGAAACTCTGTGCCGCGTCGTAATAAAAGGTATCAGCGGGGCAGGCGAACACTTTGTCACGCGATGATGCTTCGTTAATCGCGACATAGCTTTTCATCAGCGCCTTGTAGCCGCTCCAGTTGAGTCCCGGAGAATTTGTCGTTCCGGGAGTGCGAGGGGCTTTGTCCTCGGAGTCGTCGGAATACATGCGAAGGCCCGCGTTGATTTGTTTGAGGTTGTTTATGCATGCCGTTCGATTCGCTCTTTCTCTGGTGAGTCTGAACGCCGGGAATAATAATGCGACGAGGATTGAGATGATCGCGATGGCGACCAGCAGTTCGAGTAGATTGAAAGCCTCGCGGCTATGGCCTCTTACCATTCTCATTTGACAATCCTGCGTATCCGGCGTCACGGCGTTCACCTTTGAAACCAGGGTTTGACAGCGATTCGCCGCCTGCGGAGATTACCGGCATGCAGGATCTGCTTCCACCCACCAAAACATTGCTTTATCGCGGTTGGCGTCGGCGGTGTCCACAATGTGGCGAGGGCTTGCTGTTTCGCAACTGGTTTACGATCCGGGAGAGTTGTTCGCACTGCGGCTTGAAGTATCTCGAAAATCAGGGAGATGTCTTTGGCCTGGTGGTTTTGGCTGATCGCATCTTTTTTCTGATCCCGCTCGTCGTCATTTTTTTCTTCCTGCCGTTCCAGCCTCATTCTATCTGGCGTTGGGTTCTTGGC
>CBHWET010000556.1:0-2534 GCA_966112985.1 uncultured bacterium | reverse complement strand
TCACGCGGAAATATGGAGTAATTTTCACTTGAAGAAGAAGTAATCAGCGCGTAAATAAAGGGCGTGTGACTGGCAATGCCGTCACTTGGTATACTTGAAGACTGCATGAACAAATTTCAAACGGTGAGGGCATCTTGAATCGCCCTTTCACTCCTCGTAGTTCTGGTGCTTCCGCTTCTTTCGTTCGCGTTAACGGCAAAATTCGTGCCCGTGAGGTCCGTGTCATTGACGCAGAAGGCGGTCAGCTCGGTGTTTTAACCCTCGGCGATGCCATTGCGATGGCTCGTACTCGCGGCGTCGACCTCGTCGAAATCGCTCCGAACGCCAATCCGCCGGTTTGCAAACTGATCGATTACGGTAAATACCGTTACGAACAGGCCAAGAAGGATAAGGAAGCCAAGAAGCATCAGCACGCGAACAAGGTTAAAGAAATCCAGTTGAGCGCCAATATTGACCCGCATGATTTCAGCGTGAAGCTGCAACATGCCATCGACTTCCTTTGCGAAGAGATGAAGGTGAAGGTCTCGCTGCGTTTCCGCGGCCGCGAAATGGCCCACCAGGAATTTGGTTTCCAGCAGGTGAACAATTTCATCAAGGAAGTGGCTCCATGGGGTCACCCTGATGCGCCGCCTAAATTGATCGGCAAAGGCCTGAACGTGATGCTCAGTCCCCTGCCCCGCAATAAGCGCGCAAAGAATCCAGCCGGCGAAGGTGCCATGGATGAAGATGAAGAACCGACACCAGCGCCCGCACCAAAGCAGAAGAAACAGGTGCCGACGAATGCTGTGGAACAAGGCAGCCCGAATCAGCTGCAAAATAATCCATTCAGCAAGCTGGAGTCGTAAGGGACGGCTTCGCGTTCGATCTACTTATTTAATCTGCCGGACCAGATCTGGAAACCGGCAGTTTTCACACACCGCATTCGAGTGTTCGCAAAAGTCGCGTACGACTTGCATCAATCCTTGCTGCAGCGCGCAGGTACGAAACAACTTGGGCTTGTTCCCGCCGAATAAGCGTTGGCGCGCGAGCTTGAGCACGGAATTGTCTTCCGCCAAAGGCCACGAGAAATAGCGTTGTTCGGCGATCCGCTGGAGTTCAGCGTTTTTCCCGGAGATAGCACGCACCCAGAACCACGGCAGGATCACATTCGTCGCAAGGTCCGTGACGCGTTTGTCTCCGATGAGTGGTTGTGGCTTTGCGAACGGCGTCGAACGCAAGGTCCAATGGCGGCTCCAGAATTTATCTTCGTCTACGCGCAGAACGTTCCAAAGCGCGGGCAACATTTCTTTCGACGAATGCTCAGTGAGAAACCATTTCTCAAGGCGCGCGATGAAATCAGGTGTGGTGAGCCAGTGAGCAGCCAGAGCGAGGCGTCGATGCGGATGATTCGCGGGACGCAAGCCATGGAAACGCCAGACTGATTTCGGCAACGTTACGGCGCGGAAACTTTCTCGCTCGCGCCACCACGCGTCCCAGACTGTTCGCAGATAATCGCCGGTGACATTGCTTTTGCGCGGCAGTTCGTCGGGAAGCAATCCACTAACGCCAAGGAGACGGGCTTGCAGAGCGAGCACCGGCAATTGCGCATTCGTAAGCTGCGGGAGCAGTTCACCGACGCGCTGCATCGGCCAGACATTGTGTTTGTAACCGAGTGCGCGGAAAATGCCTTCCCAAAGCGACTGTTCCCAGCCGACCTGTTTGGCACGGCTTTGAAGTTCGTGCGCTTTGCGTTGCAAGCGGATCATTGCCGCCTGGTGCAACAGCTCGCGAAGTTTCTCTTCAGGTAAATCGCGCAACGGCGCGCAACAGTTGCCAGTCAACTCGTGAGGCCAGCCTTTTGCCGCATCGCTGCCAAGCCATTTCGCCAATTCCGGCAAAGGCGCATCGAGGAATTGAGGCAAATGGATAAGAGGCAAATCGGACGTGGTCGGCCCCAGTTCCCAAACGATGTGAAGAATAACATTTTGGAAATTGGGATTAGTATGATGACCGTGTCCCCGCCAACCCGCAGGATGCAAATCGATTTCGATATCGCCAGTTTTGATCTCGTCGGAGATTTGAACGACAGCTCCGCGAAAGTCGGGACCGGCTTCGCGATTCCAAAAGCCGGGATGGAGGACACGGACTTCGCAACCAGTTGTCGTCTTTAGTTTGCCGCGTAAAATGCGTTGGTGATGCCAGATGGCTTGCAGCAATTTTTCTGAGGGACTGGATTGCCCCTCGCGCACCAAAGAGGCTGTGCTATTTTGCTCGCGCCAACAGGCGTAAAAATCGGGACCCAATAAGGACACGGACATTGCTTTTCATTCGGCCCTTAAGCAAAGTCAAGCCCGAGTTGGTGCAGGAACTTTGAACAGAACGATTTCCGTTCTGTCGTGTTTATTATAAATGCAAAAACGTTTTGTACATCCGGTGTTGTGGATCACGTGCCTGGTCCTCGCTTTCGCTCCGGTTATTGGACGTGCCGAAACGGATCCACGGCGTGATCCGATTGTTGCCGCTGTCGAAAAGGTGAAGGATTCGGTCGTTAACAT
>CBHWET010000555.1:0-2539 GCA_966112985.1 uncultured bacterium | reverse complement strand
GCCCTGGATGAGAACCATGACGGACAATTGACGTTTGAAGAATTGCGCCCGCCGGCCCCGTTTGGCTTTCCTCCTCCGCCAGATAGAGAAGAAGGTCGGGATGATGACCAACTGCGGCCAGAACATAGACACCACAAACAGCCATCGAAGCACGCCCGGCCTGACTCGGAGTAACATTTACACCGCGCCAGTGACGACAATTGAACGAAAGTCGCCGTCACTGGTTCCCTCACAATTTCAAAAGTAAGTCTTTTCAGGCTGCGACGCCCACGGCAATGTGTTTACCCAGACACACCGATGACCACGTCGAGTTTTGACACGACAATTGCAACCAGGTTGATCGTTCATCGCCGGGAACGCGAACTGCGCTGGCATTTTTTTGAACAGATCGAAGGCGAAGGTGCCCCTCGAAAAATTCCTCTTATCGGAACGAAAGTGCTGATCGGTCGCGAACCCGAAGCAATCGTCAGCATCGCTTCCAAACGCGCTTCTTTACAGCACGCCCGTTTGATCCGTGACGGGGGTGAATTCACGATTATCGACAATGACAGCGTCGACGGCGTTTTTTTAAATGGAGTCAAAATCCACTCTGCGGTTTTGCGTGACGGGGACATTATTCAAATTGCTGACTGCGCATTCGTATATCGAGAAGGCTAACAATGTCAGCATTCGTACGATTCTGGGGAACCCGAGGCTCCATCCCGACTCCTGCGAGTTGGACGCGGGTTTATGGCGGTAATACATCCTGTGTTGAAGTACGTTTCGATGATACCGTCTTCATTTGCGACGCCGGTTCGGGAATTCGTGAACTGGGTAAGGATATCATCAATCGCGACCCCTGCCCCACTGAACTGCACTTGCTGATCACGCACAGTCATTGGGATCACATCCAAGGCTTTCCTTTCTTCATCCCGGCTTACATGAAAACGATGGATATCCACGTTTACGGCGCTTACGGCCTTTTGTCGGGACAGATGAGTTCAGAATATTTTCCGATTTCTTTCCGTGACCTGGGAGCAACAATCCGTCCAGATACTTTGGAGAACGGAATTAAAACGATTAACGGTGTCACCGTTAAACAGTTTGCGTTGAACCACCCCGGGGGCTGTGTCGGCTATTCCTTCGAAAAGAACGGAAAAAAAATTGTTTACGCTACCGACAACGAAATTCCGCTACAGCCCGGAGATGTATTCCCCGACCTGAATAACGATGGCCCCTTGCGTTCGGCACCTGCGCAGCTCCTTGAGATTTGCGAAGGCGCGAACTTATTAATCATGGACGCGCAATACGACGATAAGGAATATCTCACCCACCAGGGATGGGGACATTCCACTTGCTTCGCCGTCACCGATCTCGCAATTCGGGCTAACGTGAGAAATGTCGCATTGTTTCATCACGACCCGGAGTCCAAAGACATCGACGTTGATCGCAAGGTCCAGACGTGCCGGGATCGCGCCGTGCGCCACGGCTCGCGCCTGACTGTTTTCGCCGCACGTGAAGGCGTTGAACTGAAATTCTAATCCTGTGCTGCAGAAAACCTTTTGGAAAAAGATTGTGGAGTTGCTAAGCTGTTATCCATTGATCCTAAAAACAGTTCGCTAAACGAACTTCAGCTAATGGACGAGGAACAGTTAACAAATCAACCCGGCAAGACTTCCGAAGATACTCAGCCCGTTGCACCACCGCCGCTGGCATCTCCTTACCAGGATCTTTCGAACACAACGATCGCAGGATATAGACTCGTCCGCAGAATGGCAGAAGGCGGTATGGGCGTAATCTACGAAGCCATCCAGACAAAGCTTGATCGTAAAGTGGCGCTGAAGGTTTTGACGGAGCAGCTTGGGGGGCGCCAGGAATTTCTACAACGGTTTGAACGCGAAGCAAAAGCGGCTGCGTCCATGTCGCACCCGAACATGGTCCAGGTTTTTGACTACGGTGAAGTGCAAGGGCGACACTACCTGATCATGGAATTCATCGAGGGCGAAAACCTCGCTGAATACATCGAACGTTGTGGCAAACTTTCTGTTGTTGACGCGCTGGCGATTATCGAACAAGCCGCTTCTGCGCTCAAAGCAGCCGCGGAAAAATCCATCATTCACCGGGACGTGAAACCTTCGAATCTGATGCTTACGAAGGACGGCCGCGTAAAGGTTGCCGATCTCGGGCTCGCAAAGATTTTAACTCAGGACTCTGAATTGACGGTTAGCAGTATAGGAATCGGTTCGCCGCATTTTATTGCGCCGGAACAAGCGGATGATTCCAAACACGTGGATCATCGTGCCGACATTTATTCACTTGGCGTGACATTGTTGTATCTGCTGACTGGGCGGTACGCCTTCGATGGCAATTCGCCGCTCTCAATCATGATTGCCCACACAACCAAGCCACTGCCTAGTGGTGCGGAATTGGGCACGGAGTTACCCGAAGAAGTGGAGAGATTGATCCAAGCCATGACGGCAAAGGACCCAGCCGACCGCTATCAAGATTATCCATCTTTAATTGCAGATCTTCAGAGCGTAAAAGCCGGCGTTGCGCCAAC
>CBHWET010000554.1:0-2542 GCA_966112985.1 uncultured bacterium | reverse complement strand
CCGCCGATATGCGCGATCGTATCGGGCTGCGACAAATCACACGCCCACAGGAACTGCACGCCACGCAATTCAATCGCGCTGCGGATCATGGTATAAAAACCGATGAACACTGGAATCTGGATCAACATCGGCAAACAGCCGCCCATCGGGTTGATCTTATGTTCCTTGAAGAACTCCATCTGCTTGCGGCTCAGCTTTGCCGGATCGTCTTTGTATTTTTCCTGCAACGCTTTCAACTGCGGCTGATAAGCCTGCATCCGCTTCATCGACTTCGTGCTCGCGTTGGTCAGCGGCCAGAAGAGCAGCTTGATCAAAACGGTGATCAAAATGATGATCCAGCCATATCCGACGGCACCGTTGAACAAGGCATGGAGACCGTTCATCGACAGCAACAGGAGCTTCGCAACGAATCCGAAGAAGCCGAAGCCCATCAGCTTATCCAGTTCGTTCTTCATCTCACCCGCGATCTTCGCCAGCGTGTTGTATTCCTTAGGTCCCGCGTAGATCGTAAATTGCCGTTCGACCACCTGGTTTGCTGAAAGAGTCGTTTGCGGATACACAATCGAAGTCTGCAATCCATTCGTCACGCCGCCCTCGCCTGAGGCAATAATCTCCCGCGCATTCGGCAATTCAATCGTGCGGGAAACAACCTTGTCCGCAGGATCCTTCGTCACCGTCGCCAACGTGAAGAATTGATTGTGCACGTCAGCCCAGACCACTTTCCCGCTGTTCTCGTAATATTCCTTCATGGTCGTGCTGCCGCAGCCCATGAAACCTCCCGACCGCATCGATTGCAGCTGAACATCCTGCGCCTTGTCTCCGTTATAGAAATAAAAACCAACGGCATCCGGCCGGTCGCGAGTACTCATCGGAGTGGCGGTTCCGATGACCCATTCCTGCGGAGGCAACGCAAGGTTCTGTGCCGAGTGATTTTCCAGTCGCGTCCGGACGGTCAGCAAATAATTCGTCCCGAGCGTAAACTCCTTAACAATGGTCAATCCCGTCGCCAGCGTCTTTTCTGCGCGAACACCATTCCCATTCGGCGACAACTGAAAGACTCCATCGCCTTGCAACGTTTCTCCGCCGAGGAGAGTCATCGCTGCGACAGGCGCGCCTGTGTTCAATGCGGCGTAAAGATTCGTCGTAACATTTTTCTCGCGGCCGCAGGCGGTCGCCGCTGGATACCGCAGCAATTCAACCTGCTTCAAACCACCGCCGCGTGAGGTGAAGGTGTAAATCGCATCCTGATTGGTGAGGACAATCGTTTGCTCAGGAGTATTGGCGTCGATCGGAACAACCTTGTTTTGCGTCGCGACATTCGTCGATGTGCTGACTGCGTTTGTCTGGCCGAGGTTGGTTGTGGCGGTCGCCACTGCATTAGTGGGCAGCGGTTTTGGCGGATAAAGCGTGTTTACCAGCTTCGGCCAAAGAGCAATCAGCCCAATAGAAATGACCAGAATAACAATTGATTTACGGTCCATCGAGTCGGTTTATGAATGGTTGAAATTGAATTGAACCGGTGGGACCGGGTCATGGCCGCAGCCGCCCCAGGGATTACAGCGGCAGATACGTTTGACTCCGAGCCACCCGCCGCGGAGAGCGCCATGCTTCTGGATGGCTTCGGCAGTGAAACGGGAGCAACTGGGTTCGTAACGGCAACGGCCGAAGGGGCCAAACAACACAGCGAGCAACGGAGAAACGGTCCAGCGATACAGGCGAATTGCCAGAATTAAGCTGTGTTGCGCGATGTTCACGTTTGTTTTAACAATCCGCCGCGTCGAAGCGCGTGCAGAAAGTCTTTTTCCACCTCGCTGAAACTTTTACCCACGATTGAGTTCCGCGCCACTAAAACCAGATCGACCGGCTGACTCAATTCATGCTGATGCAGACGAAAACTTTCCCGCAAAAGCCGACGCGCGCGATTGCGTTGCACCGCGCCGCCTATATTTTTACTCGTTATGACTCCGATCCGATTGGGCGTCTCTCCCTGAAGTGGCAGCCAATTAGCGATCAGACATCCGACGACCAGCCTCTGGCCCTCGTTGCGCACCCGCAGAAAGTCGCGTCCCATCGTAATGCGACGAGACTTGGGGAGTTGCAACCGAGCCGAAGGTCCGGCCATGCCATTATTAAACTGGCGTTAATTTTTTACGACCCACGCGGCGGCGATTGCTGAGAATCGCACGACCGCTCTTCGTCGCGTTCCGGGAACGAAATCCGTGCTGACGTTGGCGGCGAATTTTCGATGGCTGATATTGACGTTTCATGTTCTTTCCAAAATGAGCCGTAGAAGATACCGGTGGCGCGGGGGGTGTCAACATGCGAATGCGCTTGTTTTTTTGACTGTGAGGGCCAAACCATGCCAAAAAGAGGTCAGCGGGTGAGCCGGTGAGCCGATAAGCGGGATACTTCGCCACCCTGATGGCTATTCCTGCCGGATAAGCAACTGAATCGACCCACTGACACTTTCAGAAAGCGGAATTTGTAAAAACCCCAATAAAAACGAGGTTTCTGGTTGAGGAAATCGTCCTCGGACGTACAG
>CBHWET010000553.1:0-2553 GCA_966112985.1 uncultured bacterium | reverse complement strand
GGATCGAGCTTCGCTGCGCCTGCCACGTGGTGGGCTTCTGCGACCGGCAGTTTTGACTCGACGAAAGCGCAATATATCGCCGGCGATTTCAATGGTGACGGCAAGACCGATGTCGCGGCGTTGTACGATTACGGTAACAGCACGAGCAAAATCTGGATCTGGACTTCTACGGGAACGGGCTTCTCTGTTCCCGCGGTTTGGTGGGCATCCGGTGTCGGCAGCTGGAACGCGCAACGTGCGAAAATGTTCACGGCCGATTTCAATGCGGATGGCAAGAGCGACATTGCCATGGCCTACGATTACGGCAGCAGCACAACCCACATCTGGACATGGCTCTCGATCGGCACCGATTTTGCCACGCCTTCCGTGTGGTGGGAATCTGACGACGGCAGTTTCAATTCGCAAAAAGCCACGTATCTCGGCGGCGATTTCGACGGCGACGGCAAAGGCGAAGTGGTCGCCGTTTTTGATTACGGCAATCGGACGACGAAATACTGGAAATGGACTTCGACCGGCGCTGCGTTCGTGTCGCCCGCAGTTTGGTTCTCGTCGACGACCTGGGATTCGACGCAGGCGAAATATTTTGCCGGCGACTTCAATGGCGATGGCAAGACCGACATTTCTGCCGCTTACGATTACGGCAGCAGCTCGGTAAAATTCTGGGAATGGAATTCGACTGGCACGGCGTTCGGAGCTTCGTCTGTCTGGTATTCATCGACGACATGGAATTCGCAACAAGCGAAGTACGTCGCCGGCGATTTCGACGGTGATGGAAAAACAGACGTGACGTCGCTTTTCGATTACGGCAGCGGAACCAGCAAATTGTGGACGTGGTTCTCGACCGGTTCCGCTTATTCATTGAGTGGAATCTGGTGGTCCAGCACGACATGGACAGCGAGCAAGAGCACGCCGTTTTGATCTAGTCCTGCGAACAGAAGCGGCGATGAGCTTCGGCTTGTCGCCGCTTCTTGTTTAAAATAGTCGGTGCTCTCGTTAGAGCTCTTCCGAACCAATCGCGGAGAACAATCCCCACAGAAGCGAACCTCCGATGCAGAGCAACACGACACAACTCAAAAGTGTTTGCGAATTCAGGGACGGCGAGGCGAGTGCCGCCACAATACTGTGCCAGGGAAGCCATAAAATCGCCAGGATATAACCAATTCCCGTCGCACTCAGGAGGATCAATGGGCGTAGCCAGGTGCGGCGACGGGGTTTGGGCAAAGCCGAGACCACGCGCGCCGTAAACCCCTTATCTTCGATGTAGCAGGATTGCTCCCCTAACAGAGCGTCGAGCGGATCATTGGTTTCAGGGTTCATAAGGTTTGATATGTCAGGCCGAGTTGGCGCCGCAATTTATCCTTCCCTCGCAGGATATTGGTCTTCACAGTGCCTAAAGGGCAATTCAAAACGAGCGCCGCTTCTTCATGAGACAGACCCTGCTGGCAACAAAGGATGATCGCTGCACGTTCCGAAATATTCAGGCACTTCAGTGCTTCGGCAACGTCTATGCGTAAGTGATTGTCGGATTCAATGGCAGCTTCTTCGGGGGGCGGAGTTGTGGCCTCGATGTCTTCCAATAACAGTTCTTTTCGCTCCCGACACGCGGTTCGAAATTCATTGAAAGCAATTCCAAAAAGCCAGGTGGAAAAACGGGAATCACCGCGGAAGCTGCGGAGTTTTTGCCATGCCTTTAGAAACGTTTCCTGTGCGATGTCGTCCGCCTGGTGGGCGTCGCCACGCGTCATGCGCACCAGGAAGGCGCGCACGGGCGATTGATAACGCCGAACCAGTTCGCCGAAGGCATTGTGGTCCTCATGCGACAGGACACGGGCAATCAGATCTGCGTCAGAAAAGGACACGCGTTAAATTTGGGGTGGCAATCCGTTGCCCTTATCGCGTCTATCAAAGAAAGAGACGATGACCATCGCAATCCCGATAAATAAAATGATATAGCCTACCTTTCCGGCCAGGGCAATCACACCGCCGCCGGCGGCAATCAAAATGCATCCATTGCGAAAATCCTCCCGTTGACGAGTGGGCTTGGAAGGAAGCAACGGAGGCTGAGCGCTATTGCTGGGAACTTGCCCGCCTGTGGCTAGCAATTCTGGCGGGATCGGCACCCCCTTCTCAATCATGGCGCGTAATGTTTCGTGCAGCATTTTGGCTTTCCGAAAACGGAAGTAGAAAAACATACCGACGATTGCAACCGGCATGCCGAGAGCCATGACAACCGCTACCAACTCAAGCAAATCGGTTTGCGCAGGATCGTGATTGGCTTCTGAGCGTTTTGAGTCGTGAGGAAAGTAGGATGTATTGGTTTCAATTTTGGGATTGGTTTGAGGAGTTGGATCGTTCGTGACCTGGGTAACCGCGTTGGTCGTTTCGGGATTTTCTAAACTGGTTTGGGCCTGGAGCGGCGACGCAACGATCCAGGCAAGTAAAAGGGTGGCGAGTAGGTTTTTGGTTTTCATTTGCTCTGTGTAATTGTCTGTTCGGAGGTGAGATGCATCGAGTGGCTCGTTTAGATTCAACAATTATTAAATTGTTTTAGGA
>CBHWET010000552.1:0-2579 GCA_966112985.1 uncultured bacterium | reverse complement strand
TTCTCAGAAAAAACCGTCCGGCGCGCGCGCCATGCCTCTTCGGCTGAGGAAAAATAATTTCGGCACGGTGCCGGACACTTTTCCCCTGAGAATTTTTCATCCGGCGCGCGCGCCCGGGAGTTTTCCGGCGGACCTTTTGGCTCCGCAAGCGGGCCCGGCAGTTTTCGGTCAAGCCAACCTCATGCAACCAGGAGTTATCACTTTTTGGGACGTTCGAGATTGATCCATCACCGTTCTTAAACTTTTCCGATGAGCGAAAATTGAGTGGGCACGCTTCCGCCGTCCGCCGAACCGACGGCACATACGTCACGTTACCCGGATTCCGTATGCATGGATCCTTTCAACATTTACACTTCAAAGCGAAAATTTTTACCTGCTAACCTTCCCTCCATGAACGGTCCATCCGCTGGTTTTATTCGTGAAGATCCGTGGCGCATTTTTCGAATCATGGCTGAGTTTGTTGATTCGTTCGAAGTCATGTCGCAGGTCGGTCCGGCGGTGACGATCTTTGGTTCCGCGCGATTGCCTCCTACTGATCCGTTTTATCAGCATGCCGTCACAATTGCCAAAGGGCTGGCCAAACATCATCTCGCTGTGGTCACGGGCGGTGGCCCGGGCATCATGGAAGCGGCGAATCGCGGCGCGGCGGAAGGGAAGGGGAAGTCCGTGGGGCTGAATATCGAATTGCCCTTTGAACAGGCGGGAAATAAATACGCTAACGTCCCGCTGCATTTTCATTATTTCTTTTCACGCAAAGTCTGCTTCGTGAAATACAGCCTCGGCTTCGTTTATATGCCCGGTGGATTCGGCACGTTGGATGAATTGTTCGAAGTCTTAACCCTTGTGCAGACGCATCGCATTCCGCGGTATCCGATTGTTCTATTCGGTCATGAATATTGGGACGGATTGTGGAAGTGGGGCAAAGCCGTCCTGGAGAAACGCGGATTCATCAGCCCCGGCGATCTCGAACTGGTGACGATTACGGACAATCCACAGCAGGTCATCGACATCATTCTCGATTACAAGCGGCGCGTCGGGCCGCCGGATGAAATCCCGAAGACACTCGCGTGATTCTGCCTTTACGAATTAGAATAAGGTTCCTCGCTGTTTTGGGTGGAGACGATGAACAATATGATAGTTGTTAAGCAGGTTGATGATCGAATGAAACGTGAAAACGATCAGATTGCTGTTTTTGAGAGCGCGTTCTCCCTCACCTTAATCCTCTCCCGCTGGGAGAGGAAAAAAACTTTGCCGAATATTGGCTACGGCGGGCGTTCAGCGTTGAGGAACAAAGTCGAACAAGACGGCCTACAGGAAATCTCCTCTCCCATCGGGAGAGGATTAAGGTGAGGGAGAAAATGTGCTGGAACCCTATCAGCCATTCCACTGAAAAACAGCGAAGAACCCAAAACTAAAATCTTACGTCTTCAGGTTGCACGTCTCTGCGGGGCGTTCATTGTATCTTTAAATTGTCATGTATCAGATAACGCGTCTGGAAAATGGTTTAACGGTGGCTACGGCGGAAATGCCTCACATGGCGAGCGTCAGCCTCGGTATTTGGGTGGGTATCGGCGGCCGCTATGAACCCGCGCCGATCAGTGGGATATCGCATTTCATTGAGCATCTGTTGTTCAAAGGCACAAAGAAACGAACAGCCGCCGAAATTTCGCAGGCAGTCGAAGGCATCGGCGGTTATCTCAACGCGTGGACGGGCGAAGAGAACACCTGTTTCTACTCCAAGGCGCAGGCCGACAAGTTCGATGAACTGCTCGATGTGCTCACCGATATGGTGCTCAATTCCGTTTTTGATCCTGTCGAGATCGGGAAGGAACGTGACGTTATCAAAGAGGAAATCGCGATGTATCGCGATCAGCCGCAGCAGCTCGTTCACGAATTGTTAAACGAAACGATCTGGCCGGATCAACCGCTCGGCCGCACTTTGACCGGCACAGAAAAGACCCTCGATTCAATCAAGCGCGAACATCTCGTTGGCTTCCTGAAGGAGAACTACATCGCGCCGGCCACATTGATCACGGCAGCGGGTAATCTGCGACACGACAAAGTTGTGAAAGCAGTCACGCGCTACGCAAAACGTTTTCCAAACGGCAAGAGGCCGCGTTACTCTGCGTCGAACAACGATCAAACCGAGCCACGCATTTGCCTGCACACGAAGAAGACGGAGCAAACACAGATCGCCTTGGGAATTCGCACGATCTCGCGACACGATCCACGGCGTTACGCGTTGCGTATCCTGAATACTGTTCTTGGCGAGAACATGAGTTCGCGGCTGTTTCAAACCGTTCGTGAGGAACACGGTCTGGCGTACTCCATCTACAGCCAGCCAACATTTTTCGATGACACCGGCGATCTCGTCATATCCGTGGGTTTGGATACGGCGAATACCGGCAAAAGTTTGAAGTTAATTTCGGCGGAAATGAAAAAGCTGATGGAGAAACCGGTTTCTGCTGCGGAACTCCGCCGTGCACGCGACTACGCGATCGGCCAACTCGATTTGAGCCTGGAGAATACGGAGCCACAAATGATGTGGATCGGTGAACATCTGCTCGCTTACGGTAAAG
>CBHWET010000551.1:0-2619 GCA_966112985.1 uncultured bacterium | reverse complement strand
TTTGAAGGCAGTGCTCTTCTGGCCGCACCGAATCCAATTCTGCTCCATAACACAGGGGAAAAATTTTCGTCCGAAACACTGTTGGACGTCTATGGAAAATTGAAAGCGTTGAAGAGCACAAGCGTTGTGCCGAACCGTCTCTCCGACGAAGATATCCTTAATTGGCTGGTAAGCCTGGGTGAAATCAAAAGTGGCGAATCGAAACGCCGCTAAAAGCCGCTAACTATTTTGTAGCCGCCGCGAGAATGGTCTGAAAATGTGGCGGCTGGTCTTCGCTGGCAACGACACTGATTTCAATTTTCTTAAAACCAGCATCTTCGAGCCATCGATGCAGATCGCTTTCGGGAAACCCAAGCCAGCGGTCGCCGTAAAGATCGCGGGCTTTGTCGAAATTGTGCTGTAACAGGTCAAGGATCATGATCTGTCCTCCAGATCGAAGTATTTTATAGGCACTGCTGATTGCTTTCGCGGGTTCAGCCGCATGGTGAAGTGCTTGACTCAAGACGACCAGATCGACCGTGTTCGGATCAATGGGTGGAGTTTCGAGATCACCCAAACGGAATTCGAGATTCTTCAGGCCATTCTTTTTGGCCTTCGCTTCACCGAATGCGATGATTTTTTCGGAGTTGTCGACGGCGATCACTTTTTTCGCTCGTCGCGCTAACAATTCACTCAACAATCCTTCGCCGGATCCCAGATCCGCAATCACAATTGGAGGAAGTGCGCGTAATAGTAATTGACCAAACGCCTGCCACGAACGACCGGGTCCGTAACTGCGATCGAAACGGCCGGCAATCTGATTGAAGTAGACCTGAGCTTGTTCTTTCCGGCGATCGAGGATGCGGCGCAGATTAATTTGATCGGCTTCGTATTCTGGTAACTCTTGCGCCCCCGCTACGGCAATTTCGATGAAATCTTTAACGAGAGCATCACCTTCTTCATTGACCTTATAAAATGTTCGCTTTCCTTCTCGGCGGGAGGACAAAAGATTGGATTCCTGAAGTAAACCAAGGTGTGTCGAAATGCGCGATTGGCCTAAATGAGTGATTTCCTGCAACTCCGCGACAGAAAGCTCCTCGTTTTCGAGCAAGGCAACAATTCTGAGACGGGTTGGGTCGCCCAAGGCACGTAGTGATTTGAGAGTTGAGGCCATTTTCTGCTTCGCAGCAATCCAGATTCAGGAATTTCCCCAATGCACCGAGGAACAAAAAAACCTAGAAACGGGTTGACGCACTTTCAATCTGATATATCATCTTATCCTGATACGTCAATACGTGTCTAATAGATTACAATGAGCAAAAATTACATCTTTTCTTCTGAATCCGTTGGCGAGGGTCATCCGGATAAAGTTTGCGATACAATTTCCGATGCAGTGCTGGATGCATGTCTGGCACAGGATAAATATAGCCGCGTTGCCTGCGAAACTTACGCAAAGAGCAACATGGTTGTAGTTGGCGGTGAAATCACCACCAAAGCCGACATTCACGTTAATCAGATCGTTCGCGAAGCGATTCGTGAAATCGGTTACGTGAATTCAGATGACGTTTTCCATGCGGATCACGTTTTCATTACGAATTTGATGACGCGCCAGAGCCCTGACATCGCGCAAGGCGTCGATGCTCGCGAAGCGGATGGAAAAGATACGGATGAACAAGGTGCAGGCGACCAGGGCTTGATGTTTGGTTACGCTTGTAACGAAACGCCTGAATTGATGCCGGCGCCGATTATGTTCGCTCACCGCCTCGGTCGCGAGCTCACAAAAATTCGTAAGAGCGGCAAGGTGAAGTGGCTCCGTCCTGATGCCAAAAGCCAGGTGTCCGTTCAATATGAAAACGGCAAGCCAGTTCGCGTCACGAACGTCGTTATTTCCACGCAACACAGCGCCGATGTGAAACACAAGGAGATCCGTGACTTCTGCATCAAGGAAGTGATTCACAAAGTGCTTCCTGCTGAATTGCTCGACAAGAAGACGCAATATTTGATCAATCCAACCGGCCGTTTCGTTGTCGGTGGTCCTCAAGGGGACACAGGTTTGACTGGTCGTAAGATCATTGTCGATACGTACGGCGGCATGGGCCGTCACGGCGGCGGTGCTTTCTCCGGTAAAGATCCGTCGAAAGTCGACCGCAGCGCTGCCTACATGGGCCGCTACGTAGCGAAGAACATTGTCGCAGCTGGTCTCGCCACGAAAGCCGAAATCCAATTCGCATACGCGATCGGTTATCCGGAACCTGTTTCTGTCTGCGTCGATACATTCGGCACGGGCATCGTCAGCGATGAAAAAATTGAACAAGCGGTTCGCGAAGTGTTCAGCTTCAAGCCAGCTGCCATCGTCAAACAATTGAATCTCCTCCGCCCAATTTATTCCAAGACGACCAACTACGGTCATTTCGGCAAAAACGACGCGGACATCACATGGGAAAAGACTGACAAAGCCGCTGCCCTCAAGAAGGCAGCGAAATAATTGTCGGTGCAGGAATAAAATTTAATTACCAATCAAATGCCTAAAGTAAAATTAACGGCGCCCCGTTCGCGCCCGACGAAGTCCAGCCTCACCAAGCCGAAGTCAGTTTCGGGCAATGGCAAGGGCAAAAACGATTTCAAAGTCAAAGACCTTTC
>CBHWET010000550.1:0-2646 GCA_966112985.1 uncultured bacterium | reverse complement strand
GCTCTGCGTCATGAGTAGACCCGCACTGCGGGAAAGGTCATGTCCCAACTGACAAACGCGACAACGACCGGCCACGAATCGGAGCCATTACTGCGGGCAAACAATCAAATGAAATACGTCAGCATAGATTTAGAAACAACAGGGTTGGATGCGGAAAACTGCTCCATCATCGAAATGGCGGCGATCGTCGAAGACACCAAAACGCAGCTCCCCCGCGAACAATGTCCGATTTTCCACCGTTACATCGATCACGGCAACCGCATGGCCGGCGAACCGTTTGCACTCGCGATGAACGCACAGTTGATCAAGACTACCCTCGATTTAATCAAAGCCAAAGACCCTCGTGTCTGCACCGCCGACAAATTGATGCCTGAGCTCGACGCGTTTTTGAAAGCCAACGGAATCCCCGGTCGCGTGCTCGCTGCCGGAAAGAATTTCTCTTCCTTCGACCGCAACTTCCTCGACAAGCTGCCCAACACGAACAAAGTCAGCTTTCATCACCGCACCTTGGACCCGGTCACCTTGTATACCGACTTCCTCAACGACGAAGTCCCGCCGAAGACCGACGAATGCATGCGCCGCGCCGGCCTCGTCGCCGAAGGCAAACACCAGGCCGTAGATGACGCCTGGGAAGTGATCCTGATGCTGCGGAAAAAATATACGCAGCAGACGGCACGGTGAGCACCTCTTGCAGCATATTTCAGCTGCGGAGCAGCAGAAGAAAGTAGCCCACGGCGTCAGCCGTGGGATGCAATGTCCTTCCAGTTAAGCCGCGGAGCGGCGACAGAAGCGCATGATAGTCAGCCAACCCGGTTCTTCTATCGCTCCTTCGGAGCTTTACGATGTCGGTTTTCAGTAACCCCACGGCTTAGCGCCGTGGGCTACTTTCTTATGCCTCTCCGAAGCTGATCAACTGAGACCTTGGAAGAGCCGAAAACGCAATCGCGTTGGCTGTGGTTGCTTCACGTATCTGCTAACGCCTCCTCCACCGCACCAAAAACAATCGGATCAGCCAGCATCTGAAACGCCGTAATCAAATCAGGGTCTTCATTACCGGCATTCATCGCCGCGACAATCGAATCGATATCGTTCCGTCGCATAGCGGCAGGACTCGCCGCCAGACGGCGAAACGACTCCCGGAGTTCACGGTTATTTTTAATGACCTGCACTATGATCGGGAGCTTCTCCATACAATCCTTAGGCTATGTACGCTTATCGCAAACTTGTCATACAAGAATTGCTCCATTGCTGCCATAGCCTCGGAATGTTGGACATTCAGAGAATAAAGCGGCGACCACTTTTTGCCTCCCGCAACTAACAATCTCTATGCGCTCGTTTGGATTTTGGCGGCATCTGGAACATTCATGCGAAAGGGTTTTCCACGTGAATCTGACTTCCAACCAGCCGATAGCGCCGCCCGGATGGCCGCCGCCAAGTGCTGAACCAATATAGAATTCTTCGGGCGTGTTTGCATTCCAAATGCTGAGAACGGAAAATCCACAATCAACTCGCGAGTTAACGCCGGCTGCAAACACACGGATACAGAAATGCCTCGCAATCCAACGCCAGACTCAAAAAAGCAGCCATGACGATGCTCCCAGAAATACTCGACATCATCCACAACGAGCGTCTTTTTTTGTCCGTATCGTTTGTTCATATACGTGCGATGCAGCTGACAACCTCAATAAATATTCGCCATCCCTGCATCCACTCTGGTTAGAAATCATCCGTGTTTCCTCGCAAACTGCTCGGCAAATCTCTCTCGATCTTGGCGCGTAACGTTTCGATTGTCCAAGTGATGCCCTATCTCATGCATTAGAACGTCGCGCAGATAAAAGCGTCGTAGCGAAGTCAGTTCGGCTCGGCCAAACGGATAGGCGTGAAGAAACACACAACGGTTCCAGTAATGTCCATAAAACGTTGCCGTACGTCCCCAGCTTTTCAGTTGCTTTGTCGTACCTGACAAAATAAAAACCGCACGCAATCCTTTCAGAAACTCCGCCGGGCAGCTTCTCAACTGAGCTTCAACTTCGGCCGCTGAACAAGTTCGAATAAAACCAAGCAATGCCGGAAGTTCGATGATCTTCGGAAAAGCAGGCCGTTTCGCAATCTTTCCATCAAAACGTTTAAACACTGCCTGAACTTCAAGCCACCAGGGTTCATACTCAGACCAGTTGGTAAACCGATTCTCTGAGTAGCTGTTGGAGCGTGGACCTGAACCGTTGCTATGCGCGCTCATGTGAGACGTGCCGAATCTTAGCCAGCCGATTTCATAAACGCGAACCGTAAAGCGTAACTGAAACCCTTCCCCGCATTCGCCGCAGCGACTTAGGCCACGGGCTTTTCCTGTCTTTTTCTATAAACAAACCACTCACCAAAAGCGACCAGCAAAGCGATCGAAGCGATTACAGACTGCGCAATCGGGACCGCGAAGATGGCGACGGCATCGACTTCGCCGTGTACATGGATGTGAAATGCTTCGTAATAGGAATAGAGACCGAACGCGACGGCGATACTAACGGTGCAGAAGGTGCAAACAACGGACGCTGTCTGTCGTCCAAGGCAAGCGGCGCCGATAAAAAGCAAAAAAGGTGCACAGGTAAGAAATGCAGCTGATATTCCAGAAAGACACACCGTGCCGACAAT
>CBHWET010000549.1:0-2651 GCA_966112985.1 uncultured bacterium | reverse complement strand
ACTCGAACTGACTATAAAAACACGACCAAAGAGTTGCGGGGCTTCATTGGTGGACGCCTCGGCGAAGGCCACGGCGTAGTCTTCAATCGAATATTTTACCTTGCATTGCTTGACGATCGATTCAATTACATCGAGGACAGGAATGTCGTCGGCAGATAATGTAACCGTCACGTTTTTCTTTACCGTTGAGACAAAGTTGACGCCATGTTTCTCGGGGTCACGTTCGACTGTGACCTGCGACAGATATTTCAGCGCTTCGTGAAACGGCACATTTTTCCAGTCAACTTGGCCGATCCGGGTTGATTTGAGCTTCTGCAAAATAGCTTGTCGCCCCGCGCTCGTATAAACGATTCCAGCTTTGGGTGCGGCTGTGCGCGGTTGATTGGTGGAACTGCGTTGTTTCTTCCGCTCCTCAATTAACTTCAAATAATATGCGGCGCGGTCGTCTTTCGAATTTAGCTGAAGGACTTCCTGGAGTTTCTGTTCCGCCTCTTCCAGTTTGCCCATTTCAAAGAGGAGCTGACCATCCCGCAGCAAATCCGGGACTGATATGAGTTGGTTTATATATGCCGGTCGCGGCAGCTTTCCTTGTCGAAATAAATTTAAGTAATACCGAGCTGCTCCACACTCCGGGTCGATTTCAAGAGCAAGAGCGAATTTCTTTTTCGCCTCTTCAAACTTTCCTTTTTCGCACAGCAGTTGGCCTTCATGGGCTAACGCAGCTGCGTCCCATGCCGGTGAGAGAAGTCCACGGTCATTAGATGGCGAGGCTTTCTTTTGCTGTTTTAACAGTCCCTCCGCCGTGACACGTTGAGCGGTTATGAGAATAAAATACTCGTTCGTGGTATTATTGGTGCAGTTAAGAAGTGCCGTTTCGTTCTCTTCCAGCACAAATGTCCTTTGAGCTGTCGGACCAGATCCCTCGATAAATTTGCCGCTCTGTGAAAAATTGCCTGCCTGGAATTTAATTTTCAGTTCATTAAGCTCGCCTCGAGCCTCTGGGACAACGCGCACGGCGATTCCTTCAGAATAGATAGTTCCTGCATTGGTTTTTTCACTAAATACGCCCATTTCGGCCTCGCGGCCTGACAGCGTGATCACTCGTGGCATCGCCAATGTTTCAAATCCGGTGCGATATGGCAGTCCCACCAGTAAACTTTTTACCTGCGCTTCGGAGAGGATATCGTTCGTCGTGATTGAATCAGTCAACTTGCTGATGAGATCCGAAGCCGTTTTGCCTTCGTTGGGCCGCATCCGTAAGATTTTCGCTGAAACGTGCACCTGAATGTTGGTCTGCTCCGACGATGTTTTCAAAACGGGCGGCGGCGAGACAAATGACTGTCCCTTTGATTCGATTCCGTCATTCGGCGGCTTAACTGAATTCACTGCCAGCAGAACAGGGGAGTCATTCCACGATCGCGTAACAGTCGATCTAAAATCAAGCGGGCGTGTCGCATCCTTTTCTCTCCAGGCGCTGCAGAGCACGATGACACATACGAATAGCAAAGGCGTGATGACCTTGACCGCCACGAGTCGACTGCCTCTCGGTACATTTAGCTCTGCATTTAATTGCAGAAGCCGCTGTACGCGTTTGCCGAGATTTGAGCGAAAGCCGTTTCCCTCCACGCCCAGCCAGCTGAATCCCTTTCGCCGCGAAAATGCCTGCGCCAGCGCGACAAGACATTCAGCCAATGTGCTTGGCCCGTTTTCGACGACCAATGCCGCTTCATCTGCTGCGGCTTCGCTGCAAGCATGAAGCCGTTGACGTATCAGCCAGATAAACGGGTTCCACCAGAACAATGCCGTCAGAAGATCGGCGGCCAGATACCACGCGGGGTCGTGTGAAGCGAGATGAGCAACTTCGTGCGCGAGCATCACTTCGCGCTGAGTTGGGGAAAACCGTTCTGAAAAACCGTTGGGCAAAGCGATCGTCGGTCGAATGAATCCAAACGCTATCGGACTGCTAAGCCCCGCCGATTCTCGCAGGGAAATGCGGCGACGGAAACCCAGTCTCGAGGCGATGCTTTCAACTGGAAGAACATCATTGGGAACGTTGCGACGGGTGCGGATCAGGATGAAAAGGAATTGTGAAAATACAATACGAACGGCGACGATGCTCAATCCCAGGATCCAAATCGCTCCAGGCCAAAATACTGGAGACGCGTCCTGTAGCGTTGTCATCGTTGGTATTAACGTCGCCTCCGATTCCTCCGATGAGCTGACAACTGGAGCTGAAAGGTTGCCTGGAACTAGCTTTACGTTGAACTTCGTTTCAACAGGTGGCTTTCCTCCCAGCCATAGAGCGATTGCCTTCCTGGTGCCAGTCAATTCTCCCACACCGGCGAACAGCAGGCAGATGGTTGCGACCTGCCAGACAGTTCGACGCCAAAAGACCGATTTCAAAAAACGCTCGCCGATAAAAGCGATCGTTCCCACGGCTGCACTTTGCGCAATGAGGCTTCCGGTCAACGTCAGCCAAAATGTGTTGTCCAAGGGGCTCATTTTTTCTTTTTCCTTTCCGCGATAATCCGTTCCAGTTCGGCAAGTTCGTCGGTGCTGACGTCCCGGGTGGTGAGTAGGTGAGTTACCATATCCGCAAGGCTGCCTTCGAACAGACGGTCGAGCAGATGTTCGGTCATGTTTTTCGAGAC
>CBHWET010000548.1:0-2653 GCA_966112985.1 uncultured bacterium | reverse complement strand
AGTCGAGTGCACTTATGGCTCTTGAAGTGCGGACGTAACACGCAATGGCGGCCTGTGAAGAATGCCGCCATTTTCGCGATGTTTGCGTGCAAAGCTTCGGCATCTAAAAGCAACGACGGTGTGTCGACTTCGGAGAGAGGCCGGTTTTTCCAACTGCCAGGATTCATCGTCATAAGCTCTTCTTTTGTCCAGAGGGTCACAACGCCCGGGAGATGGATACAGGAATGACGGCAGTTTTCACGAGAAAATTTGTGAACAAAAGAAATAGCAGCCAAGACGCGAAGCGAAAAAAGGAAATGGGGACGACAGAATGCTCAGAATACGCGGCATAGCGCCCTCAGAAAGCGCACTCCTGATCAATGGGTCGAATTTCAGGACTTCGGAATAATCGGCAAGGTGAAATAAAATTTGGCGCCTTTGTTCGGCTGGCTTTCGGCCCAAACCCGGCCGCCGTGTTTCAGGACAATTCGCCGAACAATGGCCAAACCGACTCCGTTGCCATCAAATTCTTTCGAGGAATGGAATCGTTGAAAAACACCAAAAAGATTTTCCGCCTGTTTCATGTCGAAACCCACGCCATTGTCTTTCACGCAATAGACCGCTTCGCCATTGATAATTTTGCCGCTGACGGTGACAACCGGCTTGGATTTCTTGTGGGAATACTTTACCGCGTTGGAGAGAAGATTTTCCCAGACCTGACGGAGCAACGCCGGGTCGCCGCTGACTTCAGGCAGCTTGCCCACCTTAATTTTACAAGCAGTATTTCCCATGCTAAAGGCGGGATCCGTGGCGACTCGCTTTGCGAGCGTGGCCATGTTCACCAGTTCACTCCGCAGGTGGCTGTTCTCGACGCGAGAGAGCCGCAGAAAGTCATTCACCATTTGCCCCATGCGCCGCGTATTATCACAGACCAGATTGAGGAACCGTTTTCCTTCGGCATCGAGAACGGAACCGTAATCTTCAGCGAGTGCGGTGGCAAAGCCATCGATGGCACGGATGGGAGCGGTCAAATCGTGGGAAACCGAATAAGTGAAAGCTTCCAGTTCACGGTTAGCGGCTTCGAGTTGTTCTGTGCGCAGCTTCACGCGCTGTTCCAGTTCGCCGTTAATCTCATTGATGGATGCACGGGCTTCACGGCGCTTTGAGCCGTCACGGAAAACAACAACCGCGCCAATGATAACGTCGTGGTCATCACGGATCGGAGCTGCACTGTCTTCGACGGGAATATCGGTGCCGTCTTTGCGAATAAGAACCGTGTTGTCTTCGAGATTAACCGTCATGCCTTCGCGCAACGCACGGAGGGCGGGATTCTCAATCGGTTCACGTGTGCGGTCTTTAACCGCATGGAAAACTTTATCGAAACGCTGGCCAAGAGCCTGGGGTTGTGTCCAACCCGTAATTCGCTCAGCAACGGCGTTCAACATAGTAATGCGGCCATTCTTGTCCGTCGTGATCACACCGTCGCCGATACTGCGGAGAGTGGTAGCAAGCCAGCGTTCCATTTTACGGAGCTGTTGATCAGCGTGGTGACGATAAAGGGCTATTTCAATGGCAGCGCGAAGTTCACCTTCTTCGAAAGGTTTGACGATATAACCGAATGGTGACGTGTTTGTGGCTCGCAGCAGCGTTTCTTCATCAGCATGCGAGGTAAGGTAAATGATCGGGATATCAACCCTGTTACGGATCGCTTCGGCAGCCTGGATGCCATCCATTTTTCCTTCGATCACGATATCCATCAGCACCAGTGTCGGCCGGAATTTCTGCACTTTTGCCAACGCTTCTTCGCCCGACGACGCGGTGCACAAGACCAAATAACCCATTTTTTCCAATCGTCGCTTGAGAATGGCGACGATCATCCCGTCATCTTCAACGATAAGAATTTCGCACCGCTTAAGAGCTTCGTCTTTTCTGGTCATCGTTTGATTACTGCGCATATATGAGATTCCGGCCATGCCGGCTATTAGTCATTCCGGTTATTAAAATGGGTCTCGACACAAGTGGAACAGATCCCGTGAGTGATCTGAGCGCCGGTTTGTTTTTCGATGTATGTTTCGACTTCCTGCCAATAATTCTGATCGTCGCGAACGCTCTTGCAGTAGGCACAAACTGGTATCAACTGCCGCAATTCGCGAACCTCGGCGTGAAAATGGATAATCCGTTCACCCACGCGGAGCCGCGCCGCCAGTTCGTCAGCATCATATGGCTTCGGCAAAAAGTCGTCTGCGCCCGCTGCCATGGCTTCAGCGTAGTTTTGCTTGCCAGTAAATGCCGCAGTTAGCACCACGATGTACGTGTATTCCGATTTTTCGAACGAACGGATTTTTTTGCACAGCTCAATACCGCTAAGCTCGGGCATCTGCCAGTCCGTTAGAACAATCGAGGGCATGTGCTCCTGGAACAGGTCCCAGGCCCGCGCACCATCATGGGCAACGATAGCGTCAAGGCCGAGTTTCTTAAGCGTCACAACCAACACTTGCGCGGTAACTTCGTCGTCCTCGGCAATGAGAACTTTCAGCCGTTTCAGATCGGCCAGAAGATTTTGGAGGGCACTGTCCATCGTCTAACTTTGCAATGATGTGATGTCGACTTCGTTGAGGAATTTCTCGAGGCGTTCAAATTCGCGCGACGCTTCCATATGCAAATCCATTGCACC
>CBHWET010000547.1:0-2656 GCA_966112985.1 uncultured bacterium | reverse complement strand
CTGACGAATGGCGACGCTGAGAAATCGAAATCCTGCGCGAGATTCTGTTTCCAATCGCGATGCGACGTGATGGACGTGACGCGAACAGCGCTGATATCGTACGCGATCTTCAGAGACTGATTATCGCTGTGCGTATCGACATAGCCGTCATAGTTACGTGATACATCAAAGGGACCTTTGTCGGTCGTTGGGTAAAACGTTGGAACGAATCCGTCGTTGAAACGTTCGCCAGTGGCAGTGAACGTCAATGTCAGGCGATCCGTTGGGAGCCATTTCACTGACGCGCGGCCACTGATGGCTTCGCGGGTATCTGGATCGGTATTCAACGCGTTGTTGTGAACGAATCCGTCCCGTGTCGAATAGAGTCCTGAAAGTGTGAAATAAAGTTGATCTTTGATTATCGGCGCGCTGACACCGGCGCGATAGATCTGACTGTCGTAGTTGCCGTAGCTCAAGCCGATGTGTCCGTGCCAATCATTGTCGGGTTGGCGTGTGGTGATATTGAGGACGCCTCCCGGCCCGCTCGCGCCAAACAACATACCTTGTTCGCCGCGAAGGAACTCTATGCGATCGATGTCATACAGCGTAATGCCACGTGAGTTTAAATCGAAGTAGGGGACATCATCGACATACATCCCGACGACAGGTTCACCAATGCCGAAATTGTTTTCGCGCAGACCGCGGATCGAGAATTTTGGGGAGCGGTCATTGTTGGCACTGAAGACGGAAACGTTCGGCACCTTTGCGGAGATGTCCTGTGTGTTGACGATTTCACCTGTGCGCACCTCTGCAGCTTTCAATGTGGTGACTGAAGTCGTTTGCGTCTGAGGAAGTTTTGGCTCGGCTTCAGCAGTATCTTGAACCGTAACCGGCGGTAGCTGATAAACGTTGGTTTCGGCTGCGGAAAGATGGCAGGCCAAAAGCGCGAGAGATCCAACCAAATAAAAACGTTTCATGTGTGTGTGTTGTGAAAACGAGTTACGCGGAACGCGGCGCATAAAAGCACAGCGAGCGAAAAGGGCAAGACTAATTGCTAATGGTTGGGTAGCGTCTGCCCGCTATTCCCATTCAATTGTGCCGGGCGGCTTACTTGTAATATCGAATACAACCCGGTTAACGCCTTTTACCTCGTTGATGATACGGGAAGACAGCTTCTCCAGAAGATCGTATGGAAGCTTTACCCAATCCGCAGTCATCCCGTCCTGGGATTCCACTGCGCGGATAGCGATGGTGTAATCGTAAGTGCGTTCGTCGCCCATGACTCCTACACTGCGTACTGGAAGCAACACGGCGAAGCTCTGCCAGATTTTGTAATACCAATCTGTCGCCTTCATTTCTTCGACAACGATGGCGTCAGCATTACGGAGAATTTCGCAACGTGCGGGGGTCACTTCGCCGAGGATTCGGACGGCAAGTCCCGGCCCTGGGAATGGCTGCCGATAAACGATTTCTTTCGGCAAACCCAGTTTCAGGCCAAGCTGGCGAACTTCATCTTTGAACAAGCAACGGAGTGGTTCGATCAATTCGAACTTCATGTTCTTGGGCAAGCCGCCAACGTTGTGATGGCTTTTGATCATCGCCGCTGGATTACCTGCGATGGGGACTGATTCGATGACGTCTGGGTAGAGCGTTCCCTGCGCGAGGAATTTGGCTTTGCCTGCGCGTTTGGTCGCAGCCTGAAAGACTTCGATGAAGGTCTTGCCAATGATTTTCCTTTTCCGTTCCGGATCAGTGACACCTTTCAATTTGTTCAGAAAGATTTTCGACGTCTCTTCATACTGCAGCTTGATTTGGAAATGGCGTCCGAAAACTTTTTGGACAACGTCGGCTTCCTTGGCGCGCAACAAACCGTTGTTGACGAAAATACACGTTAATTGATCGCCGATCGCTTCATGGAGCAGGGCAGCAGCCACACTCGAATCAACACCGCCGCTCAGTCCGAGAATCACCCGTTCCTTGCCTACCTGTTCACGGATCGCTTTGACGGCCTGCTCGACATAGTTATGCATCGTCCATTCTTTGCCGCAGCCGCAAATGGCATGAACAAAATTGGCGATAATCTCTTTGCCTCGCGGGGTGTGGACCACTTCGGGATGAAACTGAAGCCCGTAAAAGTGCTTTGAACGATTTTCAATCGCGGCGTAGTCGGAGTTTTCTGTCGCTGCGACGGGTTTAAAATCTTTTGGCAGTTTCGTCAGTTTATCGCCGTGCGAATTCCAGACTTGTAGTGCCGCAGGCAGTTTTTTAAACAGCGGACAACTGTCATCTCTAACGGTGAGTGTGCCTTTGCCGTATTCGCGCTTCTGTCCCGGTTCGACTTTGCCGCCGAGGAATTGAGCAAGAAGCTGAACGCCGTAACAAATGCCGAGCACAGGAATGCCCAGTTTGAAGACTTCCTTGTCGGGCATCGGTGCGTTTTTAGCGTAAACACTCGAAGGTCCACCAGATAGAATCAATCCTTTCGGTTGCAGCTTCGCGATGTCCTTCGCAGGCGTATTGAAGGGTAGGATGATCGAGTAAACGTTGCATTCACGGATGCGCCGGGCGATCACCTGCGTGTATTGCGAACCGAAATCAAGGATGACAATTTGTTCGTTCATCAAATAGAGAAGATGTTCTTTGCCTCAAAATCAGGCTTTTGCCAGAAAAAAGTTAG
>CBHWET010000546.1:0-2657 GCA_966112985.1 uncultured bacterium | reverse complement strand
CGGTCACGATCAAATCGAAAACGTTCTGCACGCACGCGTTCGTCATCAGACAGACAACGGAACAGGCGTTCTTCCGATGGCGCAGCGTCAGTAACCGAAAGCAGCCAAAGGTGTACCTCCGACGATGTGAGTTCGACCGGATGGTGTTCCTGCGCTGGCCAACTCGGCGCCATACTAAGTCATTTGCAAGGGGCGGGAGAATTGTTGATCGGCTTTGCGCAGGCACTCTTGCAATTCCTTCGCGAGATCCTGGACATGAGGTTGATGTAAGATCGTGTCGTGCGTTCCCGGGACAATGCGCACATCCACTCCGTGCAACGCAAGTTTTCGCCAACTGACCTCCGGATCAAGAGTGAGCAGGCGCGGCTGACGCGTTCTGAACAAGGTGACGCGTCCAGGGAACGTTTTCGGAAAGTACTTCACAAGCGCTTGCCAGTGTATCTCCGCGTAGCGGCGGAAATCCTGGGGATAATGTGTCATGTCGATGACGTCATTGAGTCCCATTGTTGGTGTTTCCGTCGGGGAAGCATTGGAACTGTCGCGGAAATAATTTCTTACTCGCGAGAGCTTGGATTTAATGCGGCGTCCCATTTCATCGCGGTTACGACATAGGTGGGCGGCCCAGGCTGAGAAGTTCTTTAAGACATGTAATGCCATTTCTTTGTTCCACCGGGAGCCGTCGTTTCCCGTGTGAGGTGGCATGCTGTCGATCAGCGCGACCAGCGCAATTTCTTCGCCAGCACACTTAAGCTGCCGCGCCATTTCATAAGCGATTACCCCGCCGAAACAATAGCCACCGAGGCGGTAAGGTCCTTGCGGCTGAATGCCGCGGAGTTCCTGAATATAATGCGCCGCCATCGCCTCGATGTCGGAATGCGGCTGTTCCGGCGCGACGAATCCGTATGATGGCTGATCCTCACCCAAAAGGTGCGATAGCTGGTGATAGGTGAAAAGGCCACCGCCACCGCCTCCGCCCAAAGTATGCAGCCAAAAGATTGGAGGTTTCGAACCCTCCGGTTTGATTTCAACCAAAGATGAGCCCGCTGGCATCCAACCCTTATCTCGCATGATCCTGGCGAGTTGCTCAATCGTTGGTGCCTGGAAGAGTACCTGCAAAGGGAGGCGTTGCCCCATTTTACTTTCGATTTGCGAAAATAACTTTACTGCGAGCAGGGAATGGCCACCGAGTTCAAAAAAGTTGTCAGAGACATCGACCGACTCGCATTGAAGGACCTCCTGCCAGATCCGGCGTAACTGATTTTCGAGATGGCTGCGTGGTGCATCAGTACCGGTTTTGACTGTGCGTGTTAAGTCAGGCTTAGGCAGAGCTCGACGATCGATTTTTCCGTTCGGCGTGAGCGGGAATGCTTCCATTACAATGAAAGCAGCTGGAATCATATAGTCCGGAAGCTTTTGTTTTAGGGCAGCGCGAAGGTCTTCAGCCGTTACTTTTATGTCAGGGTTTGACACCACGTATCCCACGAGTCGCTTCTCACCGGGAGTGTCCTGACGCACCAGCACTACGGCGTCGCGAACACCTTTATGTTGTTTAAGAACGGCTTCGATTTCTTCGGGTTCGATTCGGAATCCTCGGATTTTCACCTGGGAATCGAAACGCCCGAGGAAATCAACGTCGCCGGTTGGAAGCCAACGAACCAGGTCTCCCGTCTTGTACAGCTTTGATTTTGGATCCGCACTGAAGGGGTTCTGAATGAATTTCTTATCGGTTAACTCGGGGCGATTAAAATAACCGCGCGCCAATCCATCACCGCCGATGTGCAGCTCACCTGGTACGCCTACCGGCACGGGTTGCAGATTTTTGTCGAGAACATAGTAAGTAGTATTGGAAATCGGGTGGCCGATCGGAATTGATACCGCAGTCTCGGGGACATCGGTGACTTCGTAACAAGAGGCGAACGTCGTGCTTTCGGTCGGCCCGTATCCATTGATCAGATGCAGCGGTCGACCATGCTTAAAAACAGTGCGAACGGCCTTTGCATCAGCGGCGTCACCACCGAACATCACATTCTTTATCCCGCGGAAGGCCTCCGGGACTTCGGCTGCGACCTGGTTGAAAAGGGCAACCGTTAAAAACATGCCGGTGATTCGTTGTTCGCGAAGGAAATGCGCGAAATCTTTCGGCGAAAGAAAAACCTGTTTATCGACACCGACAAGTTGCCCGCCGTGCAAGAGCGATCCCCATACTTCGAAAGTTGCGGCATCGAACGAGCTGTTTGAAATTTGTGCCAATCGGTCGTTTCGATCGAATTGAATGTAGTTTGTGTTGAATACCAATCTCACAATTCCGCGATGTGGAACTGCAGCGCCTTTTGGCCTCCCGGTGGAACCCGAGGTGTAGATCACATAGGCGAGGTTATCTGGACCGGTCACGGTGACGGGGGCTTTGATGCTTTCTTTGGCGACCTGTTTGTGGTCGACGTCGAGACAGACGACCTTCGCTTTCAATCCCGCCGGAAGTCGGGGCAAAAGGCTCTTTTGCGTGACAACGACGGGCATGGACGTGTCTTCGATCATGAACGCAAGGCGTTCTTCCGGATACTCCGCGTCCAATGGAACGTACGCCGCGCCGGATTTCAGAACACCCAGCCAACTCACGATCATCGAAGTGGATCGTTCAACAGAAACACCAATTGGAA
>CBHWET010000545.1:0-2661 GCA_966112985.1 uncultured bacterium | reverse complement strand
CTTGGATTTGCCGGTCTTATTGGAGCAGGACGTAGCGAAGTTGCGGAGGCGGTGTTTGGTCTTAATCCAAAGGCAACAGGTTGCATCCACGTCGCTGGAGCCGAATTGCAGCTTGGCGATGTCGAGGGATCACTCAATCGCGGCATCGGGTTCCTTCCGGAAGATCGAAAGCGACTTGGCCTGGTCCTTTCGATGAATTGCCGCGAAAATACTTCGATGGCGACGCTCAATCGAATGGCGAGTTTTGGGTTCATCAGCAACAGCGATGAAAAAAAGCTCGCGACGAAATTTGCCGAGCGCCTTCGAGTGAAAACACCTTCGATTGAGACGAACATCGCGGCCTTGAGCGGTGGCAATCAGCAGAAGATCGCTCTCGCAAAATGGCTTGCCAGAGAGTGCAAAGTTCTGATCGTCGATGAACCAACGCGCGGCGTCGACGTAGGCGCTAAAGCCGAAATACATCGATTATTGGATCAGCTTGCCTGCGAAGGAATGGCAATTATCGTGATTTCTTCCGAATTGCCCGAGATTATGAATTTAGCGCGGCGCATTATTGTCATGCGCAACGGAGCCGTGGTAGGGGAACTGCCGCACAACGAATTTTCTCAAGCGACCGTCATGCGGTTGATGGCTGGCCTCGGTTTGGAACCCGCGTGATCACTCCCTGATGCTAAAATGCCGCCGGATTTTTACTCCGGCGGCTTCGTGAGAGGTGTTTTAATTTTAATCAAAGTGACCGCCCAATACTGAGCCGTCTTCTTTGACCTGTAATTCGTAAGTTCTCCCTTCTTTCTTGAAGGCAGCTTCGTACACGGTCTGACCATTAACGGTGCCTTTGTCAACGTCCTCAATCGCCGCTCCGTTTGCCTGTGCGGTGATAGAGTTTTTCACAGCTTGCGGTAGGTCATTGAAGCTTACCTTGCTTGCTCCACTCAATGGCGTCGTGGTTGTGTCACTCGTATCGCCAAGGCCGATATTTGCCCCTGACACAGTATTCAGAACTGTTCCGTCGTTGCCTACCGTCAGACGGGTTCGTTGGCCGTTTTTATCGAATCGCGCATGATACACCGGTTGTCCGTTGCGCATCGTTTTAATAACGCGCTGGACGTTCGCGCCTCCCGCCTGGTTCATGATCGTTTGTTGAACCGGCCATGGAAGATCTTTAAACTCCATGACAGTTCCGCCAGACGCGCTTTGCGTCGTCTGATCGAAGACACTTTGCCCGGCCGTCGTGGAATTTGCGCCAGCAGCATCGATAGTGCTATTTATGGCTTCAGCACCGGCTGCTTCGTTAAGATTGATGCCTTCGGGATGTTTGATGACGTCGCCGTTTGCCGTGACCCATAGGTCAGAGGGAGTTCCGTTTTTGTCGTACTTGAAGTGATAGACACCCTGTCCTTTAACTTCACCTTTGTGGAATCCAACGATTTTACTGTTGCCGATCCGTTTTTCAGCCACACGTTCCACTGCGGCTGGAATATCCTTCCAATGAGCTCCCCACATTTTCCCTTGTTTATCAACGCGCACCTCCCGGTGCTGCCCATCTTTGTTGTACGCCGCCTGATAGGTCGTAAACCCGTCAAATGTTTCCATGTCGATATCCTGGATATTCGCTCCACCGGTATGCGACCGAATCGCCTGACGAGCTGCTTGTGGGAGTTGATCCAATTTGACCTTTTGTGAGTTGAACGAATGTTGTAATGCTTCGGCGCCGCCAGCTATCGCCAGTGCGGCACAAATAACAATGAATCTTTTCATAAGCCTCCTTTTGAATAAATATCGGGCATAGTCGGCGGCTTTTCTGCCTGATTCCGCCTTACGGCTTTTTGGCAGGGTCTGTACCGCTGTTTTGGAGCACTACTTGGGTTGATTGGTCGTACTTCCGTCGTAGCCTGGACCGGCGCCTCCTGCACCTGTAGCACCGCCGCCGCCAAGAGTGTCGGCGCTTCTTGGAGTTGACGTTCCACCCGGCAACGCCCCTGAGGTCACTTCTTCTTTGCCACGTTTGAGATCCTCTCGAACATTTGGGTCAGTTCCCAGTTGTGGGGTGTTCGTGCTTATTGTCCGCTCGCTCAGGTCTTTGTTTACGGCTTCGTTGAAGGACTCACGTTTGCATCCCCCGAAGAGTGCGGCAACCAATAGAATGAAAAGGAATGGCTTCATGTCGTTCAATGCCACTATTGCCATCGATTCTCAATCGGTAAAATAGATGAACAAGTTGTGCGACTTATAGTCCTGCTTCAAACGAAAGGGCATCTCAGCCAGCCTCACGCATCAATCGGCGATTCTCCGAATTGCTGTGCCTGCGTGATCTCGTAACTTTAGATAGGAGGCGTCTATGATCGACCATGAACCCGATGAACGAGCCAAGTTTTCCTTTCGGTGGCGGGCTGCACTTTATGCCGGAATAGCCGTCGGACTGTTATTCTTATTTTTTTCCCGCGGCATCCCCTGGAGTTCAATGGGCTTTGGGACTTCAGCGATGGGACGCGAACTGCCGATAAACGAAACGCCAACCTATTTCATCGTGAACAGCATCGTGCATATGGCGCTCGCAATTGTGTATGCATTCATTCTTGGACGGCTGGTATTTCGATTTGAGATTGGCCGTGCTGTGGCGACCGGAGCGGTCATCGGACTGGTTTTGTACGCGGTGAACTT
>CBHWET010000544.1:0-2666 GCA_966112985.1 uncultured bacterium | reverse complement strand
GCAAAAACGGACGTCGTATCTCCCTCTCCTGGGAAGGAGAGGGCCGGGGTGAGGTCTGCGGCAATGAACTAAAACGTTGAGGCACCCAGACCCTGAATAGTCGACCTACGCGAATAACTTCAAACGCGGCGCAGCCGCCTCAAACTTCAAACTTATTTTCGCATCAGCTTCTCATTCATCTCACGCAGTTTCTCCGCTGAAATTTTTATACTTTTCCGATCGTAGGTCATGAAACCGTTGACTTCACCTTCAACATCCGTCGTTTGCGTATAAACAGCCGCCGACAAACCGAGGTCACGCACCATCGGCAGCAATCCTTCAACCTTTTTACGTAACGCCGCCTCGAATTCATTTTGGTTCTGATAGGTTTGATAACCCCAATTCCGTTTTTCAGAGTCCCACAAATGTCCTGTCACCGGCCAACCGACACCGCCGTATTCGCCAATGACAATGGCGCGATCTGCTTGATTCGCAGGCGCGAGCGGAACTTCGTGGTACGTATGGATGTCATAAACATCGCTCGTGTTGCGATCGAGCCAACCCGTCACTCCGTTAACCCAGCGGCTCGGATCAATCGATTTCACCCAGCGACTCAGCGATGCGCTTTCATATTGCCCCCACCCTTCGTTGTGGATGACCCACATGACAATGCTCGGATGATTATGCAAATGATCAATCATGCGGCGCAATTCGAGCTCATGCTGTTCGCGACTGGTTGAAAGCCGGACTGGTTCCCCGGCATCTTCGCGATAGTTGCGCAGAGCCTGGTTGAAGCCGCTCGGCATATCCTGCCACACCAAAATGCCCAGCCGATCACAGTGATAATAATACCGCGCCGGTTCTACTTTGATGTGTTTTCGCAGCATGTTGAAACCTGCGCTCTTGAGCCAATTAATTTCCCAGATCATCGCCTCATCCGACGGTGGCGTCAGCAATCCGTCCGGCCACCAGCCCTGATCGAGCGGGCCATGCTGAAAAATTGGAGCGTCATTCAATCGCAAATGCGGTTGTTGCGATTTCGGGCCGGCGCCCAATGAAACGTTTCTCATCCCGAAGTATGAAGTTACTTTGTCCAGCGGTTCGCCGATCGCTTCGAGTTTCGCATATGCTACGCGTTCCTGTTCGCCGAACGCGGGAAGTTTGGAACGATTCTTTGGTTGCGTGCGATTTTCAACCGGCGCTTTAACCGCCACAAGTTCCGCCGTGAGATCGTAAAGGAACGGTGATTCCGGCGACCACAATTGCACATTGTCGAAATCCAAACGCCCTTCCCTGTTCACACGGATCATGGTCGTGCTGACCGTTTTTCCTTTCGCAGAGGCAGTCACACGAACCGCGAGGTCATCACGCTCTGTCGCGGTGTTCACCAGAGGCGTAACCATCAATCGTTTTCCGGCGACGTCTGGAGTGAAACGGAGTTCGGCGAGGTAATTCTCCTTCGGCACCGGTTCGAGCCAAACGGTTTGCCAAATCCCCGACACCGGCGTGTACCAGATCCCTTTTGGATTTAGCTGCTGTTTGCCGCGTGGTTGTTCGCCCGTGTCGGTGGGATCCGTGACAGCCAGAGAGATCTCATTTTCGCCCGGCTTAAGAAATTCCGTGATGTCGAATGTAAACGCATCCGAACCGCCGACATGTGATCCGACCATGCCTCCGTTGATCCAGACGACACATTCATAGTCGACGGCTCCGAAGTGCAGGAGCACTCGATCCTTCGCCCAATCTTTGGGAATGTTAAACGTGCGTCGATACCACAGCCGATCCTGAGGTGTAAATGATTTACCGACACCTGACAGTGCTGACTCCACTGCGAACGGTACGAGAATTTTGCCGTCAGATTGTTTCGGCTCCGGGGCAGTTTTGGGAGCGATGGCATAATCCCACAATCCATTTAAGTTCATCCATCGCTCGCGAACGAATTGTGGTCGCGGATACTCCTTCCACGCCGAATCTGGTGTTACCTTCTCGCCCCATTCCGTCATTAACTTTGGATTCGCTGGCTTCCAATCAGCAGCCGAGACAGTCGCCACGGCAGATGTGAAAACGAATGCGAGAATCAACGAGAAGCGTTTCAGATTCAGGAAATGTTTCATCGGCATTAAGTATTTTAGAGACTGGATATTGCGCCCATCGGTTTCATCTTCTTTCACCGTTCGATACCCGGAAAGGGGATCTTTTCACGTGGGATGCTCTTGTTCAACGATCTATTGGGATTACCACCAGGACACAAAGACACGAAGTTCTGCGGAATAATCAACCACAGAACACGCGGAATACGCAGAAGAAAAAACACCACCGGTGTTGCGCCGCCCATCTCAACGGTTGCGGCGAAGGCGCTCCTCTAGGTATTGCGTCAAAAACAATCAATTCATTCTGCCGAAGGCGCGGCGAAGCGAGCATCCATTGAGGCGACACTTTGCGAAAACAATGTAAACCACGAAAAACTTCAAACCTTAAAGGCGGCTATACCGCCTCAAACTTCAAACTGATTTACCTTTTTGGCGCTTCCGAGTTGCGCGTTTAGAAGTGCCAGCTGTGTTGGCAATTTCGAACAGTACCGCTGACAAATTGGGAATTGAAGTCAGTTGGCCATCTTCAACGATGTAATGCGGTTTTGCACCGGGATAAGGTTGTCCTTGTTCGCATTGGCTTTCGAGCTCTTTGCT
>CBHWET010000543.1:0-2677 GCA_966112985.1 uncultured bacterium | reverse complement strand
CTGTACGTCCGAGGACGATTTCCTCAACCAGAAACCTCGTTTTTATTGGGGTTTTCGCAAATCCGCTTTAGCGGCGGCGACCGATTGCCGTAAGTCACTGCTTCGGAGGCGTTCGGCGCTTCAGTTCGCGTAAACCGGCACGGAACGGTCCTAGCGCTCCATAGCTGATGCCAAATATGGCTGAAACAGGGATGATCACGAACCAGCCCAGATCTGACTTTAAAACCTGGTAAAGGGCACCAGCCATCACACTCCCACCGATGATTATAAACGCGGTCAAAGTCCCGATGATCTCCCGACGGGTCATCTCGCTCCAGTCCTTCTGTCTTCCAACTCCAGGCATAACTTATCGTGCTAAAATCAGCTGCCGCCGCAGATCACTGTTTTGATTTCGGCCGAGCGTCAGGCTGATCGGGTCGGCCGTCCTTGTTCGTAATACGAAAATACACATCGCAACCGATGATCAATAAAACAATTGTGATCAGAACGAAGAATGTTCCGCCTTCTGGCAGGGAAATATTTCCATGCGCCAGCACACCTGCGAATGGAAGGCCACCGGCGATTAAACCCCAAACCACCAAGAATCCAACGATGCACGCAAGTAACGCCAATGCGCAGTAAACGAGGCTCGCGAGAATTCGAACGGTGGCTAGAAAGCGTCGCATCATTACAGGTCTATAACGGCTTAACAATGCGTCGTTGAACAGAAAGTCGCTACAGCAAAATGCGGCCGTTTGTGCCCGCCATTTTTTGGTTCCACACCTCCCGCCCATCGGCTTACCCGCTTACCCGCTCACCTCCCGCCCGCATCCGCCTCCTCACGTCGGCGGCTACGACATTTAGGTTGGCGGAATCCGTGCGCCAGATAATCTCATTCCATGCACCGTCGCGAATTCCTCACGAAAACTGCACTTGCCACCGCCGTCCTGCCCTTTGCTTACCACGCGCTTGGACAAAACAATGCGGCGGCGTCGCCCAAAAAGTTCGTCCTCGGCGCTCCTCTGACGCACTCGGATTGGATGTTGAAGCCAAACATTGCGTGGGGTCCGAAAGGCGTGCAGCACATGCTGGACATGTGCAAGGAATCTGGTTGGAAAGAAGTTTACTGGCGCGTCGCGGATGGCGGGCGCGCGATGTTCAAAAGCAAGTTGATGGAACCGGCTGGCAAATGGGATGAGGACAGCTTTTGGAATCCGCAGAACGACGCCGATAAGGCCCTGTTCAAACGTTACTTTGGCAATTACACCGAGGAAAAACGGAAGGAGTTGATCAGTAAGTTCGACGCGATGGATTACGCGCACTTCGACACGCTCGCCGAAGCGGTCCGATACGGCCACAGCATCGGCTTAAAGATTCACGCGTGGTTAACGATTAACGAGGATGATCATGGGTGGGGATTGAAGAGCGCTTTCGCGAAGAAACACCCGGAGTTCGTCTGGCATAAGCGCGACGGCACGCCGTATCACTCTCAGTTGAGTTTCGCGTTTTCCGAAGTGCGCAAATACAAGCTCGCGTTGCTGAAAGAACTCCTGGGCAATTATGATCTGGATGGATTGTTTCTCGATTGGATTCGAACCGGCGATGTCCGTGACAATCCGCAGAACGACGCACAAGGCGTCGCCAATTACGGCTACGAGAAACCGAACCTTGAGATGTTCAGGAAACGGTTCAAGAAGAGTGCGCTCGACGTGCGCAATAACGACGACGACTGGATTCGCCTCCGCGCTGAGCCGCAGACTGAGTTTATGCGCGAAGTACGTAAGTTAGTACGTCGGCAGAAGAAAAAAATTCCGACCTGCGCGCTGGTCGGTCACCCCTGGCATTACCGCGGGGAGGTGAACAAGATCGATGGCAATTTGCGCGGATTATTGCTCGATGTGAAAACGTGGGCGCGCGAAGGGCTCATCGATTCGGCCGTGGCAGCCGGCTACTATCGCGACGGCGGCAACGCCGAGATGGCGGCCAAAGCGTTGCAACAGGAAACGGAAGGGAAAGTCGACGTCTGGACCTATGCTTGGGTGCCTTCCAGTGTCGCTGACTTCGACCAGACAGCAGCGATTGCGGAGAAAGTGGGCGCAAAACACATCCTGTTCTGGGAAGCCGATTATATCGACGATCGGGCCAATGCTGCGGACCTCAAGAAAGCGATGACAAAACGCGCCGAATAATTGATTCGAGATTGCTGCATGGCTTCTGGTTGTCTACCCTGTCGGCCGCTGCATGAGCCAACCAATTGTAGAATCCGCAAAGGCGACCAGTAACGCCGCTGAATATCCCGCCGGTTTTCGTCCACGTCGCGGGCTGAATTGGGCAGTCGTGGGGCTGATGTACACCAGCTACTACCTTTGCCGCTACAATTTCTCCTACGCAAACAAAGCGATCGCTGATGAGTTTCAATTCACGAAGTCCGACATGAGCACGATCCTGTCAGCGAATTTCGTGGCTTACGGTTGTGGACAAATCATCAATGGGTTGCTGACGGATCGGATTGGCGGCAAGCGCGCAATGCTGATTGGGGCTGCGGGAACGATCCTTGTAAACATCCTGTTTGGAGCCGCCTCATTTTGGGGAATCCTGTCTCTATTCAGCCTGCTCTGGGGCATCAACGGATATGTCCAGGCCTTCGGATCACCGGGCTTCATTAAAATTAATAGTGCGTGGTTCAGCGAGAAACAGC
>CBHWET010000542.1:0-2682 GCA_966112985.1 uncultured bacterium | reverse complement strand
TTCTCCCGCTCAACCTCCGCCGCGATAATGGCGTCGCTCTTCTCTTCAACACTCATGTTTCCATCCGTTTGGATGCGAACGAGTTCAGCTTCAGTGGCCTGATTGATCTGGTAAATGGGGGCAATCAGATTCGTAGTGACACCAGCCTGCTGTGCGGTCGATAAGGCCTGACGATAAAGCGGATCCTGATTTAAACGATAAGCAGCATAGCGTTCGGGACCAAGAGTGGCCTTCAAGGCATTTTCGCGCTGGGTTTCGAGAGCCTGCTGAAGCGTCGCGGATGCCGAGTCAGTCGACATGGAATAGACCGCAAGTTGGTCTTCCATCGGATCGCGCATTCGAAACAGGTTGCGAAACTCATCGGGGGTCAATGTCACGCCCCGAAGCTCGTCGCGCATTTTCTTCGCAGTTTCAGAATAGCGCAGCAGGAATTCTTCAAGTTGAACCGGGGTTAAGATTTTTTCCAATTCGGCGCGGCTCTGCTGGCGGATTCGAACCAATTGGTTTTGGTCAACCGGACGGCCTTCACGATCGGCGGCTTCCTCCAGCTGTTTCAGCTGTTGTTGCGCGCGCGCAGTAACGTCGTAAACCTTTTGCTTCGTTTCAGCGGCGAGTTCACCCAGAACAGGACCGTTGAGGTTGATACCGCCATGATCGGCCGTGTCATCCTGCAAAGCGACTTCCCAGTTCGGGCCGAGTAATCGATCGAGCATGGCCTTCCGTTCGGCTTCCAGGCTCTTCAATTTTTCTGCATTGCGTTGTCGCGCCGCGGGATCGAGCTCGGATTTCCACCATTCAAATTCGACCGGTTGAATCTCCTTTTCGCGGCGATGGGCGTAGAGCTGATTAACATCAGCGACGATGATGTCGCGAATAGTTTGTTCCGGGCAGCCGATCTCGCGCAGATTTTTGATGTAAGCGACGTAGTCGTCTGACTCGACTTCGTGCCATGTGAAATTAAGGCGGCGGACGACGACGTTCGTCTTCGTTTCGTGTTCGAAAGGGTTGAAAGGCCGTTCGATTTTAGCGTGCGGAGGCGATGAATGGCTTTTGCGAGCAGCGGAATACCAGCCAAAAACCAGGAGCAGGTTCACGGCGAGCGACGCGATAAACAAATTCCGCAGGCGCATTAATGCATCATCCACTTAATTTGTCGTGGTGGCAAGACCCCCTCCCGCGCAAAAACATTGTCAAACATATCGTTGCGAGGTTTCCTGATGGCAGTGAAAGAAGAAGAGGAATTTTCCAGTGCGTCCAGTGGACCGAAAGTGACCGGTAGCCGGCGTCGCGCTGTTATTGATGTTGGTACTAACTCAGTGAAGTTGCTCATTGCAGACGTGGGCGCGAATGGAATTAAGCCTGTGGTGGAGAAAAGTGAGCAGACCAGATTGGGGAAAGGCTTCTATGAAACGCATTTGCTGCAGCGCGATGCGATTGCAGCGACGGCAGAGGCGGTGGGCGCTTTCGCGCGGGAGGCAAGGGGTGTTGGCGCTGAGTCGATTCGGATCATCGCGACGAGTGCGGCGCGGGATGCAAAAAATTCACGTGATCTTATAGAATCTATCGAAGGAGCGGCGCATCTGCCTCTCGAAGTGATCTCGGGTGAAATGGAAGCGGAACTGGCATTCCGTGGCGTGTGCACCAACGCCACGCTGGCCGCGACGCCTCTGCTCATTTTGGATGTGGGCGGCGGTAGCACGGAATTCATTGTCGGAGACAAAGGCCATCAACACTTCCGCGAAAGCTTTCAGCTTGGAACTGTGCGGTTGCTGGAACGTTTGCCGCACTCGGATCCGCCCACCGTTGCGCAGTTGGAGGGTTGCCTCTCATGGATCAGGCAGTTTCTCCGCGATAACGTAGCGCCTAAATTGAAGCCCGCTCTCGCTGGAAAGGGCGGCATCAGGCTCGTAGGCACTGGTGGCACCACGACGATTCTCGCGCGGATGGAAAAGCATCTGGAGACGTTCGATCGTGACACCATTGAATCGACCGTCCTCACTCGAGGGCAAATTCGCTCTGAGATGCAGCGCCTCTGGCGGATGCCGCTTAATGAGCGGCAACATATTGTTGGCCTTCCTCCGAAGCGCGCTGATGTCATTTTATTTGGGGTCGCGATTTACGACTCGATCATGCACGAGTTCGATTTCGCTACCCTCAACATCAGTACGCGAGGCCTTCGCTATGCTGCTTTGTTGCCAACCTGAGTGAAGCACACGACTCACGTCGACGAGCGGGCTTTTTTCACAGCAAAGGCGACGATCAGCAGCACGACACCCAATCCCAGTAAAATCATACTTCCGGTTGTCATGCCGCAATTTCGCTTGTGGGCTGCACACGTCTAGTCGCGAAAGACAGGAACATAGCTTCGGGGTGCACCGCAAAGACTCAGCGGAAAATGCGCTTGCAGAGGGTCGGTTCTCTCTTCATAAAGCGCTCGATGAGTAAACGACTATTTTGTTTCGCCACGGGATTGTTATTCGCAAATGCCTTGATCGCGGCAGACCTGCGGATCGGCATGATCGGGCTGGATACCTCGCACTCTGTTGAATTTACCAAGCGTTTCAATGATGCGAATGACAAGAATTACATTCCGGGCGGCAAAGTGGTTGTGGCCTTCAAAGGTGGTAGTCCAGATATCAAAGAGAGCTGGGATCGCGTTGATAAATATACCGAAACGCTCCA
>CBHWET010000541.1:0-2706 GCA_966112985.1 uncultured bacterium | reverse complement strand
ATCAGGCGGAAGATGCCGACGTGATGATCGTCAACACCTGCTCGTTTATCGATGCGGCGCAGGAGGAAAGTGTTGATGCGATTCTGGAATCGGCAGAAGTGCGTGACGCCAACAATCGCGGGCAAGGCTTGATTGTCTCCGGCTGCATGCCTCAACGGTTTCGTGAGGAGCTTCCCAAGTTGTTGCCTGAAGTCGACGCCTTCATTGGCATTGATCAGGTGGCGCAAATTCCACAAATCGTCGAGCAGGCTATCGAACATCGAAAACAAAAACTGTCTGCCAAAGATTTAAAGCCGAAGTCTTCAAAGAGAAAAATCGTCGGCACTATCGCCGAACTCGATAAGAACAAAGCGGCTTCTTCTCACGACGAAGATAACCTCCGTGGTACCGACAAATTTGGAAAAACGAAGGTCGTTGTTTCCGCAATTCCTTTTAAAGCGCCCTCAGCCGACGCCCCGTTCATAGATATCAATGCGCGACCGAATTTCATTCCCGACTTCGGGACCCCGCGCTTTCGTCTCACGCCAAAGCATTTCGCGTATGTGAAGATTGCTGAAGGCTGCAATCATCCTTGCAGCTTCTGCATTATCCCGCGGATGCGCGGCAGTCATCGCAGCCGTCAGCAACACGATATCGTTGCTGAAGCAAAGCAGTTGATCGCGGACGGCGTCAAAGAGATCAATCTTATTTCGCAGGATTCGACCTATTACGGTCTGGATTTGCGCGCGAACCACAGTCGTGCGATTTCATCCCCGGAAAAGTTTACTGCTGCGGCCAAATCATTGCCGACCGATGCTACGACGCTCTGTAGTCTGTTGCGTCAGCTGAATGCGTTGAAAGGGGACTTTTGGATTCGTCTACTTTACACCCATCCAGCGCATTGGACGGATGAATTGATCCAGACGATTGCCGAATGTCCGAAGGTCGCGCGCTACATCGATATTCCCATGCAACATATTCACGAAGAGATGTTGCAGCGGATGCGTCGCGAAACGTCGCAGCAATACATCGTTGATCTTATTCGCCGAATTCGCGCTGGTATCCCAGGCATTGCCATTCGCACGACGTTTATCGTTGGCTTCCCCGGCGAAACCGAAAAACATTTCAAGACTCTGACTGATTTCATCCGCGACACGCGTTTCGAACGGCTCGGAGTATTCAGTTACTCGCAGGAGGAAGGAACCGTGGCCGGCAAAATGTCGAATCAACTTTCTGATTCGGTAAAACAGAAACGCCGCAAGCAGGCGATGGCTGAACAGTTGAAAGTCGCTCGGGAAATTGCGACCTCATTCGTCGGTCGCGAGATCAAAGTGCTCGTCGAAGGTCGCGCGAGTGAAAGCGAACTGGCGAAAGCCAACGTCTCTTCCTGGGAACACGGATTGATTCGCGTCGGTGCCGATCAAACGGCGAAACTCGCGAATAAAAATTATCTCGTCGCGCGCGGTGAAGCGGATGCACCTGATATCGATGGACGCGTTTACGTTCGCGGGAATCTTCCCCTCGGCGAATTTGCGCGGGTCAGAATCATTGGCCATACCGATTACGATCTGATCGCCGAGCCGGTCTAATGCTTTGACAGTACGGCTGGAATTTACAGAATGCCGGTGTTTGGCCGACGTATCTGTTGTTTTCTTCGGATGAATTTACCAAATAAACTGACGGTATCGCGTTTCGTGCTCACTGCCGCGTTCCTGGCGGTAATCTTTTCGCGCCTACACTATCACGAAACGATCGCGCTCATCCTGTTTTGTTTGGCAAGTCTTACCGATTACTTCGACGGAAAAATTGCGCGCGAACGCAAGTTGATCACAAATTTCGGCATCCTCATGGATCCGCTTGCGGATAAAATCCTCGTTTGTTCCGCGTTCATTTCCTTTGTCAATCGCGGACAACTCCCGGATCACGGTTGGATGCCGGCGTGGATGGCAGTGGTCGTTGTTGCGCGAGAACTCGCGATCACCGGCCTGCGAATGTTAGCTGCCTCCAAGAACGTTGTTCTCGCTGCCGAAAAATACGGCAAACACAAAACGATTTCGCAGATTGTCGCGATCATTTCCGTGCTGGTGCTGGCGAGCTACACGCAATGGGGACCCGTTGGAGCCATCTTCGGCTATCACCTGGTCTTCGACATGCCGTGGGTCGTTTGGTTTACGGTGCTGGCGAAGTGGGTGGCGGTAATCCTCACGATCGTGTCCGGATCCATTTACCTCTGGCGCAATCGTCGCCTTTATTTGGACGATATGTGAGTCGCGACCTTCGCGGATCGCAATTGTTCGATAATCATTTCCACAGTTTTTTCCACGGCGCCCTGGTTTGCCTTAACCACCGCAAGAGCCTTTTCGCCCAACTCATCGCGACGTTTCTTGTTTTCCAATAATTCCGCGATGGCAGTTTCCAAACCATTTCTATCACGCACTTGCACGGCGCCGCCATTATTTACAAAGCCGTCGGCAATCTGCGCAAAATTTTCCATGTGCGGCCCGAATACCATCGCTTTGCCGAGCGCACCGGGTTCGATTGGATTCTGACCACCTTTGGCCGTGAGGCTCTTTCCCACAAAAACAACGTCAGCGCGTCGATAAAAGTGAACGAGTTCGCCGGTGGTGTTCACGAGAAGGCAATCGACGGCTTTATCGTTCATCTTCGTGGTCGATGACATTTCGGTGCGGAGCAGGAACGAAATGCCTGCATTCTTCAGTTCACGAA
>CBHWET010000540.1:0-2710 GCA_966112985.1 uncultured bacterium | reverse complement strand
GGACCGTAGTTGCATAAGTTCTCCGATGAAAAATCAAAAAAGGACGGTCCGAAAATGATTTCTCATCTGAAAAACCGAAAAAAGGCCGTCCTAAAACGCTTTTTCTCCCAAAAAACCCGTTTTGGGTTAGAAAAGCTGGCGATTCTCCTGAAAAATCGAGTGCTGTATCGTTAATTCCGCGCTGAGTTCGGGAAATACGATCCTCAGAGGCGTTCACTTCGCAGTTCACTTTATGGCCTCTTCTCGTGATAGAGCAGAAATTCTGAAATGTCATGATGTCCTTCGCGCCGGGCAACAGCTTCAGGTGGAATCTGCCACACGCCTCCGCGCCTGCTCACGTCCGCACCGGCGGCAACCAAAGCACGAACAATCGGTAGGAAACCATAACTCGCCGCTAGAGTGAGTGGTGTGTCATGCGTGTCGTCCTCGTCATGGACATCTGGATCAGCCTTGGCACTTAACAAAGCTTGAACCGTCGAAGTGTGACCGCCGCGCACAGCGTACATGAGCGCCGTGAAATGACGGGAGAAAGATTGGATCTCCAGATCGGCTCCATTCTCGATGAGCCGCCGAACAGCGTCAGTATGTCCGTCCATCGCCGCATACATCAAAGCCGTCACGCCGTGATCGTCTTGAGCATCGATGTCGCAAGGCATCGATAAAATACGAACGATCTCCTCCGCATCGCCATTGTACGCTGCGCCCATCAAATCAGTCTGCCCGATGTAGGGGTTGTACGGATAAAGCGGCATAAAGTATGATTGCGGCGGACGCTTGTTAGAGAGGTGTACAACAAAGATTTCATAACGAAAAGTAATCCGCAACCCTACTAGGCGACCGCGTCTTTCGGATACACATCCAGTCGCAAATCAATATGAAGAGCCGCAAGTTTCCCCATCAATTCGTGGGATAAGATTTCATCCCAATTGCCCGCCGCAAAAACGCCGCAGAACAATTCGACGGAGCCGCCCTCTCGACCAATACGGTGAAAAAATTCTCGATGTGTTTGCAATCGTTCAACCAACGGCTCAAGCACTTCACCCAACGCCGGTTCGCCTTCGCAATCGAACGAATGGGTCCAGCACGAGAAGTTATAAGTCCCGGGGAGAGGTTGCCCTTGGCGACCGGTTCGCGGCATGCCAGCGCGGGTAACGTTCTCGGGTGTCAGGCCCATCGTGGTGGAAATCTCGCTAGGGTCCATGTCCGGATGGATTATCGACAACGAAACCGTAAACGACCGCGAGATGTGTTCCATTGTCATAGCGCAAAAATAACACTGGATTTCCATTGGAAAACAGCTGACCTCCAGCAAATAGAAAATATTTTCAGAAATTTTTTGTGGAATCCCCGTACGTACCTTCACTCCTGATAGCCTTTTCCACGTTCGATTGATTCGGGACGGCGAGAGGGACAGAGCTGCAATTAACAAAACAAAAAGCGCAGCTTAACCGCGGGTCGGCAAACATGTTGTTTGTCGCACAGAAATAGCGGGTTTCTCACGGCGTTTGAAAGAATCAGCCGGACAAATAAGAAAGAAATATGAAAACTAACTTAATACTAAACATATCGGAGTCGCTCACGTTCGCTGGCGTCGCAGCAGTTGCTGCGTTGCAACACCAGGACGCGATCGACATGAAACAAAACACAAACCTGCGCATCCTTGCGGATCGCACTGCGCTGCTCAACAGCCGCGATGCTTATGAAGAAGCCAAAATCACGCTCTCTGAACGTGAAGACCTGGTGGATTCAATCATGGCTGTCGGACGCCAGTTCATCATGCTCGGGCGTGATAACCTGAAACCATACCTCGGCAACGAGTATTCCCAGAAATGGGATGCAACAGGCATGGTGGGCTCAATCGCTGCGCCTGATAAACCAGAACTCCTGCACCCGCTGCTGGATTCATATCACAGCTACTACACCGCTCATCCCGAGCGTGAAGTCGTCGACTTGAATCTAACCGCGATCCGCGCGGGAGAGTTATCGGCGCAACTGTTGGCTGCAATGGGCGCCGCAACAGAACAGGACAAGGAAGTGATCCGTCTCAAAGGCATTCGCGATGTCAATGCGGAGAACTTACTCCGTCGCTTGCGCGGATTGCGAAATGAACTCGGACAAATCCTCGGACCACTTGATCCACTCTGGAAAGCATTCGGCTTCAATCTGCCGGGCGCGGACCAAAAGCCGGATGAAGTTGAAGGGATTACGGCGACGCTCCTTGATCCAGCGACAGCTGCCTTGAAATGGGAGGCGTCGGCGCGCGCGGAATATTACCGTGTGTGGAAACGTGTCCAGGGTATCGACGAAGAATACGTCGCGGTGGGTACACCTGCGGACCTCGATTTTACAATCGAAGGTTTGCCTGCGAACTCGACGATTGAGATTCAAATCTCAGCCGTGAACAACGGCGGTGAAAGCGCTCGCTCCACTGCCATCACCATCGTGACGCATTAAGGAAAGGACACACGAAACTGATCATAACCGGCGCGCGGCAACGTGCGCCGGTTTTTGTTTTCGTGACTTTTTCGCAGGGGAATCGCCGGAATCGTTTGAGGACGTTTTCTCCCTCACCCTGACCCTCTCCCGCTGGGCGAGGGAAAGCATTCGGCAGTCGTTTTACAGTGAATCGCTTCAAAGGCTGACGTTGCGGTCCAGAGGGCGTCGTCAAATGGATCGACGACCGTCGTTGTCCCTCTTCCCAGCGGGAGAG
>CBHWET010000539.1:0-2711 GCA_966112985.1 uncultured bacterium | reverse complement strand
GGATTTGTTTTCCTTAATTTGACTGTGGTTCGTGGGCTTTGGCATTATATGTTTCGCCCCTCGCAACCTGGATGGCAGTCGGCTCACCAGAAGAGCGAGCAGAAAACGTATGTATAAAGCGCTGGATTTATGGCTCCCAGCTTATTTGCGCCGCTCTCGTCACTCCAAACCGGCGGGCGTCACCCATATCTTTCTTGCTGTCTGTGATCACTTCGAGCCTCTTCATGATGCCAACAAAAAAGTAGCGCTGGAGAGACTCGATCTTTGGAAATCCAAATGGCCGGCATTGATTCGACCGTTTGCTGACGCTGACGGAATTGCCCCCCGCCACACTTTCTTTTATCCGGTCGAACAGTACGACACTGATATCCTCAACAGTCTGACTGAACTATGCCGATTATCAGGCGGTGAAGTCGAAATTCATCTACATCACGACAAGGACACCGCAGATGGCGTTCGTGCGAAGCTCGACCAGGGCAAGCAGGATTTGCTGCGTCATAACCTCCTTGCGAAAGACGCCAGTGGCAAAACCCATTATGGTTTCATTCATGGCAATTGGGCTCTCGACAATTCGCATCCGGAGGGCAGGGGATGTGGGGTCCGAAACGAGCTGCAGGTATTGAAAGATACGGGTTGTTACGGCGATTTCACGATGCCATCGGCACCGCATCCGACGCAGACGAGGATCATCAATAGCATTTATTACGCAAAAGGATCGGATCGTCCGAAATCTCATGATTCAGGCAGACTGGCCGCAGCCAATTCTCCCTCGAATGGTGGTGGGAACGATTTATTGCTCGTGCAAGGCCCATTAGGATTGAACTGGCAAAAGCGCAAATTTGGTTTCCTGCCTGGCATTGAGAATGCCGATTTGACTGCTGCCAATCCGCCTACGGCCGAGCGTATGCGTCTGTGGCTCAATCTTGGGGTTCATGTCCAAGGGCGTCAGGATTGCGTGTTTATTAAATTGCATACGCATGGCGCGATCCCGCCTAACTCCACGATGTTTTTGGGCGAACCGACGAGGCGGTTTCACGAGCACCTCATGGAAACCTACCGCGACAACGGCAGTTACAAACTGCATTACGTCACCGCTCGAGAAATGGTGAACGTGATTCACGGCCTTGAAGATCAACGCACGGAGAACTTCAACCAGTTGCGCGACTATCGTTATCGTTCGTTGTTGAAGGCGAACGCGGCGTAGTTATTTTAGCGCCGGTATGAAGCTGCTTTTCCTTTCCAACCTGTTCCCCGACGTTGCGGAACCATATCGCGGATTGGACAATGCCTGTTTGCTTCATTATCTCTCGCGCAATTGTGACGTGCGCGCTGTCTCTCCTCGTCCTGCGTTGCCGTTGCGAAATGTTCCGCAGAAAACGCCTCGGGAGATTGATCGGAAGTTTTCTCCAATTTATTTAAAAGCCTATTACGTTCCTAAAGTTGGATCTCGTTTAAATCACCGACTGTTCGCCAGCGCCATCCGGCGGCCATTGTTGGATCTCAAGAAAACCTTCAACTTCGATGTCATCCTTTGTTCATGGCTTTATCCTGATGCGTGCGCAGTCGCTCGACTGCAGGACGAATTGAAAGTGCCATTTGTTGCGATAGCGCAAGGCTCTGATGTGCATTCCTATATCCAAATGGCGTCGCGGAGGGAGACAATTGTTGAGTCGATGAATCGCTCTGGCGGCGTGATCACGCGGAGTGCCCGGCTCGCCACGTTGTTGAAGGAAGCAGGAGTGACCGGCGAGAAACTCCATCCCGTCTACAATGGGGTGGATCTTGAACTCTTCAAACCTGGCGATCAGCAACAGGCGAAACAAAAGCTCGGAATGTCGGGCATGCCAGTGATTCTTTTCGTTGGCAACTTTCTCCCGGTGAAGAATCCGTTGTTGTTGATTCGAGCCCACGCGGAGCTTTGTCGCAAACATCCGGCGCGGTTGGTGATGATCGGTGGTGGCCCCATGGAAGCAGAGGTTCGCGCGCTCGCGGACAGCCTCGGTTTTGGCGGTAATGTGGTGCTCGCAGGGCGAAAAACCGCAGCTGATATCGCGGTGTATATGCAGGCGGCTGATCTACTTTGCCTCTCAAGCCAAAATGAGGGTGTTCCTAACGTGATTCTTGAAGCGTTCGCAAGTGGGCTGCGGGTCGTATCGACCAATGTCGGCGGTATTTCGGAAGTACTGTGTCACGACTATCTCGGCAAACTGGTGGAGAAGGGAAATGGCGCAGAACTTACTGGAGCCCTTATCTCAAAGTTTTCCGAGCAACCAGACCGGGAACGCATCCGCAATCATGCGTTGAACTTCTCGTGGGAGAAAGCAGCGGACAATTATTTGAAGATTCTTCAGGGCGCCCTCGAATCCCGATGATCAGCGCAGTTTCGTAGCAGCTGATTTCGCGCGAACTGTTGCCAGCAACTTTTGATTGGTCAGCGGCTGCTTCAAGGCAATTTTTTGCGGTTGGATGCTTGTACTCGCGAAAGCGGCTCGTACGGGGGTACTGCTGGCTCGCTTTGGACCGCAGCCATTGTCGAACTCAGGTGCAACAAACTGCGCGCGTTCGAACTGCGGGGCAATAATCTGTGCCTTTTCGATGACGGCTCTTTCGAATTGTGGCTTCTCAAATTGAACGATCACAAATTTACCCGGTTCGAACTCAGGTTTTACGAACTGCGATTCTTCGTACATCGGCACAAAGAAAACCGGGTC
>CBHWET010000538.1:0-2723 GCA_966112985.1 uncultured bacterium | reverse complement strand
TAAATCGCGTCCCCTCGGTGGCGAGGCGGTTGATATTCGTCGTCAAAACAACCGGGGTTCCGTTCGTCCGATAGCAACTCGTATCCGCATACCCCATGTCGTCGATCAAAATGAAAACGACATTCGGCTTATTCGTCTGAGCGGCACTGCTACAGAGCGCCGTGACCAGCAACAAAGCGGACACCGCTTTTGCGATTAAATCTTTTAAGGTTGTTCGTCGGGTCTCCATCAGTTTGAAGAAGTCACGCTGAAAATTGCTGACTCCGTTGAAACCAGCCGTTCGCCAGCCGGCAACACCACGCGAAATCCGAAATGTCCCATTGCAAACCGCGGCGGTGCGTCGGCGCGATTCGCGACACGACTTTTCCACGCGATATCTACCCCACTGCCGCCGCGGTAAACACGATCTCCACCCCATGAAGCCGACGTCGGCCCATGCGTATTGTCATTGGAGGACCGGGAGTCGGAGTACCACGTGTCGCCGTAGTAGTCCCAGCACCATTCCCAAATGTTCCCAGCCATATCGTATAGACCGTACCCGTTTGGCGTGAAGCTCCCGACGTTCATCACGTTCGGAAATTCCTGGGCGGATGGATGCGGCCCCGGTGCCCCATTCACATCAAAGCTCTCGAAAGATGTGCTCCAATAGTTTGCCTGCGTTTGAGCAATGGTATCGCCAGACGGGAAACGCGCGCTGCCGAGTCCCCCGCGAGCCGCTTTTTCCCACTCCGCTTCCGTCGGCAAACGATACCCTGCACCTTGCCACCGGACATTGGTTTCGGACAAATTCACATCTCCAACGCGATACACAGTCGTCCATGCCGCATCTTCAAAATAGGCGGGAGCAAAACCTTCCTTCTCCGACCGCGCGTTGCACCATTTCACGGCGTCATACCAACTCACCTGTTGCACTGGATGATTCGGCGAACTGCCTACGCCTGGACTCGTAAAGTTATACCCATGATTTGTCGCCCACTGCACGATATCGTCCCAGATTGCCTTCGTTACTTCATGACGACTCGCATAAAACGCGCTGACATTCACAACGTGCACCGGCGCTTCGCAGGCCAATCCCTCTCCTTTGCTATCGCCCATGCTGAATCCACCCGCAGGAATCAAAGACATGTTCGGACCAACAGGCGAGCGATCCGCTACGATCTTGACGCGAACATTTCCCGCCGAAAGCACAGACCAATCAACACCAGCGTTCCAGACAATGTGAAGATGACTTCCTGCTCCAACACCACTTCCAATATCTCCGCTGAAGCTCGCAGCAGCCGCGTGATACGTTTGTCCGCCGTCTGTTGAAACCAGCACTGAAATCGAAGCGGTGCCCAGATAAAGATCGCCCAGATCGTAATAGATATCGACGAAACCGGTGCCCGCGCGCTGAGTCGCGACGACATTGGAGATTGCCAGCCCGGACTGCGCCAACTGCGTCACGCAATAATAACTCGCGACGCTTTGATCGATCGTTGTGCTGATGATCGTGTTCGTAGCCGCTGCAGTAAGGTTCGTGGTGAACAGCCAGCGCGGCGAATTCAAATTCGTGCTGCGCAGCACCGTATAATTCGAACCGATTTCACTCGCCCATCCTACCTCCAGTGACGACGACGTCAGCCGATGCGAAACAATTCTCAACGGGTGATTGGTGGTTGCAGGAACATTCGTCGATGCATTGATTCGGGCGATCGAAATTGCATCGTAAGTTACCGGACCTGCATTCCCTGCCGTATCGAACAAAACAAGGCGCGTCGAAGAATTCTCAAAACGAAAATCACCAGGCGCACTGGTAAAAACCGAAACGCCATTGGCAAACAGTTCGTACCGCGAATTGAAATTGCCAGCGCCGGATTCCGCCCCTGCATCTTCAATTCGCAAACTCAAATCGACTTCTGCCTTCGCCTGCCCCGGCAGCGTTGCGATCACATTATTGTAATCAGCACCACTCGGATTCGATCCTGAGTCAACGCGGCGATAGATATCGAGATCCGCGCCATTATTCACCAATTGAATACCAAGATTCCACGCCTGCACGCCATTATCGGCAGTGGCAATGCCGAAAGAAGTGCGGTCCGTCGCGCTGCTGCCATTGGAAACTTTGACGGACACATCATAAATCACGGGCTCCGTCGGCGTTGCGGTCGCCGTGCCAACAGCGGAACCGAGGTCAAAGGGGGTGCTGCCGTTCGATGTAAAAGTGAATCGCCCCGGATTCGCAGCCACCGCGACATTGATCTTGTTGCTCTTGATCGAGTAGCTCGACGCCGCTTTCGTGGTCGCGGTTTGCAGGTAACTGAGCCCGTTTGAAACCGAGCCACTCAACCGCGTCGTGAGCTGATAATTGACGCCGGCATTCGTTCCGAAGCCCGTGCTGACAGAGTTACCACCTGAAACATTACAGCTATCGGAGACAACAATTTGTCCCGACGCTCGCACAACGTAAAAGGCGACAACGCCGATGAAGAGAATCCGTTTCAGTATGCGGAAATATTATCCCGTGCGAGTACCAGTCCGAATACCCACAAATTGAGGTAGGTTTAGAGCGAAATGGCAGAGGTAAGGCAAAACATCGCCGTCGAAAGCGCACAGCGTTCTCAGTTCAATCACACCCGACGAACAATCTCGCAGTGCCGTAGGCACGACACAATAATAGCACCCGGCTTTTAGCAACGCGGAAGCCGGGGTAACGCGTTCACAAATTTTCTATCACTCTGCCGCAG
>CBHWET010000537.1:0-2761 GCA_966112985.1 uncultured bacterium | reverse complement strand
TCGCGCAGAATATTGAGGCCGCCGCCCCAGGTTCCAATCCAAAGCGTCCGCTGCTTGTCCTCAAAAACAGAAATAACATTGTTATGGGTCAGCCCGTGACGTGTCGTTAACGTATAAAATTGCCGCACATTCAACTGACACAATCCTTGCTTCCCTCCGGCCCACAAATTGTTTTCATGATCTTCAAAGAAACAGAAGACCTGATCGTAAGGTTCGCCGTCCGGACCTGCTGTCACCACAAAGCGGTCGTTGATGAAACGGCAAATACCTCCGTAGGTGCCGATCCACAAGTTATTGTTCCGATCGCGATAAATAGCGTTGACGGTATTGTCGGGCAAACCATCGGCTTTGCTGAAGTGTGTGAATCGACCGTCCTTGACTTGGGTGACTCCTGCGTTCGAACCAATCCAGATTGTCCCGTCAGCTTCGCAGAACGTGGCCCGCACAAAACTATCCGCATTCACTTCCTGCATATTATATTTGGCGACTATGCGATCTCCGGCCAGTTCAAGAATTTCGCCGGGAACAACGATTAAATATTTTCCGGAAGGCGCCGCAGTGATGGACCGGATCGTTGTCACTGCGACCCGGTTTTCCGGCGCTTGCCGCGGAGTGTTCGTATTGCCTATCGCGGTAAACTTTCCGTCTCGATAGCGTAGTAATCCCCGTCGGGTTCCGCACAACAGACCTCCTTCGGGCATCTCGACGAGACTGAGCATCACGTGGTTCAGTTCGGGCGGAGGAACCCGTTGGGTCAGTACCCGGTTTTTGTATTCGAACAGCCCCCGTCCTCCCGTACCTATCCACAGGGTTCCGTCGCGGGTTACAGCCAGTGCATTAATCCACTGGTGATCCTGCGAATTGGTCGAGGGCAGCGTTATCCAGTCAAACCGTTCCCCATCAAAGCGGGCGAGACCGCTTTGCGTACCGATCCATAAATATCCATCAGGTGTTTGTGCTATCGCCTGCACAGTGTCACGCGGGAGTTCGTGCTCGATGGGCCAGATTCGTCCGCTGAACTGCGGAACGCTCCACGGCGGTTCCGTTCCGGCATAACCCAGCCCTGCAACGCAAAGCCAAAGAAGCACGAGAAATCGCGGGTGCATGACACAGGTGATTTGAACCAAGAATAACGCGCTGGCACGAATATCCAATCCTGAAATCATCGAGCTGGGGTCGTCATTTCATTCCACCGGTAACAACACGCTCGTTTCCGGTAACTAACTGGAATATGATTTCAAGGATGATCGGCCAAACAACGTCGGGCGATTCGCCCAGGCTCTTTCCACCAACACGGTGGTCGGTGGTTCTGGCAGCACGCAAAGGCCATTCGCCGGAATCGGCTGAGGCTTTGGAGACGATTTGCCGCGCTTACTGGCCGCCACTCTATGCTTACGTTCGTCGTACCGGTCAATCACCGCACGACGCGCAGGACCTCACGCAGGAGTTTTTCACCCGCTTGCTGGAAAAAAAGTGGCTGGATGATGCCGATCGCGATCGCGGGCGGTTGCGCACGTTCCTGATTGTGACGCTGAAACATTTCATGAGCAATGAGTGGCGGAAAGCGTCGGCAAAAAAGCGCGGCGGCGGCTGCACATCCGTTCAGTTTGACACGACTATTGCGGAGACAGTCTGCGCTCCCGGCGCCTCCCCTCACCTGCCGCCGGAACAGGCTTTCGACCGGCAATGGGCCTTAACGCTCCTCGAACTCACGTTCAATCGGTTGGAGCAGGAATTTTCAAAGGCGGGAAAGGCAAGGGACTTCGAAATTCTCAAACCCTGTTTGACAGCCGGGCAAAACGCCATTGATTACACGTCAATTGCTCAAAACCTATCCATCAACGAAGGCGCGGCACGCGTCGCCGTTCATCGTTTAAGAAAACGTTTTCGCGAAGTTTATCGGGAAGAACTTTCTCAGACCCTCCGCGATGGAGAAGATGTTGAAGCTGAGCTGCGACATCTCGCCGCCGCGCTGGCGAATACATAAAAATGCAAGTTCCGTGTAACAACCCGTCGTTGGCCGGTAATTACAGGGCATGAGCACAACTCCTGCGAAGAATTGCCCCCAATGCGGCACAGCGGTTCCAGAGAATGCGCCAGGTGCCCTTTGTCCACGTTGTTTGATGGACCTGAATTTCAAGACGGAAACCGTTTTCACGGAAAGTCCCACACCCACAACTCCGGTTCCCACTCCCGCCGAACTTGCACCGCATTTCCCTCAACTCGAGATTCTCGAGTGTCTTGGCCGTGGTGGAATGGGCGTTGTTTACAAAGCGAGGCAACCGAAGCTTGATCGATACGTGGCGCTAAAAATCCTCGCCCCGGAACGGGTCATGGACCTCCGCTTTGCCGAACGTTTTCAACGCGAAGCCCAGGCTCTCGCCCGCTTGAACCATCCGAATATCGTCACCGTTTATGACTTCGGCCAGACCGGTGGCTATTTTTATCTGCTGATGGAGTTCGTCGATGGCGTCAATCTTCGCGAACTTCTTCGCGCCGGTCGAATATCGTCAAAGGAAGCGCTGGCAATCGTCCGTTCGATTTGCGACGCGCTGCAGTATGCGCATGACCGGCGAATTGTTCATCGGGATATTAAGCCAGAAAACATTCTTCTCGATAAGAGCGGCAGCATAAAGATCGCCGATTTCGGAATCGCGCGTCTGTTGGACGCCAGGACCGAACCGCAGCGCACAGCGTCAAAAGAAGCAGCAGGCAACCTCACGGGAGAAAGTGTCCTCGGCACACCGAAGTACATGTCGCC
>CBHWET010000536.1:0-2800 GCA_966112985.1 uncultured bacterium | reverse complement strand
CGAACACTTCCAGAAGACTCTGTGAACAGCAGTTCTGACGGAGCAACGCGTGTCCATTTTCCCCAGGATACCAGAGCGGTTTCGAAGGTTTCGGCATTGGTGAATCCAACCTCGTCGCGAACAATTAATGAAGGGACGACGCGATGGTATTCAAAAGTCCGTTGTAATTTCGTAAGGGTTGGAACGTTGTAAGCAGCGGTGATGTCGAGTGTGAGAATATCTCTATCGGCTGAAAAGCTGGTGTTTGTGACTTTGGCTCGCGCCTTCGCCCCAGATTTCTGTAGCTGACCGGCGACGACTGGTACGTCATGTCCGAACGAGTTCAACACATCACTTTCATATCGTTTCGAGCTGAAGGTCCTTGCGGTGTAAACTTCCGACCCTGGATCAACCAACACCATCGATTTATCACTAACAACAATGAAACTTCCAACGTCATTGTGATTATGATGCTCGGCGTTGTGGCCGCCTTTCAGGGAGACAGCAAAAGGAAATTTGCTTTTGTCGTGCGGGCGACAAATCAATACCCCGCCTTCAGAAAACCACGTCCGCAGTGAAGATTCTTCCGCTGATTGCTTGTGTTGTATTATGGGTAACTTTTCCGGCAGGAACGCGAACATAGCCGTGCTGAATAAATTGCGAGACGGCTGAAGGAATTTATTTTTAGCGTCGCATTCTTTTAGTTGAAAGCGTTCGCAGATGAAGGCGGTTAATTGTGGATCCGGACGGGACCCCGGGGAGCAATCCGCGATCGACGGATAAATGCCATTGAGAATTTCAGCACGCTGACCGAACAGGGCAGGGAGACGCGCTGCAGGATCGGCCAAGAGATCAATTCCTCCATGGGTTGCCTGACGGATTGTCTCGCCGAGCATGATAAAATGTCCGAAACCGTAATTCCAATAACCCATTCCTTCGCTGCAGTAACCATCCGAAGTGAAGCCGCTTAAAAAATTTCGAATATAAATTTCTGACGCCGCAATGAACCATGCCCGTTCTTCCCGCGAGTCAATTGTCGCGAGTGCGGCCCCGGTTACACCAGCGAGGCATACCGCATTCCAATTGTGTGTGGCGTGAAACCATGAGTTTTCCGCGATGCGTCCTTCAACCATATCGCGGTAAGGTTTGAAAATACGGCGTTGAAGATTCTCCCGAATCAAGGCCCGGGTCTTCGAGGATAGTTTTTCGCCGAGTAGATAATCCGCCGTTGCCAATTCCCAAGCGACACGTGATGAGCCCAAATCAATATCCACTCCTTTGCCCTCATAATTGCGCAAGCCGCTATCGTGCGCAGGATAAACCCAGGTCCGTTCAGAACAGATCAAGGCGATTGTCTTTTCAAGCATCGGCAAAAATTCGCCACGATTCTCAAGGCATTCGGCAAGGGCGAAGGTGCTGATCAGTTCCCGTCGTGCGAATTCAACACTTTGCCAGTGGTCGCGGTTGCCAGTCCGAGAATAGTCAAGATAGAGTTCGTCAGAAACTTGTGGAATTTCCTGCGCAAGTTGTGCGTGAGCTGATCTCAAACTCCGTTTAAATGAGTCTGCAGCAGCAACTTTATCCCACTCAGTGCGGTTTGTAATTGGTTCGCCTAGTCCAGTAGGATGTTTTTGCAAAAGGCCGGCAATCTGCCGGACCCGCTCAGGACGCACATCAGTGGCTATCACATTGGAGGCGATGCAGACCAGCCCCAAAGCAACAACCGACATCACAAGACGGGGGGAAGATAAAGTTCGAACCATAGCTGCTTAGAAGCCAGTGTTTCGGCCGATATTCAAAGCAGAATCGGCCCGCACCCAAATGACAACCTAGCTCTAATTCGGCAGATGCGTGGTGATGGTTCGGAGAAAAAGGATCACATCCTGGAACTGTGGCGTCTTGACGAAGTAGCTGGTCGCGCCCAATTCATAGGCCCGCTTTACATCACGCGGCTCGTCCGATGAACTCAATACGATGACCGGCAGGTTGGCGAATTGCTTTTGCGCGCGGACCCACTCCAACAGCTCAAAACCGTTCTTGCGAGGCATTTTGATATCGGTTACGAGCACCTCAGGCATCGGATATTTTTCGCGGTCGCTGTATTGATTCGAACCCTGTAGCCATTCGATGGCATATTGGCCATCTTCGACAATATGCAAGGTGTGTGGGAGGGTGGCACGCTTAAATGCCAGCTTGAAGATGAAGACATCATCTCCGTTGTCCTCAGCATAAAGAATCGTTTTAGGCGCTATCAACCAAAAGACAATCGGGGAACCTTAAAAGTTCCGCAAATCTTTTCTTCCCTTTTCAAAAGCGATTCTTAATGTTTTCCGCTTACGAAAATTATGGAAGCGACACCTGAAATCCTCTCCGGCATTGCCAACCAACTGCGTATCCATTCGATCGCTGCGACGACGCAAGCCGGAAGCGGCCACCCGACATCCTGCTGCTCCGCTGCCGACCTTGTTGCGGCGCTTTTCTTCGGTCATATGCGTTATGACGCCAAGAATCCGCGTTACTATAACAACGATCGATTTATCCTTTCCAAAGGGCATGCGGCACCATTGCTCTACGCCGCATGGGCTGAAGCGGGATTATTCCCCACCACGGAACTGCTGAAACTTCGCGAATGGGGGAATGATCTGGAAGGGCATCCGACACCGCGTCTATCGTTCGCCGATGTTGCGACCGGATCATTGGGCCAGGGACTGAGCGTTGGAGTTGGCATGGCGCTTAATGCCCGCCTCGATAATTTAGATTATCGCACTTACGTGCTGCTCGGAGACGGCGAATGCGCAGAAGGTTCTGTCTGGGAGGCTGC
>CBHWET010000535.1:0-2802 GCA_966112985.1 uncultured bacterium | reverse complement strand
CGTTCCTTTTCGATGGCATGCTGTTGTTCGAGGCGAAGAAATTGTTTCTGAACTTTTTTCCACGTCAAGTAGCGCACCGACCCGGCGACACTTCCCGCAGCCGCCAAAGCAATCAGCCCCATAAACCACTTCGTCTGCCAGAAGTGGGGAAGCAGTACGAACGAAATGCTCGCTCCCGTTTGGTTCCAACTTCCGTCGTTGTTGCAACCGATGACCCGGAACGTATAGCCATGGGGACTGATGTTATTGTAGTAAGCGACGCGGCGCGTTCCAGCGTCCACCCATTCCGAGTCGACTCCGTCCAGTTTGTATTTGAACCGATTCTTTTCCGGCACGCGAAAACTCAAAGCCGTGTAATGAAATTCCAAATCTCCTTTTCCGGGAGAGATGATCAGGTTGGTCGGGCTGCGCGATAGTTCCCAATCCTTTTTATCGGCAATTATGTTTTCTACAACAATGGGTGGAGGCGTGTCGTTCTCAGTGATTGAATCAGGATCAACCACGACTACGCCTCGTGTGGTGGGAAACCAGAGCCGGCCATCTTTTCCTTTCCAGCCGGCAGGCTTGGAAACGCCGTTGCATTGGGCGCTCGACATGCCGTCGGTTCTGCCATAGGAGCGGCAACCGATGGTTAGAATTTTCCCACGATCAAAATCATCGAGGTCTTTCTTTTTCACATGGAAAACGCCGGAGAAACAGCTCATCCAAAGATTTCCACGGTCATCTTCGAGGATTTCGGAAATACTGTCGTTGAAGAGACCTTGCGTCGTGGTGTAAGCCGTGAATTTGCCGTTTTTAAATCGATTTAGTCCGCCCCCGTCGGTGCCAATCCACAAATTGTGTTCTCGATCCTCATAGATCGACAGCACCTGGTTTGTCGACAGCCCATCTTTCATAGTGAAGTTGAAAAACCTTCCGTTGTTGTACCGTGTTAATCCATCACTGGTCCCAGTCCATAGGTTGTCATGTTGATCTTCATAAATGGCGCGAATCGTTTTACCCGCGGGACCATCGGTGGTATTGAACCGATGAAATTTTCCATCCTGCATCAGATACAACGCGCCGCTGGTGCCAATCCAAAGCCGGCCTTGTCGATCTTCATAAATGACCCGAATGGCGGGATCGACGATTCCTTGCTCGTTGCCGTAATGAGTGAAGGTGCCGTCCTTGAATTGAAACAATCCTCCATCATGATCGCCACCGAACCAGACGCTGCCGTCGCGCGCCGCGCAGACCGAAAGTAACAAGTCGTATACCGGACTGTTGGCACGATTGTAGGCGACGATTTTGCCGTTTCTAAATTCGCTCACCCCTCCGCCCCACGTCGTTGTCCAGATCGTTCCATCGGCACCCTCGCATACCGACGTAACATTGTTGTGAGGCAGTCCCTGTTGTTTGGTGTAAGCCTCAAAGGGCTTGAATCGAAGCTGACTGAGCCCCTCCTTTGTACCGAGCCAGACGCTCCCTTCCTTGTCCTCATAGAGCCGAAAAACAGCGTCGTAAGGCATGCCTTCGTGGTTAAGTTCCATCACAAACCTTTCGCCCACGCGTCTAAAAAGGCCGCCCATGGTTCCCACCCATAACTCCTGCCGGCTGTCCTCGAGAATCGCGCTGATGAAACCATCAGCAGGACCATCAGGTGCTTTAAATGCCTTGAATTCCCCGTGGCTCAATCTTGCCAGGCCACCTCCGCCCAGTCCGATCCAAACATTATTTTCATGGTCACAGAAAAGAGCGCGAACCGAGTTGGTAAGAAATCCCCACGGATCATTATAACGTTCAAAAGCATTATCCTTGTAACGAACCAGTCCTGAGTTTGCTCCAATCCAGATGTTGCCACTGTGATCTTCGCACAAGGCGAGCACGATATTGTTCGCCAAACCGTTGGTTTTCGTGAACCACGTGCTCTGTCCATTTTTAAAACGTCCAAGGCCGTTGGTCGTTCCAATCCAAAGCGAGCCATCGCTGCTTTCCAACAAGGCTTTGATTGATTTCTCTTGTTCAAGAGGCGCGAGAGAAAATTGTCCGTCTTTAAAGAAGCTTAGTCCTCCGTCTTCAGTGCCAATCCAAAGAGTGTTGTCCCGCGTTTGGCAAAGGGAGCGAATGATTTTTCCTTTTAATGCTGGAGTATTCTGGGGACTGAAGACGACAAAATGCGCGCCGTCAAAGCGCGCCAATCCCTGTGGAGTGCCAAGCCAAAGATATCCGTCACGAGACTGCAACGCCGCCGAAACCGCGTTGTGTGGCAGTCCATCCTGAGTCTGCCATCGTCGGGAACTATACTGCCGCACGGCACTTCCGCGTGATGCTTTTTCCTGAGGCGAGATACGCCACGTTCCGTCGGCGGGATGAAAAACAGCGAGGTCTATTTTACCATCGCCATCGTAATCAGCGGGCACAGGAATATCACCCGGCATGCCCCATGGAGTGGTCCATGATTTTCCGCTGGACCCCAGGATATACCAGGTAACATCTGTCGGACGAAAAACGGCGAGATCCGCTCTGCCATCCCCATCGTAATCTCCGGGCAGAGGAAGATCACCGCTGCTGCCCCACCAATTCGTCCATGACGCTCCGGTAGAACCATAGATACGCCACATGGCATTGGAGGGCGAAAAAAAAGCGGTGTCCGCTTTACCATCACCGTCATAGTCTGCCGGAACTGGAATTTCTCCCGAGAGGCTCGACGAGATTGTAGAAAATTTTTCTTCGACCGACGGCAGAGCGCACACCACAGACGTGAAGAGTAATATCCAGAGAAACGCGACCCAGTGTCCCCGGATGTCGAGTGGTTTCACGGCG
>CBHWET010000534.1:0-2811 GCA_966112985.1 uncultured bacterium | reverse complement strand
AGTTCGAAAAAATTGTCATGTACACCGATGTTGTCCACCTGAAGCGATTCAGACCAGAGCTGCGCGAGTAGTTTTTCCTCCGGGGTCGTCGGGGGAACGTATTGCGTTCGCATTTCTGGTCGCGCCTTGTCTGGAGAGGGCAGCGCCGCCCGATCGACCTTTCCGTTGATCGTCAACGGCAACTTCGAAATGGACACGAATACCGATGGGATCATGTATGATGGTAAGGTCTTCGCAGCAAACTCTCGGAGTTCGCTTGTTGAAGCCGGGGTATCTTTGCTGACCACGTAGGCGATCAACCGTTTGTCGCCACCCGACGGTTCGTGAGCAATCACAGCGCACTCGCGGACGGCGTGATGTTTGTTCAGCGTCGTTTCAATTTCTCCCAGTTCGATTCGATGGCCACGAATCTTTACCTGATGATCGATACGTCCCAGATATTCCAGGTCGCCATCTGGAAGAACTTTTGCAAGATCGCCGGATCGATAGAGTTTTCCCCCATCGCGATCAAACGGGTTTGCAATGAACTTATGAGCCGTGAGCTCGGCACGGTTAAGATAGCCGCGCGCGACTCCCGCGCCGCCCACGTACATTTCGCCAGCTTCGCCCACCGCAACAGGCCTCAACTTCTCGTCGAGAACATGGAGCGTGAGATCTGGAATCGGCACGCCAATAACACTGCCGCGACCAGCATCGATATCCTGTCGGGTGATGACGCGGTATGTCACGTGAACGGTCGTTTCTGTAATTCCGTACATGTTCACGAGGCGAGGCATTTGGTCGCCATGCCGTTCAAACCAGGGCCTTAGGCTTTGCAACTCCAATGCTTCGCCACCAAAGATGACGTAGCGAAGGGAGAGATCGTGCTGTTGCGGCGAGTTGCTCTCAGCCCAAATCAATTGTCTAAACGCAGAGGGGGTTTGGTTGAGTACCGTCACTTTTTCCTTCGCCAGCAAGTCGTAAAAAGCCTGCGGCTCGCGGGTTACAAAATAAGAAACGACGACCAAACGTCCGCCATACGCGAGGGCTCCCCAAATTTCCCAAACCGAAAAATCGAACGCAAAGGAGTGAAAGAGGGTCCAGACGTCGTTGGCACCGAATCCATACCATTGCTCCGTAGACTGCATCAGCCGCACGACGTTATTGTGTGTGACGAGAACGCCCTTCGGTTTCCCTGTAGAACCTGATGTATAAATAACGTACGCGAGGTTCTCGGATGTAGTCGTCGAACTCGGATTATCACTGCGTTCTTTTTCTAACGCTTGTCGTTCGGAATCCAGCGCGATGAGGCACGCTGGAGGGTCCGCAAACTTTTCCGCGAATTTACTATCCGTTAGCAACACAGGCGTCTGCGCGTCTTGCAGAATGAACGTAATACGGTCCGTGGGATTCATCGGCTCGATCGGAACGTAAGCACCTCCGGCCTTAAGAATTCCGAGAATTCCCACGAGCATATCAATTGATCGATCAAGGCAGATTCCCACGAGCGTCTCGGCCTTCACGCCTAGTCGTTGCAACCTATGTGCGACTCTGTTTGCGCGTTCGTTCAGTTCGCGATAGCTGACGTGTTGGTCGGCAGAGGTTACCGCGATAGCCTCGGGTGTGCGCGCAGCCTGAGCCTCAAATAGATGATGGATGCAGATCGGGGAGACCGGTCGCTTGCCCTCAACTTGGGGCGCGTCAACATTACGCACTGAAAAGTTGGAATTCATAGAAAGTCGCGATTGTTGAACGTGACGTTCAATTGCGTCTGCAGATTAGGGCAGCGGCCTTACTAGACAAATCAGGGGGCCGGACGTTTATTCACACAGAAGGGAGCATCAGCATGGCTTGCGTGAAACCCCGAAATAGTTCTGACATAGTGACCGGCGTCTGGCATTCTTTATAAAATGTCTGCGGAAAAGAGGATTATTCGTGGCCGCGGCGCCCTGGACAACCCCGCCAATCGTTTCGAGAAGCTGCATCTCGAAACTGATCCCGACGCCGTACAACTGACGGAGGATGATCTCGAAATATCTCCTCGGACACAGATTTTCCGCGATAAAACGCAGACCGCACTCACGCGAAACGATAGTCCTGATGTAGGGTTTGAATTCAGCGTGAATCCCTACCGCGGCTGCGAACACGGCTGCATTTATTGTTTCGCGAGGCCGACGCACGAATACCTCGGCTGGTCATCTGGCCTCGATTTCGAAACCAAAATCCTCGTAAAAGACAACGCTCCAGCTCTCTTGCGCAAAGAACTCGCGTCGCCCAAATGGGAACCGCAGACCATCATTATGAGCGGCGTCACTGATTGCTATCAGCCATTAGAAAAGCGCTTGCGCATTACACGCGGATGTCTCGAGGTTTTTGCTGAATTTCTGAATCCTGTCGGGATCATTACAAAAAACCATCTCGTCACGAGAGATATTGACCTGCTTCGAAAACTCGCCGAACACAACGCCGTCACCGTCAATGTTTCGGTCACGACGCTTGATCCGAAGTTGGCCGCCACAATGGAACCTCGAACATCGATGCCAGAAGCTCGTCTCGATGCAATTCGTCAACTTACACGCGCTGGCATTCCGGTGAATGTGATGGTCGCTCCGGTCGTGCCCGCGGTTACCGACCACGAAATGATTTCCATTATCGCGAGGGCCGTTGATGCCGGCGCCACTTCTGCGGGATACACTGTCATGCGTCTGCCTTACGCGGTGAAGGACCTCTTTACACAGTGGGTGCAGACTCATTTCCCCGATCGTAGCGAGAAGGTGCTAAATCGCATCCGGGAACTGCGGGGTGGAAAACTTTATGATTCGACCTGGGGCA
>CBHWET010000533.1:0-2823 GCA_966112985.1 uncultured bacterium | reverse complement strand
CTGTGTCCCTGCCCCTCCACACACAGCGAAGCTCTTCCGCGTGCATCGCGAGCGAACGTCACCTTCACCCCATCGCGAATCACGGAAATCTTCTGGTCGCGTCCAACCTGGTTGGTGACGATTTCGCTGTTTTCGATCTCAAGATTGATTCGGTTGCTGGCACTCGCTGTTTTGCCACGAACCTCCGCCGTTTCCGTGGCCGCCACGTAGCCGAGAGACGCCGCCGCAGCCACTACGGCTGCGCTAAATGACGGCCATGCGGCAATTACCACCGGTGTTAGAATACAAACGCAGCTCATAATCAGTTGGCGGTTGTTTGCTTATCAACCTTACAGAGACCGTACAATCCAAGAACCAAACCGGCCGGCAGAGCAGGCAGCAGAGCCCAATTCAAAACACGTGTCAGCCAACACCCACAATCCGGCCGTAAACGTCGGGCCAACAGCACGACACCAATCGCAGTCGCATAGCCAACATGTGCAACCGCCAAAAAAGGTATCGACCAGTCTGGCAAATGAATTCCCAGTTCGCGTGTTGTTGGATGCTGAGGAGCGGTGAGGAACAATAGCATTCCGATCCCGGGGATGATTAAATAAACGGCCAGAGCTCCCAGGATTGCCGTATAAATGCGATTATGATTGATCATATGCCGAACCTTTCTTAACCGTCTTCAAAGTTCGACAGGACTGCTCTCCAAAGCTCACGGGGAAAATGCAAAGGTGAGCCGGTAAGCGGGTAAGCCGATGAGCGGGACTCTTCCACTGCCAAGGGAGAAATACTCGGCTCGTACCAGCAGCGTAATCAAAGAGAATTATTACGACGCAGAAAAACGCCCAGGTGGATTGTACATCACATCGGTACGGAGCACGTATTTCCGTCCTTTAACAATCGTCGCTCCTTCATGGAATAGCTCGTGGCGAAAAACCAAAGCAGTGCCCGCTTTAGGTTTGATGCTCACGTCATCAAACTTCGTCTCGCCTCCTTCGAAATCTTCATTCAGGTAAATGAGAAAGGTCAATTGGCTTGCCTCACCGTTCTCCCGACGAAACGGTGCATCAATGTGCCCGACGAACTGTTGGCCAGCATCGTAGCGGTAAAAACGAAAACGTTCATTGAATCCAATCGCCTGCCTCCCATTCAGCATCAGCGGCAAATGCGGACGAGCACGCATCCAAAGCGTTGACGCAAGCTCGAAGTCATCCCAAATCAATCGACTGTTATTGCGGATTTCCGCCTGAATTTTTGGCCCACTCACCGTTGAGAGAGCGGCGGCTTCATAGCCGTTCTTTTCACTCAAAGAAATAAAGTGTCCGCATTCTTCAGAGGAAAAGAACTCCGGTACAGTAAAGATTGCGCGTGCATCAGTCATAAATGCCTCCAGAAAAGATTTGCTGGGGCGTTATTCCCTGCCTGCCGCCGCGATGAATGGCTTCAGTTCCTCCATCAGTTTCGCAAAACCGTCGAGGGTCAACTGTTGCGCACCGTCGCTCCATGCTTCAGCGGGATTCGGATGCACTTCGATCAACAAAGCATCGGCTCCCATCGCCGCTGCGCCTTTGCACATCGCGACGACCAGGTCCGCACGGCCGGCCCCCTGGCTTGGATCGATGACAATTGGACAGTGCGATTCCTTCTTGATGATTGGGATCGTAGAAAGATCAAGCGTGTTGCGGGTGTAAGTTTCGAACGTGCGAATACCGCGTTCGCAGAACATCAGGTTTGGATTGTTGTTCGACAACACGTACTCACCTGCCAGCAACCATTCCTCGATCTTCATCGAAAGGCCGCGCTTCAGTAGAACCGGTTTTCCGGTCTTTGCCGCAGCGATGAGCAATTGGAAATTCTGTGCGTTGCGCGCGCCGATCTGAAGAATGTCGGAATATTCAGCGACCATTTCGGCATGAGCTTCGGAAAGCAGTTCGGTAATAACGGCAAGGCCCGTTTCGTTGCGCGCTTTCGCCAGCATCTTCAAACCTTTTTCGCCCAACCCCTGAAACTCATAAGGCGACGTGCGTGGTTTGAACGCGCCACCACGCAGGATCGTTGCTCCTGCTTTCGCAACCGCATGCGCGGTCTTCATGAGCTGCTTTTCATCCTCAACTGAGCAAGGCCCCGCCATCACCTGAAACTTTTTGCCTCCGACCAAAACCTTTTGTTCGCCAACCTTGATGGTCGAATTCGCTTTGTGCGCCTCGCGACTGACCAGTTTGTAACGCTTTTGAATCGGCATGACCTTTTCGACCTGCGTCCAACTGCCGAGAGTTTCCAGGTTCTGGTGAGTCCGTTCGTCACCAATGCAGCCGATGACGGTCCGCTCGACTCCGCGCATGATGTGCGGCGCATAACCGAGCTTTTTAATTTCCTTGATGACGGCCTGCTCTTCTTTCTTTGAGATATCGGGCTTTAGAACAACGATCATATCTTTCCTTGATTTGAGCAGGTCACAAAAAAACCGCAGGGTCCTTTGCGACCTGCGGTTTGGCTTTTGGTTTCCAGATTCGTTCAACGCAGCCAAGCGCGCAGGCCAGCGGTAAAGTAACCGCTAAACCAGAAAGCGCTAAAGCTAAAGCTGCGTAAATTCACGTGCTCGGAAGTTAACAAAAAACGCTGGAACGGTCAAGAAACCTAGGGGAAACGGCTCCTAGGACCTGAAAAATTAATCGTAGCTGGATGATTGCATGCAAAATCGGACACAAAACAACTCAGCGGTGCAATTGCCTACAGTTGACCAGGTTGCGCCGATTTTTGCCCGATTTTCCTGACAGGAAAATCCGACAATGGAACTTTTATCCGAAAAAGCTGCCGGGATTTTCAGGAAAAAGT
>CBHWET010000532.1:0-2835 GCA_966112985.1 uncultured bacterium | reverse complement strand
TCTTATTCTGATCGCAACCAACCAGAACCGCGCTCACCAACCCGATAAAAGCCAAAGCAATGATTTTTTTCATGAGTGCTAGCGTTTCGTGACGACAACAAAAATTCAATACGGAACTGTTTTATTTTTGACTCAGGGAATCCTTTACCAATTGCCGTGCCTTCTCGACCAAAGCGCGGTCTTCAATCAGGTCACCAAACCGAAGGGCAGGGAGACCGCTTTGCTGGTTGCCGAGAAGCTCGCCAGGGCCTCGCAGCTTCAAATCTTCCTCCGCAATTCGAAAACCGTCCGAAGTATTTTCGAGGATTTTGAGCCTCCGTTGGGCCTCCAGAGTTTTAGCTGTTGAAACGAGAATGCAAAATGATTCATGCGCGCCGCGACCAATACGCCCGCGCAATTGATGCAGCTGTGCCAGACCAAATTGCTCAGCGTTTTCAATCAACATCACCGACGCATTTGGGACATCGACCCCAACTTCGATGACCGTTGTCGCGAGCAAAACTTGAATGCGATTGTCGCGAAAGGCCGACATCACCTGTTCTTTCTCTTCGCTCTTTAATCGGCCGTGGAGCAGCCCGAGTCGGATTGGCGCGAGTTGCTTCTGCAATGTGGCGAATTCTGCTTTTACTGCTTTGGTGTCGCCGTTCTCAGTATCTTCAACTCGCGGGTAAACGACATACGCCTGTCGGCCTTCAGCGATTTTCGACCGCACGAAATCCCACACTTTCGGTAATTTGTCCGCCGTCCGGACGAATGTTTTTATTTGGCCACGACCACCGGGCAATTGGTCAATTACTGAGATATCCAGATCGCCATACAACGTAAGGCCGAGCGTCCGCGGAATCGGAGTGGCCGTCATCACGAGTAGATGCGGGTAGTTTCCTTTCCTGACGAATCGTTCGCGCTGAGTGACACCGAACTTGTGCTGTTCGTCGATAATCACCAACCCGAGATTCTCAGGCGTGAACGCTGCTTCGATCAACGCATGCGTTCCGATGAAGACAGATCTCGCCTTGCCTTTATTAAACAGTGCCTGCTGCTTCGTCTTGAAGTTTGTAACCGTTTTAATGCTGCCTGTGAGTAGTTCGACGCCAATGCCCAGGGAGGTGAACCACCTTCGAAAGTTTTGGAAGTGCTGCTCTGCCAAAATCTCGGTCGGCGCCATCACCGCTACATTGAATCCGCTCTCCAAGGCCATCAATGCACTGCATGCTGCAACCACTGTTTTGCCCGCGCCGACGTCGCCCTGAAGCAGGCGCCGCATTGGCACGGCGCCCGTCATATCTTTCCGGATTTCGCGCAATACTTTCGTCTGCGCATCAGTGAGTTTAAATCCAATCGCCGCGAGGAATTTACGGATCAACTCGTTCGTGCCACCGCAGGGGAGAGCTTTGGCCTTCGTTTCCAATTTCTTACGCCGTGCCTGGATCTGGAACTGCATTTCGACAAATTCATCGACGGCCAGTCGTTGACGAGCGATTTCCGTATCCGACATCTCTTCGGGGAAATGAATCATCCGGACGGCATTTGCTCTCGCAGGTAGTTTTTCGAACTGAATCTCCGGCCGTGGTTCCGCGAATTCTGCTTCGGCCTCTTTTAACGTTCGCCAGATGAGTCCACGAATCCAGCGCTGCGGCAAGCCCTCGGTGAGAGGATAAATCGGAGCGATACGATTCAGGTGAATAAACGTTTCCTCGCCGCCTTCGATAATTTCGGTTTCGGGATGATCGATGGTGCGAGGTTTCAGTGAGAGAACTTTTCCATAGACGAGAATCTCATCGCCCACCTGAAACTGGTTTTCTCGAAACGGCTGGTTCCACCATCGGCAATGCAGGCGGCCGCTGCCGTCCTCGAGAATCATTTCAAAGACAGATTTGGTTCCGAACTTCCATTTCTTCAGTCCACAGGCGACATTCTTGCCATAGGCCAGCACGTTTTCTCCCATTCGGAGGTCTGCAATCTTTTGTAAATGGCGCCGGTCTTCGTAGCGACGGGGACGGTGCAGTAACAGATCTTCGACGGTGTGCAATTCGAGCCTGGCGAGTTGGGCTGCACGTTCCGGGCCCACACCACGCAGTTCGCGGAGCGGCAGGTGTAAAATGTTCTGCGAATCAGCCATTTCGAAATATATTCCCCATGGAAAGCTTGAATCGTTCAACACGCAATTCGAAATGCGTTACAGGTATTGCTTATTGCGCAGTAGCCAAAAATCCTTTACTCATCCGCCGCATGTCTGAATCGCCTCTGGATAAAATGTGGGACGAATATAGCGAAGTCTTTCGCGATTTCGACGACTTGACGCTTGCTCGCTGGCTTTCTCAAACACTTAGCCAGATGCAAGGGCGAATCTGGCGTTTGTCCCATCCTTTGATGGGAGCGTTTCGGCTGGCAGCTCAGGTCGGACATGAGCGCCAGGTCTGGTTGAAGCGGCTTGCTGCGATTCCCAATGGTTACGTGGAGGCAAGTTGCTGCAGTGCGCCATTGCTCCCGCTTTTCACCCGTGATATCGCCGAAGCCGGCCTTGGGTGCATTCACTGCTCGGAAACCGGCGTGGCCTTTGATGATCTTCCTACGCAGCTTCAGCCTGCACTGCGAAAATGGGCCGACGACTATGCGCCCGTTCATGGGGTTGCGCATTGGGAGGAGTATCAGCGAAAGAATGTGCCCAGCTACGAACAGGCGTACGAAAACGCTGCTCAAAACGCGGAAAAGCTTTTAGTTTTTGCGGGTAAAAAATTGGTTCCTCAGCTCGCCGAGTTTTACACAACCATTGTTTGGGAAGACCACGACGAATGCCTGGAAGTGCGTCCTGAAGACCTGGAAGTTTGAATGAAC
>CBHWET010000531.1:0-2835 GCA_966112985.1 uncultured bacterium | reverse complement strand
TTGTCTTTACCACGTGCGCGAAGCTGTCTCGTTGCTTCATATCCATCCATACGCGGCATCTGAACATCGGTTAAGATGATGTCGAACGTCTGTTGTTCAGTGATCTGCAGGATCTCAGCACCATTCTCGACGCACGCTGGTTGATAACCGAGTTTTTGTAACATGGTGACACCAACCTTTTGGTTGATTGGGTTATCGTCAGCCAGAAGAATGCGCAGAGGGAACCGCTCGGCCAGCGTTTGCGTCGGGATGACAGCTGCTGCCGTCTTTTTTGGCGCCTCGGGATTTGCGAGCCGGGTCAATGTCTCCGCAAATTGCGCACGACGGAGTGGCTTGCGCAGCAGCATCGTGACGCCGGCTTTTTCGAATTCCTTTTCCTCGGCCGCGGAAGATACGCGCGTCAGCCCAACGATCGGCAGAGGAATTGCGCGAGGCAAGTCGCGCAACGATTGGACGAGTTGAGCTCCGGTGTTATCGGAAAGATTGGAATCAACAAGGACGGCATCGAAAGGCTTGTCTTTGAAACAAGTCAACGCGTCTTTCGCTGTAGCGACAACTTCAATGTCCCACCCTGCCACATTGCTTTGTTGAGTAACAACTCGGCTCAATGTTGCGTTACCGGTGACGAGGAGCGCGAGTTTTGGATTGGAGCTGCGGACCGGAGTTGCCACGACATCGCTGCAATTTTCCAGCGCGATTACGAAATGAAATGTAGAACCTTTTCCCGGTTCGCTCTCGACCCAAACGCGCCCGTTCATCAATTCGGTCAAACGTTTGCAGATCGCGAGACCAAGACCCGTTCCCCCATAGTGGCGGGTCGTTGAACTATCGACCTGACTAAATGATTTGAAGAGGCGCCCAATTTTATCGGCTGGAATTCCGATGCCTGTATCGCGAACGGCGAAGTGCAGATGAGTTGATGGCTTTTCGACATCGCGATTAATCGTTACGACGACTTCACCCCGCTGGGTGAATTTCAAACCGTTGCCGATCAAATTGAGGAGAATCTGGCGTACGCGAACCACATCACCTTTGACCATTGCGGGCACCGAGGCATCAGCTTCATACGCGAGGTCGACATTCTTCGCGGCCGCTTGTGGCGCGAGCAGATACAAGGTGTCTTCCACGCACGTGAACAAATCGAACGGGTGGGACTCCAGCTCAAGCTTGCCAGATTCAATTTTAGAAAAGTCGAGAATGTCGTTGATTATCGAAAGCAACGATTGGCCGGAGTTTTTGATCGTTTCGGCGAAGCTCTTTTGTTCTTCGGTGAGTTCGGTGTTGAGCAGAATGTCAGTCATCCCAATCACGCCATTCATTGGCGTGCGGATTTCGTGACTCATGCTCGCAAGAAATTCAGATTTAGCGCGGGTCGCAGCTTCCAGCTTTTCGTTGAGCATCAGGAGCTGATTGTTTGTCTCGACAAGTTGTTGTTGCGCGATGTGCGCCTTCGAATGGTAACGAATGCGCGCAAGCAACTCGATCCGATCAGGAAGTTTAACAATGTAATCGTTGGCGCCGACTTCAAAGGCTTTGGCCTTAATGAGCGGTTCCTCCTTTGTCGAGAGAACGATGATTGGCGTTTCAGCAGTGGCAGGATTACCGCGGAACTGCTGCACGACGGTCAGCCCATCTATTCCAGGAAGAACGAGATCCTGCAGAATGACCGATGGAACGATTTTGTTGGCAATCTCGATGGCCTTTGCGGCGTCCGGACAATAATGAAACTCGACGTTCTTTTCAGTGCTGAGGGAGCGACGAATGGCTTCCGCAACCATTGGTTGATCATCGACCAACAGGACTCGATTAATGTTTTCCAACTGCGAAGGCATAAAACTGCAAACTAAATGCGTAAGGTTCGTTTTAAACAGGGTGCGATTCTTCCGAGCGGTAAAATTTCAGACACGGCATCCATGGCAGCGGCGGCTTTCGGCATGCCATAAACGACGGAGGTCGTCTGATCCTGCGCGATTGTCAGACACCCCTTATTGCGCATCATCTTCAGGCCAGCGGCTCCATCCCGTCCCATGCCGGTGAGAAGCACGCCGATGGCAGGACCGGTCCATTTTTGCGCAACGCTTTTCAGAAAAACATCAATGGATGGCTTGTGAATGCAGTCGTTTGGTTGTGGCGTGTAGCCGACGGTAGTCGCCGAAGTAAAAATCAGATGGTCGTTTCCTCCAGCGATTAAAACTTCGCCACGCACCGGCTGATCACCTTGTTTTGCAATACGCACTTTCAATGTGCTTTGCGTATTGAGCCAATCGACAAGGCCAGAAACAAATTCGGCGCTGAGATGCTGAACAATGACAATCGGGGCCGGGAAGTCAGCGGGTAAATCTTTTAAAACAGCGGCGATCGCTGCGGGCCCGCCGGCAGAAGCACCTATTGCTATAAGATATTTATCATTTTGGGCCGGCGCAAAGACGTGCGCCGTCTTATCGACCATTTCCTCGCCGTAATCACGTGCGAGTAAATCGATCTTTGCGAGCAACGGCGCCGGACCCGACGGGCCGCTCTGCATTCCTAGCGTTGGCAACGGTGTTGCATCAAGTGCGCCCGCGCCCATTGCTTCAAAAATCTTGGAGGAATCGTCGTTGTGTGCGCTGACGATAAGAATTGGACACGGCGTATTTTGCATGATGCGCCGTGTGGCTTCCACGCCATCGAGCACCGGCATCATCAGGTCCATCAGAATAAGATCGGGACGCTCTTTCGCACACATGTCGATTGCTTCACGACCATTTTTTGCCATCCACAACACCTTGTACTTTGGTGAACTCGAAAGAATTCGCCGCAGAACTTCGGTCGCCATCGGCAGGTCGTTAACAATTC
>CBHWET010000530.1:0-2843 GCA_966112985.1 uncultured bacterium | reverse complement strand
AGTGTTACCCATGTCTTGAACCAAATCTGTTACCTATCTCCTGAACCTGCACCAAAACCGGGAACCATTGCGTGAAAACCGGTCGTCCTTAAACTACCGCCTCTTACGTTTGCCTCTTTTATAGTCGACTTTGGCAGGTGCAGCACCGGCGGTGACCGGCTCGTCTGCCCCACGCTTCAATTCATTGATCTGATCGCGCAGCAACGCTGCTTTCTCGAATTCCAGATTCTGCGCCGCCTCAATCATTTCGCCTTCAAGTTGCCGAATTGTTTCTGCAACGTCGAAGTTGCCACCTGCTTCATTTAGAACCGCCGCCGCAAGATCTTTGCCTCGCGCCTTCTTGTATACAGCAAGGCTGTCCTCGACCGCACGGCTTACACTCCGCGGAGTGATGTTGTGCTCCTTGTTATAAGCAATTTGCTTTTCACGACGATAATTGGAAACAGCAAGGAACTTCTGGATGCTTTGCGTCATCACATCCGCATACAGAATCACTTCACCATTTAGGTGACGGGCGGCACGACCCGCCGTCTGAATCAAGCTCGTTGCACTGCGGAGATATCCTTCCTTGTCAGCATCGAGAATCGCGACGAGTGAAACTTCCGGCAGATCGAGGCCTTCGCGCAGAAGATTGATTCCCACAAGAACATCGAATTCACCATGGCGTAACGCTCGCAGAATTTCGACGCGTTCGATCGCATCGATTTCGCTATGCAGATAACGAACATTGATGCCGATGTCGCGCAAGTAATCGGTTAGCTCTTCCGCCGTGCGTTTCGTCAACGTCGTCACCAGAACGCGCTCTTTCAACTCAACGCGTTTGCGCGCTTCATTGATCAAATCATCGATCTGTCCCGGAAGCGGTTTAATGGTAATCTTCGGATCAATCAGACCAGTCGGTCGAACGATCTGCTCGACGACTCGTCCTTTCGCCCATTCGATCTCCTGCGGCCCGGGCGTTGCGCTGACGTAAATGGTCTGTCCCTGTAAGGATTGAAATTCCTGGAAGTTGAGCGGGCGGTTATCCATCGCACTCGGCAAACGAAAACCGTGTTCGACAAGGACTTCTTTGCGCGCACGGTCGCCCGCGTACATGCCGCCAATCTGCGGGACCGTCGCATGTGATTCGTCAATCACCAGCAGATAATCCTTCGGAAAGAAATCCAGAAGCGTCCCAGGCCGGGACCCGGGCGGCCGCGCCGCAAGATGGCGCGAATAATTTTCGATGCCGGAACAGAAACCCATTTCCTCCAACATCTCCAAATCGAATTCCGTCCGCATTTTGATTCGCTGTGCTTCGATCAATTTTCCGTGTTTCTCAAACCAGGCGATGCGTTCCACCATTTCATCGCGAATCGCGATCAGCGCGCGTTTTGTTTTATTCTCCGTAGTGACGAATTGCTTCGCCGGGAAAATCATTGCTCCCTGCAACGATTCAAACTTGTTCCCGGTCAATGGATCGAAGCGCGTAATTCTTTCGACGTCATCGCCGAAGAACTCGATGCGCAGTCCGTCCTCCGTTCCCGCCGGGCGTATTTCAACTACATCGCCGCGAACCCGAAATTGTCCACGCTCGAAAGCCACATCGTTGCGCGTGTACTGCAAATCAATCAGACGCAACAACAGGAGATCGCGCCCGAGCGGAGCGCCGACTCGCACCGGTTGAACGAGCGCTTCGTAATCCTCACGACTGCCAATGCCGTAGATGCACGACACACTCGCAACCACAACAACATCCCGTCGCGAAAAAAGAGACGCCATCGTCGACAAGCGCAATCGCTCGATCTCTTCATTGATGCTCGAATCCTTCTCGATGAACGTGTCCGTTCGTGGGATGTAAGCCTCGGGCTGGTAGTAGTCGAAGTAGCTGACGAAATATTCGACAGCATTGCCAGGGAAAAAGCTTTTGAATTCCGCGTAAAGCTGCGCCGCGAGCGTTTTGTTGTGGGAAATGACGAGCGTCGGTTTATCAACTTTCGCAATAACATTCGCGATTGAAAAAGTTTTGCCTGAACCTGTTACACCAAGAAGGACCTGATGCGCGGCGCCGGAGAGTACACCTTCCGTTAATTTGGCGATTGCCTGCGGTTGATCACCGGCGGGCTGGTATGGCGAGACAAGTTCAAACACCATATGAAAATAAAATCAGCGGCCAAGGGTGTCAAAGATACTGAAACACCGAATTTGTCTGCGTTGCGATGCGGGTCGTTGACTTGACGTGCTGGAATTGCCATTATCGTAGGCACAATGAGCGATTATTGTTTCGTGAGGCGGTTCAATTTGTTAACGAAACCAACGAGGGTTTTCCACTCGTGTTTTGGCAAGTAAACGCGATATTGCAGCGTTTGGTTTACACGAAACATATCCAGCACGCATAGGAATGCGCAAAAAAATAGCTTTCATCAAAAAAGGAGCTTTTTCGCACACTAATACAAGTGTGGGCCAGTTGCTGGTAAAGTATTTCCCCGAATACGACGTGGAATTTATCGACGTTTCCCAGATCATTGTCGAAAAACGCAGTAAACGATGGGCCAACTACGCTTCTATCCTGCGCCATTACGGGTTGGATATCCTGCTGGAACGACGATCAGTCTGGGACTGCTTCTATCACACGCCTTACGCATTCGATGAGATCAAAGCGTTCGTTCAGGAGAAGATCGGGCCGCGCAAGGACGAATACGCCTTCACCTTCCAGACCCAATCCCTTTACGACGCGAGCGTCCCAGGATTACCGCATTTCGTTTACACAGATCACACGAATCTAGCAAATCTGCATTACAACGGATTTGGCGATAGCAAGGTGTTTCCCAAGTGGAATTCGCTCGAAAAAACGATTTACCAGA
>CBHWET010000529.1:0-2888 GCA_966112985.1 uncultured bacterium | reverse complement strand
GTATTGATCGTCGTCCTGTAGACGCCGTAGCTCTTTACGACCTGTTCGAAGTCCTTCTGTGCGCTTTCATCGAACTGAAATTCGATACCTGAGAGTTCTGCCATATTTCGAATGACCTCGATCAGTTGGGCAAACTCAAAGCGGATACTTTCATAAACAGGTTCACCCGCAGCATTCGTTCCTTGTGATCCCGTGACTTGGACCGTCGTCGGTTTCCGGATAATTCGATAGGCTGGTGTTCCGTTAGTCGACGGGACGGGGGCGCGGGACAGGGAAAGATTGTAATTGTCCAGAACGGCGTGAAACGCCTGCCATGCAGTTATTTTTTCAAAACGAAAACTAACAGTCGGCTCGGGACTTACGGCGTTGGTCAGTTTCTCATCGAGAAGCAGATCGATGTTCGCCTGTCGCGCCAACGTCGTAATTGCAGAGAGCAAAGGTGCGTCCTCAATAACGATGAGCGGCAGTATCTCACCGGCTGCAATTGAGTTGGTCTGTTTTACCGCGGGGCGGCCTGTTGCCAGGACGATTTCATTAACATTGGTTTTTGCGTCGAAGTATTGCCGCCATTCGACCAATTCAGTGGGCCGTCCATGTTCCCAATCCGCATAAAGCCTTCCCGATTCGCGGATGCGCAAAGGGGCGGTTCCATTTCCTGCCCTGAAGAACGGTGCCCGCAACACGTTGTCTTCATCGGGAACGGACGGCGGAATGAACTTCTCCCAATCGAGCTGTTCGCCCCTCGCCTCGAGGTAATCTTTGTATTGGCGCCACATCCATTTGCCCCGCCAGTTTTCCGTCGCAACAAATAAGGCGATGCATCCGGCAACGACTCCCACGATGAGAAGCACGCGCTTGAAGCGACGCCATGAAGAATCTTCGTGAGTTATTTCGGTTGAACTCCGTTGCATTCGGTTGTTTGGTGCTGACAGGCGTGACCGGATGAAGCCACGTTACCAATATGCTGAGCGCGCACCCCCAAAAAGTCACTCCTCAATCTTTATGTGCAGAAGGAAGCTGCCACACCCAATCGGCGGTTTTTTCATCGTAAAAATTTCCAGTTGCTGTTCCACCGTCATCCTTTTCGTTCCAGCCGACAGAATACAAAACGTAATGTTCATCAGCGTTACGGCGGTACTTCAACCGTTCGCCATTAATGACGTCGTGCGGCAGCTTTTCGATAAAATGCGGCACCAGTTGGTCCAGCGTGTCGGGGAACTTTAGATGAACCAGCCGATACCGCTCCAAGGCGCAAGCGATCGTCGCTTCATGAATTGCCGTCTGGTTTTGGGCCACTACGGCACGGGCCTTGGAAAAATTTGGCATCGCGAATGACGCGAAGAAATTATATGGCGTCGTACTCGCAAATTCAGATTCGAGTCTCCTCGTGCCGGTCTTCATTTTGTCCGGTGTGATGATAGATCGGTTGTCGTCAACCGCATCGAACAAAGTCTCCTGATAAAGCTCATTCATGAGCGTGAGATTCTGGTAGATCCAACCGCGCGGCACGTACTGCAATGCCAGACGCTTGATGCGGCGCACCGGATCTTCCGGGTTATTAAATGCGTAATGAAAGGTCTTGCTGAGTTGGCGTGCCGACAACGAAGTAGCAAGAAAGTTTTGTATGGCGCGCTCCGCCCGAAGACCTTCGCTCGAGTTTGCCACCAAATCGATCCTATCCAGTGTTTGCTGCAATTCTTTCAGCTGATTATTATCCCAGCAGCGGGTGGCCAAACCTTCCCAAATGGGACCGATAACACTGCCGTGGAGGGCAACCCGAATCATGGCGCTGACCAATGTTGGTTCGTTCGTCAAGCAATCCGCTAGACGTATGCAGGTTCGAATATCGCGCAGTGAATTTGAGCTTTCGTTGAGTGCAATTTCTGCGCTCGCACGCAAGATGAGGGCCTGCGCCGCGTTACGAAATGAGACATAGTTCGGAAGCGGGTTTGTGAGCAGCGCATTTTTATAATCGATATTAAAGCGGGAGTGGGGACGTTCGGAGGCAACGTACAGTTGCTGAAATTGCGGCTGATATTTTCCGAGTTCGCCTAAAACCTCTTTCGCGCTTCTGGGGCGATAGATCAACTGTTGGTTTCCTGTTGAATCGCTAACCGGCGCAAGCTGGTAATCCTTTAAGACCATTTCCAGCGCGTGGCGCGCCGGAATGTTTTCCCACCGACCCATGACTGTCGGCTGGCTGGTTCCGCGCAACTTGAGTTTTGACTGGAATGCATCGAACCCCGTCGGATCGATTTTAAAGTCTACGCCCGTCACGCGGCCTATGTTCAGAATCACATCCTGCAAGGGGGCATCTTCGAATACCATCAATGGTATGATTTCTTCGGTCGAGGGATTTGTTTTATCAGCGACAATCGCTATTGCTGAGTTTTTCGATTGGACGCGCACGGTTTCCTTCCCCGCGTCCTCCTTCACGGTCTTCATCTCCAGGCCATAATTATCGAGGACCGCCCTGAGCGCCTGTCTCGCGGAAACATTTGTCCAGCGGAACGAAACTTTTCCTTTCTGTTCCTGCCAGAACTTGCTGCTGTCGAGGGAGGGATCGAACGTGACGGAAACATTCGCCTGTCGACCAAGTGTAAGGATAGCGTCTTTCAGCGGCGCGTCGTCGAGCATAACCAGAGGTAGTTTTTCGCCTTCAGGTTCTTTTTTGTTCTCGTGTTGCACGCTCTTTCCCGTCGCCACAACTAGGGGCTTTTCAAATCGTTCCACCCATTCCGCAAATTCTGTCAGTTTTCCCTTTTGCCAATCGGCCACTAAGATTCCGAGTTCGCCATAGTTGAACGTCACTGGTTTCGGAATCTGGGTTCGTTGAGTCCATGGTTTCAACAGTGGAGTTTCGAGCATGTTCTGCTCATCGGGGATAG
>CBHWET010000528.1:0-2899 GCA_966112985.1 uncultured bacterium | reverse complement strand
GCGGTTGTTCCCGTCACATTCGTGCGGCTGGAAGGCTGAGTGGTGATCGATGGCGGAACGGCAGCCACCGCCGTCGAAGTCACAGAGACATTGTCGATCGCGATCTTCGATCGTGACCCTGAACTTCCGCCGGTGCCGTTGTAATCGTAAAAACGGATTCGGGCTGTTGCGATGCCATTGAAGGATGACGGTAAAGCAACAGACGTGATGGAACCGGACACAACAACGTTATTGGCGAGATTTAAAACCGCCGCGCCCGTCAATTCCGACCACGTTGCTCCATCGGTGCTTGTGTAAACACGCAACGAACTTCTGCGATCGCCCGTGCTGTTAGTGACCGCAAGGTAATCGAAACTTAAAGTCCCTGCATTACGGCCGGTAAAATCGAGGTACAAATCAATCGCGCAAGCAGTCGTATTATCCGTGGTTCCGGTGCTCAGGAGAACAATATTAGTTCCCCCTTTCTGAACGCCGCCACTCGAACCGCTCGAAAACGTCGCTGTAGCGGTCGTAATCTTTTGTCCATCAGGAATAGTCCCCGTCGCATTCACAGCAACGGAACCCCAGCTACTCGCTCCCACACCGCTGGCGAAATTAGCCGTCCAATTGGCAATATCGGAAAAGTTTTCTGAGTAATTGCCATTCGACATGACGTAAGGAGTCGCCGCCTGAATACGTTGGCTCACGAGGACAAAACAGGTCAGAGCAAGGGCTTTGGATAGAAAGCGCATCATACGAGGATCGGTAAACTGTTCGACTGAGGTGGTTGCTACGGGTTGCGTCGCAAGAGCTACCAGACAGGAGGCAACACCGCGATACGACTGTTCATTTTTTACGGTTTAAGGGCTCAAAACGGGACACGTTTGGAGGCTGCGAGAATGTTCGGACGTGCGTGGAAATGCAAGCAAGAACAAGCTCTTGAAGTGATGATTTTAATTCATCAGAGCGGTGACTGGGTTGCGACGATCGTCGGCCGCAGCACGATTCTATTGCTGTGACTCGATAGCGTCGAAAAGACTCTCGAGGGTATTGATCGTGTGAGGATTTTTGACCTGCGGATTCAGTGTCTGTCGAAGATACGCCAGCGCATCCGGGATCGACTTCACTGAACGCGGCAACGTTGCGCCACAGGCATTCGCATGTCCCCCGCCCTGCAACTTCTCCGCAAATTTCAAAGCCTCGCCATTGCGGCTGCGCAAGCTGACCACGATGACGTTGTTGGATTTCTTGATCATCGTCAGCAACACGGGAAATGGAGTCGCCTGCTTTTCCAGCAATTGATGCACGATCAGGTTGGTGTTGCCGACGACGGTGTCGACATAGCCAATCTTCGGCGTGATTTCGACGACGGACTTCTTGCTCCATTCGTAGCCAAGCGGGTCTTCAATACGCCGTTTTACTGCCATCACCTCGAGTAAAGGATGATCCAGCAATCGCTCCAACTGCCCCTCCACCACCGCATGGAGATTCCAGAAACCGTAGGTCTTCACCAGGTTCGCATAGTCGTTGGCGATCACGAAATCAGGAGCATCTTCCAGAAACAGATCCGAAACATTGTTAAAATGAACGAGCCGATCCAGTTCCGGCGAAGAAATCCCATGCTTCTGGCACAGCTCATAGCAAAGCAACCCCGCCGATTTGTTCAAATCGTGAATCAGATGAACATACTTAGGCAACGTCTCAGTCGCGTGATGATCCACAATGACCCAGTTCGGCTTGTCCAACCTGTTCTCAAAGGTAAAATCACACACCCACGCCGCCCGCTCTCGCAATTCCCGCTGCTTCCAGGCATTATAATGATAGGCTTCGATCGGAACGTCGGTGTTAAAAAGCTTCTTCGCCAACCGCTGCAAAAGAATTCCTGAAGTAAATCCGTCAAGATCACTCTCGTGCGTCAAAATAACATCTGGCTTTGGCAGCGCGTCCATGTAACTAAAAGCTATCGTAACGTTTTCGCGGTGACCAGCGGCGATTTTCCTGCCCCACAAAATTGGATGACAAAAAATTTTCCGCTCAATACTTTCAGCACGATGAAAGTTGCGCCCCGTTTGCTTCCACAAACCGTCCGGAAAATTGTCGATGCCACGCCCGTCACGGATATCCATACGCACCTGTATGACCCCGCATTTGGTGAATTATTGCTCTGGGGCATCGACGATCTGTTGACCTATCATTATCTGGTCGCCGAGGCGTTCCGCTACTTCGACATGCCTTACGACAAATTCTGGGCGATGTCGAAAAGCGAACAGGCCGAACACATCTGGAACGCCCTGTTTCTTCAACACTCTCCCGTTTCCGAAGCCTGCCGTGGCGTGCTGACAACGCTGAACGCCCTCGGCATCGATGTAAAAAAGCGCGATCTCCGCTCGATTCGCAAATGGTTCGCCGCGCAAAAGTCCGAGAAATTCGTCTCACGCGTCATGGAAGTCGCCAACGTGCAGAAGATTTACATGACGAATTCCCCGTTTGATGACCTTGAACGCCCCACGTGGCAACGCGGTTTCAAACGTGACCCTCGATTCATCGCTGCTTTGCGTATTGATCCATTGATTCTTTCGTGGGACGACGTCGCTCCAAAACTCGCCCAATGGGGCTATGACGTCCGCATCGATCTCAATCATAAAACAATGTCGGAAATCCGGCGTTTCCTGACGGATTGGACTTCGAATATTCAGGCCCGCTACTTGATGGTCTCACTGCCGCCCGATTTCGCCTTCCCGGCGAATACCAAGTGCAACCAGCTCATCGAAAAAGCGATCCTGCCGCACTGTCGCGAACACAATCTGCCGTTCGCTCTCATGCCCGGTGTGAAACGCGCCGTAAATCCGCGCCTGAAATTGGCCGGCGACGGCGTTGGCCTGAGCAATCTGACATCCCTATCGAATTTGTGCGCTCAATA
>CBHWET010000527.1:0-2910 GCA_966112985.1 uncultured bacterium | reverse complement strand
GTCCACGGGAAGTGCGCGCTTATTTGCCATCGCCGGATGGAGCTGGCTATAAAGCGACGACTAAAGTTCTCGTCAGTGCTGAGGATACCTGGTTTCGCCCGTGCGACGTTTGCGTCGGACCAGACGGCGCTATTTATGTTGCTGATTGGCATGACGGGATGGTTGGCGGCCATGACCTTGAAGATCATGATTTAAAAACCATGCGCGGCCGTATTTACCGTATCGCGCCGAAAGGTTTCAAACCCTCCATTCCGAAGTTCGACTTCACCACCGCTAAAGGATGCGTCGACGCGTTGCGTTCACCGAATCTTGCAACACGCGCAAAGGCGTGGATAAAACTTCATGATCTCGGAAGCGCTGCCGAAGGCGATCTTCTAACGTTGTCGACAGATCGCGAACCAATGAATCGCGCTCGTGCACTGCAACTGCTCGGTCGCATAATAGAATCCGGCCAAAAGCATTTGGCACAAGCGTTGCGTGATCGCGAACCCAATGTGCGTGTTACAGCGCTACGCATCATCCGGCAAACTAAAGGCGACGTCATTGCTGCGGTTAGAACGTTGTCGACCGATACCAATCCACAGGTCCGCCGTGAATGTGCTCTCGCGCTGCGCGGCAATAAATCGGCTGATGCCGCGGAACTCTGGGCAACACTGGCGCTGCAGCACGACGGAAAAGATCGGTGGTATCTCGAGGCCCTTGGCATTGGTGCCGACAAACAGTGGGACAAATTTCTCGGTCCATGGCTCCTGCGGGTCGGTGATTGGAAAACACCTGCTGGCCGCGACATCATCTGGCGTTCACGATCCTCGAAAACCGCGGGGTTACTCAGCGCACTGATTTCCGATCCGAATACGCCAGCGGAGGAGAGACCGCGTTATTTTCGCTCGTTTGATTTCCTGGATGGAAAAGCAAAAGAAGCGGCGCTCCTGAATCTCCTGACTTCTTCCGCAAAGACGAACTGAGATGAGCACTTGAAAGCCCATTTGCTTTTCGATTTACTCACCGGATTCTCAGGCAACGTACAAGATTTATGAAAAATCAGTTTACGCGTCGTGACTTCATCTGGAAAAGCTCCACCGCTGCTGCCGGCGCTTTCTTTATCGGCAAAGCCAGCTCCTTCGGCAAACGAAAGATATCTCCGAACGGCAAATTGAACGTTGCCTGCATCGGCACTGCCAATCGCGCCGCTGCCAACATCGAAGGCGTTCAAGGCGAAAACATCGTCGCCTTGTGTGATGTCGACTCAGCGTTTCTGGCCAAGGCGAAAGAAAAGTTTCCCGGTGCGAAGACGTACGCCGACTTCCGCAAGATGATGGATCAAAATGATATTGATGCCGTCGTCGTAGCGACAGCCGACCATACGCATGCTGTTGCGACCGCTGCTGCCATCAAAAGCGGACGTCACGTTTACTGCGAAAAGCCTCTGACCCACACGGTCTCGGAATGCCGCCGCATCCAGGAACTGGCGCGCAAACACAAAGCGATAACTCAAATGGGCACGCAGATCCACGCCACGGATAATTATCGTCGCGTCGTCGAAGTCATTCAGAGCGGCGCCATTGGCAACATCAAGGAAGTTCATGTGTGGGTCGGACGCGTTTACACTTTTGACGGGCAACCTCCGACGGCGCCCGTTCCGCAGAATTTAAATTGGGATTTATGGCTCGGGCCGGTCACCGAAGTTCCGTATAGCCCCGAATATGTGCCGCTTTGGTGGCGCAAGTTCTGGCATTTCGGCGGCGGCACCCTCAGCGACATGGCCTGCCACCATATGGATCTTTCGCATTGGGCTCTCGGTCTGCATACACCGTTGAGTGTCGAGGCGGAAGGTCCAACTCCCAGCTCCATCGCAACTCCGCCGTGGCTGACGGTTCATTATCAATATCCCGCGACGAAAAACTTCTCCGGCAAGCTGAACTGGTACCATGGCGAAAAAGACGGCAAGTTGCATCGTCCGCCGCAATTTGCGCAAGGCATCCTCCCGAAATGGGACGGTGACGGCACGTTGTTCATTGGCGAAAAAGGAATGTTGCTCGCGGATTACGGACGTTACGTTCTGCTGCCTGAAAAAGATTTTGCGCAGTTCAAAGCTCCGCCGCAAACGATCCCTAAATCCATCGGTCATCACGCAGAATGGATTGACGCCATTAAGAATGGCGGAACACCGCTGTGCAATTTCGACTACGCCGGTGATCTCACTGAATCCGTGTTGCTTGGCAACGTCGCCTATCTTGCAGGCAAAAAGCTCGAGTGGGATTCAAAGCATCTCAAGGCGAAGAACTGCCCCGAAGCGGATCAGTTCATTCAGCACCATTATCGCAAGGGCTGGAGCCTTTAAGGCCTTTTCAGGACGCGAAGGTTACTTTTTGCCGCTGACAGTGCGGGCTCGTTTCTGGATTTCATCCACAAACAGTTGCAGCAGCGGCGAAGGTTTTCCGCGGCAGAAAAGCAGCGCATAAGATGGCCATCGCGGCGTAGGTAGACACGGTTTTTAACGGGACAATTCATTCAGCCGGCAATCGTAAGTTCCATCATTGTTATATCCCATATAAGCCGTTGGCGCTCTAAACAGAATGTTGATCTGAGTAATGTCGATCCGGTTAAGGCGGATTTTTCCGTCAGATTGTACTTCCACGAGGTCAATGGGGAGAGATGGTCAGACCGTCCCAGTTGATCGATCGAACCTGTGGCACTGCCTCGTGTGCGGGCGGTCCTGAAGCAGGGCTTTCAGCAACATAAGATCTTCGCATCTTCGTTGTTCCTCTCCGCCAGTTAAAAGTCCTGAAAACGCGAATGGAATCGCCGACTAAAGATTTTTAGCTGTCGATTCCGGAATGGAACTACCGACTAGAAATTTTTAGTCGCCAGTTCCGAGATGGAAACGCTGACTAAAAACTTTTAGTTCCC
>CBHWET010000526.1:0-2911 GCA_966112985.1 uncultured bacterium | reverse complement strand
GACGCATTCTCGCTTCGCGGATATTGCCGGAAGTTCAGAGTGCGAATGGCCTGGAAACCCGCGATCAGAATCAACAGGTTAATCACCAGCGCCAATACAGGACGGCGAATAAATAGATCAGTAAAAGCCTTCATGATCGGAATTGAGTCAGGGCTTAGCTATCTGAAGGTTTTGGAGCAGTACTGGCTTTAGGCGCCAATTCGTTGTTCTCCACCACAGCCACTCCGTTGCGCAATTTGAACACCCCTGAACTGACGACGCGCTCACCTGCATTCAACCCGTTGGTTACGGTCACGAAGTCGCCACGCACAAGCCCCGTCTTGATGAATTGCTGACGAACGACCAGGTTTGTTGTCCCTGCCTTCGGTTCAATAACATAAACCGAGTCGCCGAACGGCGCGCTGAGGATCGCCGTTGATGGAATCACCAACACTTGCTGGTCAGAAGGAAGCAACACTTCAACCTTTCCATACATTCCAGAGCGGAGCAGTTGATCTGCATTATCAAATGTGGCCTGTAATCGAACACTGCGAGTCGTTTCGTCGAGGTTCGGGTTGATCGCCGTTAATTTGCCCTCGAACTGCTTTTGCGGATAGGCATCCGTAGACAAACGAACGCTCATTCCAAGAGATAATTTTGAAAACTCCTGTTGCGGCAGTGAGAAATCGACGTGCATCGGTTCCAGGGATTGCAGAGCGACAATGGGTTTTCCCATTTCAAGCATTTGACCCAGGTTGATCAGGCGAATTCCAAGGCGACCGGCAAACGGCGCCCGAATCGTCTTCTTGGCAATCGTCGCGCGGATCGTGTCGGCATTGGCCTGGTTTTGCTTCATTGTCGCTTCAGCTGTGTCCAGTTCGGATTGCGAAATCGTCTTTGCTTCCAGCAGCTGGCGAAGCCGGTTTAAATTGGCACGCGCGAGTTCCACTTGTGCTTCCACCGCACGGAGCTGTGCTTCTTCCGACGAAGTATCAAGACGCACCAAAACCTGGCCATTGGTCACGAGCACTCCCGATTCGAACGCGATTTCTTTGACAATGCCGCTGATCTCAGTCGAGACATCAACACCCTGCGATGCGGTAACGGTCCCCACCGCGGACAGCTGGTCCTGCCACTTCTCCTCTTTTACAACAGCAGACGAAATGGTTTCCGGCGGCATCACCCATGGTGTGCTCATGAGTTTTTTGAATTGAAGTCCCTTCACAGCGACTAAAGCGCCTGCAACACACACGACCACCAACACAGCAACAATAACTTTAACAGTTTTCATGAATGAATAACCAACCAACCAATTAATGATTTTTTCCCGACGAACTTGTCTTTTTCGTCTTTGCCGCACCGCTCAGAAATAGCTGCACGATGCGCACTGCAGTCTTCCGATTTAATTCACATCCGGGCATTGTCAAATGCGCCATGACGTAAAGGTTCATTGAACCATAAAAACCGAACGCGAGTTCACGACTGTCGAACCGCGTATCAAGCTCCCCTCGCTCCAGCTCTTCCTTCACGAGAGTATGGATCAATTCAAAGTTGCAACGCGACTTGGTCCGGCAATCAACTTCCGATGGAAATTCCTTTGGCGCAGCGAACGAAGCCGCAAATGCCAATCGCACCAACTCACGATTCTTCGTTAAAAATTCAAATAAACCCGCCATGATCTCGACGAGCTTTTCTTCCAGAGATTTCCCCTGCCTGATCCCCTGCTCAATAATCCGTTGCCGCTCCTGATTGGCACGGTCAATCAACGCCTGGTAGAGTGCGGCCTTGTTCTGGAAGTAATAATAGAGCGTCGGCTTGGTGACCTTCGCCGCATCAACGATGTCCTGCACGGAAGTACCCGCATAGCCCTGGTCAGCGAATTGCCGCAAAGCAACCTTCAGGATTTTCTCGCGTGTTTCTTTTTCCGCCGTAGACATAACCTACCGAACGGTAGGTAAGTTTTGGCAACCAGTCAAACATTTGTTTGAATTATTAAAAACGTGGCAAAAACTCTGCGTTTGCCGAGCGACAATTCGGTTGATCATGGGAATGCAAATGGCAACAGACGTGCTGTTTGCACCGATTGTCATGGTCACAGAACAAAAGAACTGGCTGGAGAAAGCATGGGAAGAACGCGAGGAAATTATCTATCGGGATCTGTTCGGCGATCTCGGCCCGGGTATCTATCCACTTGATAACGAAGTTTTTCAGAAAGGATTCAATATCTGGACCGTTGATCCCCGTTGGTTGAGCATCGGCGTGTTCGAATCACCACCCAATCATGAACGCAATAATTGGGTTTATGTCAGCTCAGGATTGTCGAACGCCTGGAAGGAAGCCAAACCCGATCCAACGGGTCCTTCGGGCCTTGCCACTGAGTTCATCATGCAAACGACAACCCGGGCGCCCTGGGCGCTCCTGCTTTTGCGCAAGCTTGTCGCATTTCAATTGCTTTTGAGCAGCGGATATTACAAAGGGTCCCCTCTTCTGAACTTCTGGGATCGCATGCCGCCAAGGGGCCCGATTGACGGAGCCGACAGCCAACTCGAGGCTTTGTTGATCGTTCCATCGCTTCACTTCGGCGGCGAGAAACAATTGCTCTCCGGCAAATTCAAATTCCTGCAGTTCGTTGGCCTGACGTTCTCGGAGAATGAATACGGGAAAGAAAACGGTTTCGAATCACTGCATGAAAAGCTCCTTGCCACAGGGGCCTCGCCGGTGATGGATGTAAAAAGACATTCGATCTTGTGATTCGGTGAACCGCGTTTCGACAACGCTAAAATAAGATATTTTGCACAAATTGATCCAATGCTGCTGAACGAGCGGCCTGGCGGCGTACAACAACAATCAGCTCTCGTGCGAATTTTGGATTCATGCGGATGCGTTGAACGGGGCGACTCGTGGGATGCAGAGCGAGAGCACGATGTGGCAC
>CBHWET010000525.1:0-2952 GCA_966112985.1 uncultured bacterium | reverse complement strand
TGCGGCGGCAAATTAATCCAGGATATTGGCGAATCGCCCTATGCCTGCGCCTGTCGCGAAGCAGAGGAGGAAATCGGGATCAAGATTGGGCCATCGGATTTGCATCTTACCGGAATTGTCAGCGAACACGGATATCAAGGCCACGCGCACTGGTTGATGTTTCTGTTTGAGGTGAAGAAGAAATTGAAAGCTGTGCCGCCGGTGCATCGAGAAGGGAGATTTAGATTTTTCAAGAAGGCGGAACTGTGCACATTGAAAATGCCGAAGACCGACCTCGAACAGATCTGGCCATTGTTCTGGAAACATCGCGGCGGGTTTTTTTCGGCGCATTGTCATTGTGAGGCAAACGATTGCAATCGATGGACAATCGAAGAATCCATTTTGCATTTTGATTCGCAGGCGTCAGATTCCTGAGCAGCATGGCGAACGAGCCGATCATTGATTTACAAAGCGACCAGTACTTCATGGGGGAAGCGCTGCGGCAGGCGACGCGGGCTTATGAAGCGGAGGAAGTTCCTGTCGGGGCCGTAATTGTTCGTGATGGAAGAATTATCGCGCGAGCTTATAACCAGGTTGAATTGCTCAAGGACGCAACTGCGCACGCAGAGATGCTGGCGCTGACCCAGGCCGAACAGGTTGTCGGCGACTGGCGGCTCACCGACTGCACATTATATATTACGAAGGAGCCGTGCCCGATGTGCGCGGGCGCTATTGTGCATTGTCGGATTGCGCGGGTGGTGTTTGGCGCGAGCGATACGAAAGCCGGCGCTGCCGGAAGCGCTTTGAACCTGCTGCAATTTCCGACGTTGAACCATAAGTGTGATATCACGAATGGCGTTCGTGAACACGAATGCAAAACGTTGCTGAAAAGTTTTTTCCTGGAGCAACGGACAAAAGGCGCGGTCGGACAGAATAGAAAGGTGCAGCCGGAAGACCGTGCGTCTGAACGGGAGTAAATTTGTTTGGGATGAAAACCGAAAAGACAATCAAACTAAGCCATCCTGGCCCGCCAAAAAGCTTTTGGGAAATTCCGGTGCTCTATGAGGACGAGCATTTGTTGGCGGTTAATAAGCCGGCGCAGTTGCTTTCGTCGCCGGATCGTTATGACCCGAACCGCGCGAACCTGATGCGGCTGCTTCATGACGGGATAATCAAGGGAGCGCCTTGGGCAAAAGAACGGAATTTAACTTATTTGGCGAATGCGCATCGTTTGGATTTCGATACGACTGGTGTATTCCTGATGGCAAAGGATAAGCCAACTCTCGTGGCGTTGGCGGACCAGTTTGGATCGGAGAAGCCGAACAAGGTTTATGTAGCGTTGATTCGCAGTACGCCGGAGAGCGATCATTTCGAAGTCGAAGCTAAAATTGCGCCTCACCCGCTTAAACTTGGTTTAATGCGCGTTGACTCGCGCAATGGGAAAAAGTCGAAGACGGAATTCTCAGTTCGCGAAAAATTCAAGGGTTTCACGCTGTTGGAATGCCGGCCGATTACCGGGCGCACGCATCAGATTCGGGCCCATTTGCAATATATTCGCCTGCCAATTCTCGGCGATAAGTTGTATGGCGGTTCCGAATTATTGCTCTCGCACCTAAAGTCGGACTATCGGTTGAAAGATGGGAAGACAGAACGGCCACTGATTTCGACACTCGCGTTGCACGCGGAGAAGTTGACCTTGCCGCATCCCGTCACGAAGGAGCAGATCACGATCGAAGCTCCATGGCCGAAAGATTTGAGTGTCGCGGTGAAATATCTGCAGCGATACGCGGCGGCCTAAGATTTCAGGGAAGATTCCAGTCTCCTTTGAGACGCTGGTATTCGCTCTCAGGTAATTGGACGAGCACCGGGTGTTTTTCTGCCGATAGCCAATGAAGCAGATCTTCCATGTCTTTCCTTTTCATTGCGGTGCACCCGCTCGTGCCGGTTTTCTCGTTCTTCCAAATATGCAGGAAAATACACGAGCCCGCTCCAGCCATTGGTGGTTGTGAGTTATGATCGACGAAAACGCCCCAACGGTACTGCTCACCAACGGCAAGCATCTTCTCAGAACCGCTCCAGTCAGTTTTCTTGATTCCCGACTTATCGACGATTTTGTTGTAATGGACCGAATTAGTGTCGTCGACGCATTCGACGGGAGGCAGGAGTTGTTGATAAGGGAGTTTTACGAAGGTGGCGTCCTTGGCGGCTTCGAACCCAAACGCGGAGGACAGTCCGAAGATCCCCGCTGGACTTTTGCCGTCTCCCTCCTTTTTTACCGGACCGGTGACAAAATTTGCCGTATGCAATCCCCGCCCCCAGGCCAGGCCGGAGCGTCCAACCACGACGGGAATTTCTGCTGAGGCAATTCGCCATCCTGAGGGCAACTTTTTTTCGAACCAAACCAGCTTTCCAGTGATGTCGTTCCAATCGCTGGTCGTAACCAAAACCAACTGTTCGTGCCCCTGAGAAGCGTCGGCTGACTTCCCGTCGGAACAGAATGCGAATGTTAGAAGGAGTGAAAAAAAGTAGAGAAATGGTTTTCGACCGAACATGAGCCCGAGATTACACCCCATCGCTTTTGAGTGCAAATGCGCGTGTACTTCACGCAAAATGCGTGAAAATGGAGCAAAAAAGAGGCGTGTTGACGCGTTAAAAGGTAAAAGAGGGGAGAATTTCCGCTGGCATCGTTGCTGCTAAAATATTTCTCAGGAAAAGGGGTTGACACTGAATTTGTTGGTTCAATACAGTGCCCGCTCTTTAAAAGAACAACCACGTAACTTTTATGAAAAAGAAACACCAAATTATCGGGGCTTTCACTCTCATCGAGTTGTTAGTCGTTATTGCGATCATCGCAATTCTGGCCGGGATGCTCCTGCCAGCACTCGCCAAAGCTAAAGCTCGCGCTCAGCGTATCAATTGCGTCAGCAATTTGAAGCAGATCGGTACAGCGATGCGCATGTTTGCCAACGACAA
>CBHWET010000524.1:0-2971 GCA_966112985.1 uncultured bacterium | reverse complement strand
TGCAGATCATTCAGCAGCTTAAATAATATGCTCGCCTGGACAGTTTACATTTCGTTTCTCGGTGCAGCAGTCATCGCGCTGCTTCCCGTATCTAAGGGGCGGCTTGTGCGAGGGGCGGCGCTTTTTACGACGCTTGCTGGCCTTGTTATCGCATTTCTCGGAATTGTTCAGCATAAAGCCGGCGATCTCGCGACGATTACAAATCGCAGCTGGATGCCCGAACTCGGCATCAGCTACCATTTTGCGGTGGATGGAATCAGCCTGACGCTTGTCTTGCTCACAGGCATTGCGGCGGTGTGTGGAATCCTTTTCTCCTGGAACATCGAGCATCGGATCAAAGAGTTCTTCATCTTCTATCTCACGTTGATCGGCGGAGTATACGGAGTGTTCATCAGTTTTGATTTGTTCCTTTTGTTCGTGTTCTATGAAATTGCAATCGTCCCCAAGTATTTTCTAATCGCAATCTGGGGTTCGACGCGCCGTGAATACGGCGCGATGAAGCTGGCCCTCTATTCTTTCATCGGCAGCGCGATGGTGCTGATTGGGATCATCGCTGCTTACATTGTGTCCGGCGCGAAAACGTTCGATCTCCTTGAACTCGCGAAATATCCGTTTCCCGAGACATTTCAATATTGGGCGTTCCCTCTGGTCTTTATTGGTTTCGCAATTCTTGCCGGCTTATGGCCTTTTCATACATGGGCTCCGACCGGCCACGTCGCTGCGCCAACAGCTGCTTCAATGTTGCTTGCTGGCGTTGTGATGAAACTCGGCGCTTACGGAGCGTTGCGCGTTGCGATGACTCTCTTTCCACTCGGACTCAATGTATGGCGTGAGGTTCTTGCACTTCTCGCGGTGATAGGAATTGTTTACGGGGCCACGGTTGCGCTCGTGCAGCGGGATTTCAAATTCGTTATCGGCTATTCGAGTGTCAGCCATATGGGATTTGTTCTGCTTGGGTTGATGACACTTTCGCAGATCGGCCTGAGCGGTGCTGTTCTGCAAATGTTTTCGCACGGAATCATTGCGGGGCTGCTCTTCGCGGTGGTCGGTCGAATGGTTTACGAACGCACTCATACGCGCGAGCTAGCGACGCTCGAAAGGATGAATCTAAGCAAAATAATTCCGTTCGCCGCCGTCACATTCGTCATCGCGAGCGTCGCCTCAATGGGGTTGCCCGGCTTTAGCGGCTTTATTGCAGAGTTGCAAGTGCTGGTGGGCACCTGGAAGACATTTCCCGGATTTGCAATTATCGCGGGCCTCGGAATTGTAATTGGCGTTGCTTACACGCTACGAGCGATGCTCAAAGGATTCTTTGCGGATCGTGAGGTTGTATCCCTTTCCGACCACGCCGAAGCGTTGCCTCCCATTTCCGTTCCCGAACGTCTCGGGGCGCTGATTCTACTCGCAACGACAGTCATCGTTGGACTTTTCCCGCACCTTCTGCTCGATGTGATATCACCGAGTTTTCATTCTGAGTTGATGCGAGGCTTGTGGAGAGGAGGGGCACAGTGAACTTCGACTACACACGGCTCTTTTCGGCCGCAATCCCAGAGACAGTTATCGTAGTCACTGCATTCCTGGTGCTGCTCCTCGACTTTGTATCATTACGGGAGCTGCCGACAAGAACCCGCACTACTCTCCTGGCAATGTTCTCTGCAGCAGGATGTATAGGTGCGATCGCCTGGATGGGCATGTTTCATTCGGTTTATCGGTTGGACGATGCGTTCTTCGTCGTCAGTCCAGCGACGCAGTTCATAAAGCAGATCATTCTCGTCCTTACGATCTTTACTGCCTTCGTATCGGTGCAATCCACTTTTACGAAACATCTTGGCGAATATTTTATTCTTCTGCTGCTTGCGAGCGCGGGGATGATGTTTCTCGTCAGTGCAGAAAATATCCTCGCCATTTTTGTAGCGCTCGAATTGATCAGCTTGTCGCTCTACGTGCTTACCGCATTTAAGAAAGAAAGCATTTTCTCTGCTGAAGCTGCGCTTAAATACTTCCTGTTCGGTGGCATGTCTGCGGCGTTTACCTTGTTTGGCCTGAGTCTGCTTTATGGTGCAACCGGTGAAATCAGCTTAAGTGGAATCGCAGCGAATCTCGCCGGAAAAACGTCAGACCCACTTTTTTACGTTGCACTCGTGATGACAATTATCGGTTTCGGTTTCAAAATTGCCGCCGCGCCCTTCCACATGTGGGCTCCCGACGCCTATCAAGGCGCCCCAACGGCCGTCACGTCGTTTATTGCTGCTGGCTCGAAGGTCGCCAGCTTTTTCATTCTCGCGAAGATTGTATTTGTTGGATTCGCCGGTGCACAAGGCAGCGCTGCCTGGCGGAATTATGCCGCGGGATGGACGCCGGTCATTGCGATCTTAGCCGCGTTTTCGGTTGTTATCGGCAACCTGGCCGCAATCTCGCAAACAAGTGTCAAACGGCTGCTTGCCTACTCCGCCGTCGCCCATGCTGGATACGCCCTGCTCGGAATTCTCGCGAATACCAGGCAAGGTTTTGCTTCGTTGATCTACTATGTCGCGACGTACGCGCTAACTATCATCGGTGCTTTGGGTGTTGTCGCTGCGGTTGAAAGTTCGGCGGGCGAGAGGCTGAGCGACTTCGCTGGCTTAAGTCGTCGCGCGCCCGTTCTTTCGCTTTGCATGCTGGTATTCATGTTGTCGCTTGCTGGTATTCCTCCCCTGGCCGGATTCTTTGGGAAGTTTTACGTTTTCACAACGGCGGTTCAATTGGGCGCAAGCAACCTCGGCCTGCTTTGGCTCGTCGTGCTTGCCATCGCGATGAGCGCGGTGTCGCTCTACTATTATTTGCAGGTGTTGAAGCAGATTTATGTCATTGAGGCGCGTGACCAATCCGTGATCCACGTCGCGATGCCAACACAAGTTGCTATTGTTACCCTCGCTATTGGTGTCGTCGTTCTCGGCTGCCTTCCCAATCTCTTCGTTAATCAAATCCTCGC
>CBHWET010000523.1:0-2983 GCA_966112985.1 uncultured bacterium | reverse complement strand
CTTACGCGCGGAACGTCCATCGAATTGAATGAACGGGAGTCGCATCACGCCGCACAAGTCTTAAGGGTCCAGAAGAATGACGCAGTGACGATTCTGGATGGTGTAGGCGGGGAGTTGCGATGCAAGGTGGCTCAAGTTTCAAAGAAACAGGTTCGAGTTGACGTCCTCGAACGTATCTTCATTCCCTCGCTCCCTTTCCAGATTACATTGTTACAAGCCATTCCGAAGGCGAAGCTCATTGAATCGATTATTCAGAAGGCGACCGAATTGGGGGCGACGCGTGTGGTTCCGCTTTTGAGTGAACGCGTCCTGACACGGCTGGACGGAGACGATGCAATCGATAAACAGGAGAAGTGGCAGCAGGTGGCGATCGAAGCGATCAAGCAATGCGGGCAACAGTGGCTGCCGCGCGTCGAAAAGCCGGTCACGTTGAAAGACTTATTGAACCGGGCTGAACGATTCGATCTTCCGCTCGTTGGTTCTTTGCATCCGGGCAGCAGGCATCCCCGAGAATATTTTGAGAAGTACTTTGCCGCCAATGATTCGAAGCCCAAATCCATCGCGATCTGGGTTGGACCTGAAGGGGATTTCTCCCCTGCAGAAATCGACCAACTGACGTCGAGCGGTGTTCTGCCGATTACATTGGGCCGCCTTGTTCTGCGGTGCGAAACGGCGGCAACTTATTGCCTTTCCATCGTCAACTACGAGCTACAAAGCTGAACCGCAATATTACCTACGGAACCAGCTTCTGGAATTCAGGCAGGTGGCGCAAAACGTTGAAACGCAAATCCCGCTTCGCCTCGGCGACCAAATCACGCGCTTGTGGATCCTTCACCCGGCGTTCGTTACTTAACGTAATGGCTTTCGAGAGGGCCTCAATTGCAGGAGTTGGTTTGCCAACAATTGCACGAAGGCCGGCAAGGTCATACCAGGCCTCGGGGTTATCAGGTGCGATTCTGACTAAACGTTCAAGCGCTTGCTCCAGACGGCCAGTATCGCCGAGAGCGACGTACCGTTTCGCTGCTTCAAGAATCGTCGCGGCATCAGAAGCAGGGCTGCCAACGATCTGATCAAGGATGTTGATCGCTTCATTCGTCTGTTTCGCTTCCATCCGCTTCCCGACCTCGTCGAACAGGGTTCGAGCATCGACTGCGCGTGGACTGCTCATCTGCTTTTGAATGCTTTCCAGCTGCGCGAGCAAATTTTGAATCTGTCCATTTTCAGCATCCAGCTTCAGGCACGTGCGAACGATCTGAATAGCTTCAGGAATGCGTCCGACGCTGTTAAGCAGTTGAACGTAACGATAGACGGCTTCCGGGCTGTATGGACAAAACGCGAACGCCTGTTTGAAGGCAAACTCAGCTTCCTTGAACATGCGGGCTTTCTCAGCCGGCGGAGTTTGCGGGTTGTTGTACCGCCACATGTAGACGCCGCCAATCGAACTGCGCAATTTCGAAAAGGCTTTCTGTGCATTGTCGTCGCGCACAAATTTACGGTCGCCTTTGAAGTTGCTGAAATCATGGCGCAAATACATTTTCTCGCCGAACTTGCAGAGCTCTTCGATCTTCGTTTCGTAAGTGATCCAATCGCCGATGAACCGCGTCGAATAATCGCTCCAGAATTTATGATCGCGATCGCAGATCTCCTGCGTCATTTCTTTCAATGGCTCGCGATTGATTTTCATGATGATCCCAAACGGCTCCTGATAAGGGTACATCCAGTCCAGCGGGAAACTTTCTTCCACGTAGAACTCGTGCTTCGGTGTTTTATCAAAAATCACCTTCGTCAAAAGACCATTGATTGACATCACTGCGATCTGACCGGTGACCTGCACGCGGCCACCGTCGATTCGGACATCTTCACCCGGCTTCAGCTGATTCATCTGCAGGCGGCGTTGCGCATCCTGTAGGTAATCCTGGAAGCATTGCTGCGATTCGTCAGGTGATGGCGTGTGAATCTCCAGGTCCGGGTAAACGCCACCGATACTCTTTGCCAGTTCCTTTGGATAAGCTTCTTCGAGCAACAGACGATTCAAGCGAATACGGGTGTGGCTTTGTGGGTTTTGATCAACAAACCGCTGCACGTGATCGGAAAGTTTGATGTCTTTGAATCGGTCCGGCGTAAAAAATGTTTCTGTCTTCGCCAGTTGTTCGATGTCTTTCTTGAGTTGTTCGATCTTTTCGGGACTCTTGCCGCGGCTTTCAAATTCGTCCTTCTCCGCGATCTTCTTTTCCATTTCCTTCCTCAAGGTCAACTCGCGTTCAAGAAACCGGTTTAAGTCTTTAACTAAGGCTCCACGCAGCCGCTCATCAGCATTGCCCAGCGCGTCCTGTGTTTCCTTCGAAAGGTTCTCGAAAACGAATTTCGAAACAGGATCCGCATGACTGCGAAGCTTCGAAGCGAAGGCATTCAGGTCCGTGAAATCGTCTTTTTTGAAGAATGAAGTGCCAGCGCGCCGTTCCTTCTCGATGTCATCACCGATTTTTAGAAACGTATTATCGAGTCCTTTAAGCACTGGCCGACTAATGTCGTTCAACCAACGAATCGAGCGCCAATCGTCAGGAATGTGGAAGAAATTCTGGAAAAACGGCGGATCATTTTCCGCGCTGCGCATGTAGTGTGCGCGGATGTAGTTTAGATAAGTGCCGTCGGCGAGTGCGTTTTGCGTGATCAGATAGCAATCGCGCCGGTCGAAAACAGGATCTCTGGGCTTGCATCGAGCGGGAATGAAGCTTTCACAAAAAATCATGTAAGTCGGGCAGAAACGTCCAGGGTCGGTGCCACCGAAGACCACGGCATCGCGCGCCATTTCTGGGTAGATTAACTTGGCTTTCTCGGGATTGCTTCTTAGCTCCGCGCGAACCTTCGCGTCGTACGAAAGCTTGCCATCCGGCGCCATGAAAGGCGGCGTGAACATGTCATGGCCGAACCAGTAGCCGAACATGTGATTGCGTTGTTCGTTTTCAAACCAATGTGAAAGAAT
>CBHWET010000522.1:0-2985 GCA_966112985.1 uncultured bacterium | reverse complement strand
GATTTGTCGCAAATCATTCAAACAGGTCGTTCGCTGTGCTTTGGATTTCACACTGTGAAAGGCTGGCAATAGTAACGCAGCAAGGATGGCGATCACGGCAATAACAACCAGCAGCTCAATCAGGGTGAATGCTTTTGTAAACTTGAAATTGTCATTCACGAGAGTTTGGACAATTTCGAACACGGTGAGTCACGCTGCTAAGTAATCGCCACCAGCAGCTCCTCTGAATTGTTTGGCGGACGAAGGCCGTCTGTTCTTCCCGCGAAATAGCGCTGGGCAAGCATAGCTGCCGATACATGCTGTACCTCTTTGAAACCGGTATCGCGGGCCAGCGCCAACATCTCGGTGGGCGTGAAGAAGCTGATGAATGGCGTTCCGTTGTCCCGTGCCCCCTTTGCCGCTCGTTCAACTCCGGGGCGCACCTCGGGATCGAGCAATTCAATCGGAAGCATGAACGACATTACAAATGTCGAACCGGAAGCGAGCCTCGCGACCTGGCGGAGCGTCGATACGATCGCATCTTTCGTCAAATACATGCCGACACCGGTGGATGCTATGACCGCGCGCCGCCGAGAATCGAAACCCGCCGCTGCCAATTGCTCCCACCATGTATCATCTGCTTCGAAGTTTACTGGCACAAATCGCAGGTATGATGGAACAGCGAGGCCGAGCTCGGCAAGGCGCTGGCGTTTCCATTCCTGCGGACCGGGCTGATCAATTTCGAATACGAGCATGCGGGAGGCAAGTTCTGGCCGGCGCTGAGCAAAGGTATCCAGTCCAGCTCCGAGAATGACGTACTGCTCGACGCCATGGGCGGCTTCTTCCGAGACGAGGTCTTCGACGAAACGAGCACGAGCCAGAATAGAGGCTCGGAATGGACGCGTGAACGGGCTCATGTCTGGACGACTGCGCCATCCTTCGTCGGGCGCCACTAACTTCAAACCCACTTCGTCTTCGAACACATGCGGCGGCGAATCGATTGAGATGTGCAATGCCCGCCACAACGCGGTTCGCACTGCAGTGTTATCTGGAGCGGCCGCTTGTTTGTCAGACATGACATTTATGTTGGCTATGTCTTGTCCGATTGCAACCCCACATGACGGTATTATCAGATGCGTGGGCCGCAATTTCCGCTGGCGTAAAATTCCCATCGGCCTCCTTAGCCGGAACCATGCAGAAGGAAAGCATCAACCACGGATGAACACCGATAAACACGGATAGAAATGCGGAGAAAACCGGTCTCGGTGGGGTTCCTTTATTATTTAGTCTTCTGGCATTAGCTAACTTGCTGTGGATCGTCTGTGACACGGCCGCGCTCCGGTCCTGATCTCAAGATTGACTTGAGCGAAAAAATCGGTTGAGGAATGCGAGCGCACGCTACCGAGAGGCCTTTTTTTTGGGGTGTTGATTCAATACTTGGGCGGTTTTGAGTGTTAGAATTTGCATTTCCGAACGTAAAAAGAGTTTTTTTGGGCGTGGAATACAAAAGGTTCGAATGACAGGGGTTTGTGCAAAACGCAGAGCGCGTAACGCGGAATTTGGAAACAAGAAATGCCGCTGGCCAATAGCGGCGACGTGAAACGTGAAGAGTAAAAGCGGAGAACGTCTATTTTGAGGACGGAAGTCGTAACTTTTGCGGTCGTCGTGGGATCGGAAGGAGTGGGAATCGCCAAAAAAAATAAGGCCAGGAGAGAGCTCCTGGCCTTTTGGAGTTAAAGTTTTAGTTATGGGTTCTTGGGCGGAATGTCGGTGCTCGCTTTGACCATAGCGTCCAACACTTTCTTGAATTCTTCCAAGCCAGTTGAAGGGACAATGATGTTATCGCGGCGGCCGTTTACATCCTCAGTAATGCGCAAAAAGCGACCACGAGGATTTTCTTTCAAAGTGAAAACAAAGGTTTTGCGTTCAATCTGAATTTTTTCCGTTTTGAGAGTGTCTTCCTGAACAGGAGGTTTCGGGGGCATGCCCGAGCCTGAACCGTAAGACGATGACCGATGATGGTGATGACCGTAAGGTGATGGACGTTCGTTTGAAATCATACTGTTTATCTGTTTAACCTGCCCTCAGGGTGATCCTCCCAACGCCACAGGACCCCGTGAAACACTATTTAAACTTCGGTATGGGGGTTCTTTTGTCAATAATTGTTTTAGTTCTCTGAGCTTATTTAAGGCCTATGTACGCTTAGGATTCCTACTACACGGCGTCGCCGAATTGAATGCCCTGAGCGAGCGGAAGTTGCGTGGAAAAGTTGATGGTTGCGGTTTGTCGGCGCATATAATTCTTCCAGGAATCGCTGCCGCTTTCACGTCCGCCGCCCGTGTCTTTTTCGCCGCCGAATGCGCCGCCGATTTCAGCGCCACTGGTGCCAATGTTGACGTTGGCAATACCGCAGTCGCTGCCACATGTTGAGAGGAACTGCTCGGCTTCACGAAGGTCGTTGGTGAAGATGGCAGAACTTAAACCTTGGGGCACCGCATTTTGCCACGCGATAGCGTCATCGAGGTTCTTGTAGGACATCACATACAAGATCGGTGCGAACGTTTCTTCATGGACAATTTGGAAGGTGGCCTTTGCCCGGGCGATACAAGGTGTGACATATCGTCCCCCCGGGAAGTTTTTCCCATTGAGGCGCTCCCCGCCATAAAGTATCTCGCCACCTTCTTTTCGCAGGCTGGAGAGAGCATTTTGCATATTCTCGACGGCTTGTAGGTTGACCAGCGGGCCCATCAAAGTCTTTTTCTCTAAAGGGTTTCCGATTGGAACCTGCTTGTAAGCATTGATGAGGCGTCCGACGAGATCCTTTTCAATGGACTCGTGCACGATGATGCGGCGGGTCGTTGTGCAACGTTGTCCGGCAGTGCCAACGGCGCCGAAAACGATACCACGTGTGGCGAGATTCAGGTCCGCGGACGGGGCGACAATAATGGCGTTGTTCCCGCCGAGTTCGAGCAGGACGCGACCGAGGCGTTGCGTAACCTGTTGGCC
>CBHWET010000521.1:0-2996 GCA_966112985.1 uncultured bacterium | reverse complement strand
GTCCAGATATCAAAGAGAGCTGGGATCGCGTTGATAAATATACCGAAACGCTCCAACAGAAATATGGGGTTAAGATTGTTCCGACGATTGAGGAGTTATGTCAGCAATGCGACGTGGTGCTCCTGGAAAGTGTGGATGGCAGGCCGCACTTGAAACAGGTGACGCCGGTTATCAAAGCGCATAAGCCCGTTTTTGTTGATAAGCCGGTCGCTGGTTCTCTCGCTGATGCCATTGCGATTTACAAGCTGGCGAAGGAAAATAACGTGCCCATTTACAGTGGGTCATCCCTGCGTTATTACCCGAATCTTCAGGCAATGAAGAAGGCGGACGTCGGCCAGATTCACGGCGCGATCTCCATGGGACCTGCACATCTGCAGGCAAATCATCCGGACCTTTTCTGGTACGGTATTCACCCAACCGAAGCTCTTTACACCGTGATGGGCACTGGCTGTGAAACGGTAACGTGCTCTGTCACGCCGGCGACGCATGTTGTGACCGGCACATGGAAAGATGGCAAGATCGCGACCCTGCGCGGCTTGCGTGAAGGCGCTGCGCCGTATCGTGTGGAAGTTTTTGGTGCGAAGAAGGTGCTCGATGAACAATTGGTTGGTGATTACACACCTTTCCTGCGCGAAGTGATGAAGTTCTTCCAGACCGGCGTGGCGCCAGTGCCCGCTGAAGAGACGCTGGAAATTTACGCTTTCATGGAAGCTGCTGGCGAAAGCAAACGCCAGGGCGGATGCCCGGTGAAAATTGCGGACGTCATGAACAAAGCGAGTCTGGGTAAGGTGCCCTTTTTACCCGCGCAGTAATATCGCGAAAGCGGTTGCTGCCGCCGCAAGGACGGGGTCGCGATTTGCTCTGGAGGAGAGGCGCTAAAAAGCCATCACTTCGATTTGATCTGGGTCCAGATCTCGTCGTATAGGCGCGTCTTCCCGGCGAGATCTTCGAGGAATTCCAATTTCGCCTTCACGTCGTCTGAGGGATAGATCGCCGGATTTTTAAGAGCTTCTGGTTTTATAAACTTCAGCGCAGCTCTATTTGGTGAGGCATACTGGGTGAAAGTTGAAATGCGTGCGCCGGTTTCCGCATCGAGAATGTAGTTAATGAATTTTTCCGCGAGTTCCTTGTGCGGCGCACCAGATAGTATCGCGAGATTGTCCACCCAGATTTGACTTCCTTCTTTTGGGATGATGTAAGCTGTTTCTTTGTCTTCACCCATTCCGCGAACACCTTCGCCACTGTAAACAATGGCCGTGCGCGCTGTCTTGGCAAGAACGCGGTTTTTCGCGCCAACACTGCCATCAAAACCGATCGATCGTTCTTTTGCTGCAAGAATCAAATCACGAGCTTCCTTCAACTGTTTCGGATCGGTCGAGTTGAGGCTATAGCCTTTATATTTCAACGCAGCACCTACCATATCTCGAACCGAGTCGATCAAAACGAATGGTCCATTCTGCTGCTTCGCATCAAACAACGCGCCCCATGAATCCGGGAGTGGTTTGCCGGCAGAGTGCCGGACAAAAAGGCCAACGGTTCCCCACTGGTACGGCACCGTAAAACGGTTTCCCTTGTCATACGGCGCGTTCAGAAACTTTTCGTCGAGATTTTTAAAGTTTCCAATGCGTTCACGCTTCAATGGGGAAAGCAGGTTTAGCTTTACCATCGTGGGCACTATGTGGTCGGGTGGTACTACAATGTCGTAAAGAGACACGCCACCGCCCTGAACTTTCGCCAGCATACTCTCGGCATCTTCGTAAAGGTCGATCACAACCTTGCAGTCGTTTTTCTTTTCAAACTCGGCAACGATCTGCGGATCGATGTATTCGCTCCAAATAAACAAGTTGAGCTGTTGAGTGGCACTCGCCGTATAAATGAGGCAGAGGCATGAGAGCAGGGTTGTGAGACGTGAAAGGGCTTTCATCGATGTTCAGTTTTAGTTCGCTGCAATAGCGTAACGAAAACTGTACCGATTATTGAAGCGAGAACGATCAACGACGAAAGCGCATTGATTTCAGGTGTGACCCCCCGTTTCACCGAAGAATAAATATAAATCGGCAATGTCGTCGAGCCGGGGCCGCTGGTGAAGAAGCTGACGACGAAATCATCGAGACTTAAAGTAAATGCAAGCATTGCGCCCGCTAAAATCCCAGGAACGATCAGCGGGAATGTGACGTGCCAAAACGTTTGCCAACGATTTGCCCCGAGATCGCGCGCTGCTTCTTCCAAGGCTGGATCGAGATCCGCCATGCGCGCGCGAACCACTATCGCCACAAAAGGAAGCTGAAACGTCGCGTGTGCGAGAACCATGGTCGTCAACCCCAGTTGAAACGATCCCGTCCATGACCGAAAGAGGGAATACAGCAGGAGAAGAGAGATGCCCATCACGATGTCTGGAAGAAACGCCGGCAAATAAAGAAGATGCTGGACCATTCTTTGACCGCGGAACCGAAAGCGAGCCAGTGCATAACCAAGCATGGTTCCGAGCACGGTCGAGATGAGGGTGCTGCGAACGGCCAGTGATAACGTGGTTTTGGCCGCGGAGATTGCCAGTTCGTTTTGCCAAAGAGCGACGTACCATTTCGTGGTGAAACCTGTCCAAGTAGCGCCGAATCGCGCGGCGTTGAACGAGTAGGCGATAACAATGGCAATAGGGGCATAAAGAAACGCAAAAAGTAAAAGTGAGATGGCGATCGTTCGCGGCGAGTTTGTTTTCACGGCCGTGCCTCTGCTTTCCCGGCGCGGTGCGCTTGAATCCACAGGCCAAAAAGCACGAGGACCAATGCAATCATTGATATTGCGGATCCGAAAGGCCAATCGCGGCTCTGAGAGAATTGTTGCTGAATGATATTGCCAAACATCACTGTTTTCGAGCCGCCCAGTAAGTCTGGTATGACGAACTGTCCTGTTGCCGGTAGAAATACCAACATGAATCCGGCAATCAGTCCTGGCGTTATCTGAGGCAGCAGGGCATGTCGAAAAACATTCAACTTGTT
>CBHWET010000520.1:0-3011 GCA_966112985.1 uncultured bacterium | reverse complement strand
GCTGCGCCCATTTGGCTCAACCATTTTCCTGTGAGCATGCTCGCGCGGCTGACCATGCAAATGGAGGTAGTGACTGCGGCGTGAGTGAACACCACGCCTTGATTGGCCAGGCGGTCGAGATTCGGCGTCTTCACCAGCGGATCGCCGGTGAATCCAGTCGAATGCCAACTGATGTCGTCGGCGACGATGAAAAGAATATTGGGACGCTGCCCGGCGTTCACATTCAAACCGAGCAGAACGAGTAGCAACGAAACGATTCGTCTCATTTATTTTTGCCGCGTTTATTTTGCGCCTTCTGCGCGTTCTGCGGCTTAGGATCATCATCGCCGGTGTAAGGTGGGCGGTCGAATGTTTTACCATCGCCGATAACGCGCGGATCCTTGGCATCCTTCAAGATTTTGTGCAATCGCGCACCGAGCTGCGCCTTTACTTCGACGTAAGCCGGATTATCCGCAAGATTCTTCATCTGATCGGGGTCCTTGCGCACGTCGTAAAGTTCTTCAGCCGGACGTTTCGCAAAGGCGAGATCGTAATACGACTTCCATTGACTGTCGGTGCGATGCGAGATGAGCCAGGATTTCGTCGGACTCGCATCCATTTCCGCAAAGGCAACGCGGGTGTCGGTTTCCATTTCTTCTTCCGACGGCGTGTGCGTGTCGGTCACTGCTTTCGGTGCTCCCATCGGCCAGCGTTCGGGAGCGAAGTTGTGAATATAAACAAAGTCAGGCGTGCGTAACGCGCGCATCGGGTAGGGGAGATTATCTTCACGCGCGGCGGCGACGTGCCGTTCGCGTCCGGTTACGACCCAATTGCGGTCGGGATCGATCAAACCACTCTTTGATGACTTCAGAATCGGCATCAAACTCTTTCCGTAGAGTCCTTCGGGCGGTTTAACTCCGCCGATTTCCATGAAGGTCGGCGCGAGATCCGGCAGGCGAACGTAATCGTCAATGACACGGCCGGCTTTGCCGCCGGGGAAACGAACGACGAGTGCAACACTGACACCGTGGTCGTAAAGATTACATTTGCCGGAAGGAACACCGGGCATGCCGTGATCGCCGCTGAGGACGACAACGGTATTTTCCAGTTCGCCGGATTCTTCGAGTCGTTTCATGAGGACGCCGACGTAAGCGTCGACCGCCTGGCATTCGCCAAGGTAGTCAGCGACGTCTTCACGAACTTCCGGCACGTCAGGAAGGAACTTCGGCATTTTTCCTTTGAGTGCGTCAGGCTCAATGCCCCAAAGCTTTTTACCGGAGCCTTTGATCCAGGTGCGGTGTGTTGTGACCGGACCAAAAAAGTAGTGCCAGGGTTGTCCCGGTTTCCGATCAGCAAGGAAGTCGTCGAAGTTTTTGCGCACTTGTCCGAGGATCTCGTCGCGGGCCTGCGCCACCGTCTTGCCATTTTCCACACGACGTGTGGCTTCTTCAGAAAAATTATTGGGGGCGCGGCCAGCTTTTTCATATGCATACTGTTGTCCGCCGAATGGCGCGTCGGCGGGTGTGCCGGGACTCCAGACTTTGTAACTCTTTCCAATGTGATAGCCGACATCGCGCAACAGCAGCGGAAAAGTCGGAATCGAACTATCCCACACGGCGCCTTGAAGAATGGCGCCACGATTACAGTTAAAGAAGTAACGGCCGGAGAGAAGCGAACTGCGACACGGGGTGCAGGAGGGGGCATTGACGAATGCGTTCTTGAACAGGGCGCCTTCCCGCGCGACGCGATCCACGTTCGGTGTCTTTATGACGTCATTGAGCGATGGACGTCCGTCCAATCCACGGTAACAACTGGCGTACCGGCCCCAGTCGTCAGCAAAGACGAAAAGAATATTGAGTTTCTTTTGCTCGGCAGCGTCTAACGAAACGCCAACGGCCAGCAAAAACAATCCAAGACAGCAAAGTCGTCCAAAGGCACGCATGTGTGTCTTAACGGACGTATTGACCGTCCCGATGGTTTCAAAGCGACTGCGACATCTGCACCGTGCCAGTTACAGTGCGCGAGCCGTGCAAACCGAGTGACTTACCCGCGGTTACGGGCAGGTTGCCGGACCGGTGTTCAGATGAATTTCTCCATAGATCACTTTCACGGCAAATGTCTTTAAACATTCTGCCGGTTCATGACCTTTGCCTGTCTGCAGGTCGAATCGATGAGCATGCAGGGGGCAAATCACTTTGCCATTGCCCATCAAGCCCTCGGAAAGTGGACCGTGTCGATGCGGGCAGCGGTTCTGTACCGCGAAGACCCGTCCGTCGCGTTGACGAAATACGGCGACCTCCTCGCCATTAACAAGAAAACACCTGCCCTGGCCGAGTGCAATTTGCTCTACACTCCCGAGATTGATCGTTTTGTGTTCAAGAAGCTGTGGCTGGCTCATAGGCGTGATTGTGAGAGTTCTGTGACAGGAAGTGGTTTGTCGGTTGGGGCGCTTTGAACTGGCCGGGGTAGGCGGGTGCTTCCGCTTCCTTCCACGGGTCTTTATACGCATCGACGGCTTTCTGAATGTCGGCGTCGAGACGAGCGCAAATGCCTTCGCTGTCCTCGATCAGGATGTCGCGCAAACGTTCGATGCCGATGCGTTCGACGAATCCATAAGTACGTTCCAGGTATTTGCCGTGTTCACGATAATATTGCATGAAGCGGCCCATGTATTTGAGCACAAGGTCGTGGGAGTTCACGGTGCCGAGTAAATCGCCTTTGCGAACACTCGCTCCAGCGGCACCACCGATATAAATTTCCCAAAGTCCGCCTTCGATGGCGACGGCACTGACATCCTTGACGTAAGCTTCGGAGCAATTGCGCGGGCAGCCAGCCGTTGCGAGCTTCATTTTGTGTGGTGATTCCAGGCCTTGGAAACGGCGTTCGATCTTCTGCGCCAGCGCAATCGAGTCACCGAGTCCATAGCGGCAGAAGTCAGTGCCAACGCAGCTTTTGCACGTGCGGAAAGCTTTGGCGTAAGCGTGTCCGCTCGGCATTCCCAAATCCTTCCAGACATTTGGCAGGTCTTCTTT
>CBHWET010000519.1:0-3018 GCA_966112985.1 uncultured bacterium | reverse complement strand
CGCCATCGATCACCACTCAGCCTTCCAGCCGCACGAATGTGACGGGAACAACCGCGACTTTTTCTGTCACTGCGACGGGTGACGCGCCACTGGGTTATCAATGGCGCAAGGATGGGGCAAACATGTCGAATGGCGGAAGGGTTTCAGGTGTAACAACCACTTCACTGACGATTACGAATCTGATTCTGTCTGACGTTGCAGATTATTCCGTGGTCGTCACGAATCCTTACGGCACGGTTACGAGCACGGTTGCTCACCTGACGATTAATCTCGTTGCGCCGACAATTACGCTGCAGCCGCAAAGTCAGGTAGTATCGAGTGGGAGCAATGTAACGTTTACGGTCGCCGCGACAGGCACGGACCCGCTGACGTATCAATGGAAGAAAGATGGCGTTGAAATCAGCAGTGCGACGACGACGTCGCTGACGGTAACGAATGTGCAAACGGCGGATGCCGGCAGCTATTGGTGTGTGGTAACGAATGAAGCAGGAATTGCGACGAGCGATAGTGCGTCTTTGAGCATCAGCGCCAGCACGGTGACGTTGATGACGTACAATGTGAAAGGCAACGGGGTGGGGGACTTCAGCACCAACACGGCGAAAGTTCAGGCGATTGGGCGGCAGGTTGTTTATTTGAATCCTGACATTATTACCTTCAACGAAATTCCTCTGGAAGGAACGTCGGAGTTAACGAACTTTGTTAAACAATATTTGCCGGGGTATTATTACGCGACGAATTCCGGATCGGACGGATTTATTCGCAGTGCAATTGTGAGTCGTTGGCAGATTTCGCGTTCGCAGAAATGGCTGGATGGCGCGAGTCTGACGAACTTCGGATACAATGGCACCTTCACGCGCGATTTGTTCGAAGCGCAAATCATCGTTCCAGGATTTTCTCAACCGCTCCACGTTTTCACCGCTCACCTCAAGTCTGGAAGCGATACGGACAGCTGCACGAAACGCGCGGCAGAGGCGAGTGTTGTGTCGAATTTCTTTGTGACGACATTCCTCGTTACCAACTCCGCCCATCACTACGTGATGACGGGCGATCTTAATGAGGATGTGAATCGTCCGCCGGGACCGAGTCAGCAGCCTTTTACCCGATTGGTGAATGCGGCGACTGGCCTGGAAATGACGACGCCACGTAATCCGGTGGACAACGATGATCGGACGTTTTCGATTCAATCGCTGCCCTTGGCGCACAGATACGATTATATCCTGCCCTGCGATTCTTTGTATTCGACGATTCAATCAAGCCAGGTCTTTCGAACCGATTTGTTGTCGCCGACCCCGAGCAGTTTAAATACGAATGATGACTCAGTCTCTTCGGACCATTTACCGGTGGTTATGGTGTTTAATAATCCTAACACCGCCTTGCCGAGTATCATTGAAAATCCCGTCAGCCGGACGAATTCGGCCGGAACCAGCGCGACGTTTACGGTGCAGGCTGGTGGCGCGGCGCCCTTGAGCTATCAGTGGTTGAAGGGCGGGATTGCTCTCACAGACGGCGGCAATATCTCGGGTGCCACGAATGCGACGCTGACCATTTCGAGCGTTTTGGCGGCTGATGCAGGAAGTTTTAGCTGCACGATTACCAATTCGCTTGGTTCTACAAATACCGCGACAGTCACTTTGTCTGTAATTGATCCTGCGATTCTGACGCAGCCCGTTAGTCAAACAAACATCCAGGGCGCAACAGTTACATTCAGCGCGACGGCCGGTGGAACGGCCCCTCTGACATATCAATGGAAGAAGGGTGGTGCCAACATCTCTGATTCCGCAACGATAACGGGATCAATGACGGCGTCACTTACCTTGAGCAACATCACGTCGACGGAGGCAGGCAGCTACAGCCTCGTTGTCAGCAATAGCATCGCATCAGCAACAAGTTCCTCGGCATCGCTGACCGTGTTGACGCCGCCCGTCATCGCCACCCAGCCGAGCAGCCGCACAAACAATCCTGGAACCACAGCGACGTTTACGGTGTCAGCGACAGGTAACTCATTAAGCTATTTGTGGAGCAAGAATGGGAATCCATTGAGTGACGGAGGGAACATTATTGGAACGGCAACGGCGACTTTGACGATCACGAACGTTCTAGGTGCCGATGCGGCGGTTTATTCCGTTACCGTGAGCAATGTTGCAGGGGCAGTCGTCAGTTCGAATGCGGTACTGACCGTCAACGATCCGGTGATTACGACACAACCGAAAGATGTCGGTGTGGTTGCAGGTGCGACGGCAAGTTTCTCGGTTGTGGCTTCGGGATCACAGCCGCTGGTTTACCAATGGAAAAAGAATGGAACAAATGTCTTCGACGGCGGCAACGTTACCGGTTCATCGACGGCATCGCTGACGATTTCTGGCGCTCAGGCGGCTGACATTGGGAATTATTCTGTGGCGATTTCTAATGCTTACGGCACGGCAACAAGTACGACGGTAAACCTGCAAATCGTGACCGCGCAGGGTGAGGCGTTGTTGAGCCAGGCTACTTACAGCCAAAACTTCGACTCGATGGCGACTGGAACTAATCTGCCTCCGGGTTGGTTGATGACGCCAGCCGGGACGGCGTCGCCAACATTTGGTTCGGCCGCAAATCTGAATGGTATTACTCAGGTCGCCAGTAGCGGCGCGCCAACGACCGGTGGGCGATATAACTGGGGATCGGGTACGAGCATGAATGATCGTGCCGTCGGCTTCATGACGTCGAGCGGCTATACGTCGCCGAACAGTATCATGGCGGGCTTTTACAATGGAACGGGCAGTAACATTGCGGCGTTGAATCTTTCCTTCGATTACGAACGTTATCGGACGAATACATCCGCCGCGTCTGTGACGTTTTTCTTATCCACCGATGGAACCAATTGGACCGCGTACACTGCAGGAGACAGCGGGGCGTTCTCGACCGGAGCCAGCGCTTATTCGTTTACTAACGGAACTGTCGTCAGTAAGACGTTCACCGTTTCAGGGCTGAACATTGCGAACAATTCGCGGTTCTATGTGCGATGGCACTTCAATACGA
>CBHWET010000518.1:0-3019 GCA_966112985.1 uncultured bacterium | reverse complement strand
TCCGCTTTGTCTGAACTCGGCCGCAACACTGAACCGCCGGCCATCTCGTGGTTAATGGAAGTCGCCCTGTCGCGCCCCAACCTTATTTCCCTTGCCGCAGGCTTCACCGATAACGAATCGCTCCCGGTGAATCAAACCCGCGAGTTGCTTGACGAGATTTTACGATCACCCAAGACCGGCCGACCTGCTCTTCAATACGGCACGACGGCTGGTGACCCTGAGTTGCGCAAACTTACAGCGGATTTGTCTTATCAAGAAGATCTCGCCGCCGGTGCGAAGCCGAGGAAGTACACCGCGAATGAAACCGTCATCACGCACGGCTCACAACAATTGCTTTACATCCTGACGGAAGCGATCTGTGACCCCGGTGACATCGTCTTGCTCGAGGACCCGACCTATTTCGTTTATCTCGGCATGGCACAAAGTCATCGCCTTCAAACGCGCGGTATTCGTCTCGAAGCCGATGGCATCGACCTCGTTCAGCTTGAACAGGTTCTCGAATCATTAAAAAAATCCGGCGAGATCAAGCGCGTGAAAATGCTTTATCTCGTTACGTATTTTCAGAATCCAACGAGCACCACCACGAGCTTTGCGAAGAAAGCGCAGGCTCTCGAAATCCTTCGCCGTTACGAGAAAGCGGCTGGTCATCCGATTTACCTGTTGGAAGACGCCGCCTATCGCGAACTTCGTTTTTCCGGTGAGGACCAGGCGTCGGCTCTGGCTGCGCCGAAATATTCTGATCGCGTTCTATACACCAGCACTTACAGCAAACCCTATGCGACAGGTGTCCGCATTGGCTTCGGCATCCTGCCGCCGGAAATTCTGGAAGTCGTCCTGCGCATCAAAGGCAATCATGACTTCGGCACGGCGAATTTGTTGCAACGCATCATGAGTGCTGCGCTCTCGACGGGTGCATATCAAAAACACCTTCCTGACCTGCGTGCTCGTTACGCGCAAAAGGCAGCTACGATGACCAAAGCCATCCGCGCGCATTTTCCAGCTGAAGTGAAATGGGCGAACCCGACGGGCGGGCTTTACGTGTGGGCGCAGGTTCCCGAGAAAGTGAAAAGCGGGACGAAATCAAAGCTGTTCAAAAACGCGCTCGAAAACGACGTGCTCTACGTCCCCGGTGAACTCTGTTTTGCGAACGATCCGACTCGCCGCAAGCCGGACAACGGCATGCGGATTACGTTTGGCGGTGCTACGGAGAAAAACATTTCACTCGGAATTGAGCGCCTTGGTTCGGTGCTGCGAAGCGTCGTGTAACAACCATGAAATTCGTCGTGCTCCAGCCGACACTCGATGTTCCGCCGATTGACCTCCTGCAAAGGGCATTTCGACGAACGAGGTTTCTGGCGCCGATGGATGCGTTCACTATTGCGAAGGATGCGTTCGGTTTTTTATTGAATCGAGGCACGCGCGAAGAGGCATTCAGCCTGCAGGCAGCACTGCGCGGCGAAGGTTACGAAACGGAAGTCATTGCAGAGGCCGACCTCGTCCAGTTACCCGCGAGCAAGTTTACCAATCGCATCGATTGCACGCCGGAAGCATTGATGGTTTATGACCCAATCGGTCGTCCATTCGGCGTCCCCTGGGAACACATCCTCCTCGTTGCCGCCGGCATGGTGATGCACACCGAAATCAAACGTGTCGAACGCGAAATCGAAGCAGCACCTGATCCCGATGGCTACGGCGGTTATCAACCGATGCCGAGAATCGAATACACCAGCAAAGAGGAGCGCACCCTCAGGTTCATGTTGGACATTGTGCTCACGCGCGCAGTGCTTCGTTACACGTTGAATGTCGATTCCCGGATTGCGTTTCTTTATCTCGGTGCCCGGGCGTCTATGGACTTTGGGACAAACGCTACGCTCGTCATGCAGGACATTGCGCGCTTCGCGCCGCAGGCCGCCTTGAATCGTGGTGCCTACTACTTTCGCGAAGGCGCTGGCGGTTCGCTCTCGTATCCATCGCGAGGGGCGTTTCAAGAGGAGACCAGCTGGCTCTTATGGCAGATGAAGAAAGCAGGGAAATTGTGATGGGCTATGACCGCACCGTTTTCTATAGCGATCGCCAAAATCAATTTTCGGGAAGATAGCCGACCTCACCCCGGCCCTCTCCTTCCCAGGAGAGGGAGAATCGAAGTCAGTTTTTCTCGAAAATGAACGTGACGGTCTTTGCCGGACGGTCGTCGTCAAAAAAGCAGATAGACGGCTGCTGTTCCCTCTCCTGGGAAGGAGAGGGTTAGGGTGAGGTCATTATTCGAAATTACTTTTGGCAATCGCTCTGCATTATAAACGCAAGAGAGTGTGACCGAAATCGACCGTCGTTTCCGTGGGAGTTTTGGAAACCGGAACGTCGGGAGCAATGGAGTAAAGAGCGCGGCGTCCATCCTTCGGGTCAGGCTTGACCGTTAAGAAACCCAGTTTTTCCAGGTAAGCGAGTTGTTTGGTTGTTGCATCCAGCTGCCGATTCACCGCCACTTTGAGCTGCGACGCCGTGGACGGGCCATTTCGTATTATGGCGCTGAACAAACCCCAACGAACCGGGTCCGCGAAGGTTTTAAAAACCGTTTGCCGATCCCATTTGGATTTCACTGCTGTTGCGCCCGGAATTTCAGTTGGTTGTGACATTGGCGGACTGTAAAAAACGAACTGTAATCCGCAAGCCGCATTTCCATTTGAACGACCGCTTCCAACACGCCAACGCCGTCTTTTCCATCGCGAATAAATTGACTTTTTGTCTTCAGGTCGTCGTGACGAACCGCAAATTTCAGATTTAATGGCCGGGCGGCCATCGCCGAACGGAAAATCCTGTCTTCTGGAAAAACCCGCGGAAAACCGAAGAAACAGCCTTGTTTTTGACGCAAAGGTCCAAAATTACCGAATGGAAAAGAGGAAATTTGTTCCAATACAAGCGCCGTCGTTCCGGAACTTTGGAAAAGTTTTTCAATACAAGCTTCGTTCTTCCGGAAAAGTCGATCTGAGAACAAATACAAGCGTCTCCATTCCGGAATCGT
>CBHWET010000517.1:0-3043 GCA_966112985.1 uncultured bacterium | reverse complement strand
TCCTGAAAGCCCTGGTTGCCGCCCCAGCTCCGGACGCCTTCACCGAAAGCGACGCCGCGCGGTTCGATCGTTGCGCCCACCACAGGTTTTCCGTCCCCATCAACGACCTGGCCGTGCGCAAAGTATTTGCCTTTGGCTTTCAGCGGCTCGCCCGGATGCAATCGCATCTGTACCGGCCCGCGTTTCGGATCAACGTTGAAAAAATTGTACGGTGCGTAACCCTCCACCAGTACCAACAGGCGGTACATTTTGTCGTCGGGTAATTGGTCGAAGCGAAAACTTCCGTCAGGGCCGGTTTTTATTTTCATTCCCACCGCCGGATCGTCCGTAATGTCGTCGCCTCCGCCTACGCTGCGCACCGAAAGGATGCTGACGGGAGCATCGGCGATGGGTCTGCCCGATTGATCAAAAATTTTACCTGCCAATGAAGTCGGCTCACCTTTCCGGACCAAATTTTGCGGATCGGGTGGAATGTTTGGTAGAGTGGACGGTGCCGTTGTGCGGGCATCTTTTGGACCGACGGTCATGGCGGCGATCAGCGCGCCGGCAATGGACTTTGTAGACTCCAGATCGATTGATTTAACGACTTTGTCCGGAGAAGGGTTTGTCAGTGTCGTGTGAAAGAAGCGGCTGCGCTTATCGGCTCGAGCTGCATCGGCAATCTCCATCGACCACGCCGCTATGGCGTGTTTATCCACCAGTTCTGAATCCTCCTCATGACGCGGGCCCCACCATTGGCGGATGTTTGTGCCGAAAATCAGCGACAAATCATTTGAAGAACCATCGGTATAGTTCAAACGGATTGTTGCCACCGACGTCTTGCCCGTCGGGGAACCGCCGGTCGTGCAACAGAGCAGATGAAGTTCATCAAATGATCTTCCCACCGCAATTCCATTCACGTTCGTGCGGATATCAAGGTCGGCCTGCAATGCTGACTTTCCATAGAGCTCGATAATTCCATCGATCTGGAAGGGGACCGCGTCAGCGACTTGAGGCCCGCGCGGCAGCATCCAATCAATATTGAGGCGCGTGAACTGTGACTTCCCTACAAATGCCTTGAGATCTAGCGGCAGCAGACCGTTCGTATCAGCGAATGCCGGGATTGAGCAGAGGACGATCGAGAGTGTGAGAGTGAATTTACGAAGTGAGTTCATACCAGTTCCGCATTTTCCATTGACCGGACGCGCCCCTGTATAGCCTATTGCCAATATCGTGTCTGCCTGTTTCTGCCGACCGAAACCTCAATTCTTTCGAAAGCCAAACAAAAGTGCCGATTTTATAGCAACAAAGCTTGACGAAACGGTGCGGTGATTCGACGCTCTACCAAACATACGAATGGACCGTCCTCTTATATTCACCCTGGCGGCTTTCGGATATTTGCTCATCAGCGGCGCATTCCTGGCCGTGCTTTCAATAAATCAAACCCAGCAGTCATCCGACGAACCTGTGGATAAGCTGTTGAACCTTGAGGATTAATCCTTAGGTTATGTTCGAATGTTAAGTGTTTGGCACAGGATGTGGTGTTCGCGTTTCCAATAAAAAATGGTGAGATCATGTATCAAATGCGGCAGACCGGTTCCGGAAAAACTTAACTGGTGTCCGGCGTGCAATACCAATCAACCGCCCCGGATAGGTTGCATTATCCAATGGATACTTCTCAGTACGCTCATTATTGCGTTCCTTCTGTGGTTCTTCCTCCACTGAGCTGTCTTCCTTACTGGCCTTTTAAACGAAAGAATCGGCTGCCACCGACAGGACTCGTCGCAGTTATCCACAAGCCATTCGTCGTACGCTCAAGCGGCGATGCCGTCCATGGCGCTGACAGATCCGCGGTCTCTTCCAAGGCATAGCCGACAGCAGACGTTGGCCATGACAGGAACGTGTTTGTGCTCTGCTGAACGATGTTTAAAGAGTAAGTAACAGAAACAATCGCATTGCTGGTCGTAGCCACTGTCACCGGCGAACCATCGATATGACTGCAGTTGTTCAGTTTTGTAACCGGCGGAATTCTGAATCCTTCGACGCCGACATCAACCACCACTGCCGGATTCGTCGATTCTGCGGTAATATCGAACACAATGTTGTCCAGGATGTTTGTGACGGCACCATTGATAAAACTATTGGGCAGGTAACCCGACGTCAGCCCCAGGACATACTGAGCGTCATAGCTTCCCTTCACTGAAATCGTGCCGTTTTTCAGAATCAACGTTCCCGAGAAATTTTCGAAGCCGCAATTGAAGGATCTGCCAGCTGGTTCCGGTCCCTCTGATTCAGCATAAAAGTTGTGAATTTCGATTGTCCCATGCGGCACCAGGACCTGAGCGGGTGCGTTCGGAGAATTGAAGCTGCAATTCCAACACATGACACGGCACGGCTGTGTCGTGCCGCTGGGGTTCAATTGAATGCCGTGCGCACCGGCGATCAGGTTACAGTTATAAATATAGTTTGTGCCGTAGTAACTCTTGTTAGGCGAGTCGGAAAGCGCGCCGACACACGTCTGGTCAAGCGGTTCGCCCGTTGGTTGAATGCAAACCACCTTCAGATTTCGTACGAGTTGCTTGTCTGAGAACATAATCGCCGGACCATTCGTATGCTCGTCTCCGAAATACATCAGCATTGTTTCGTCGGGGCCACTTCCGGAAATAATCATGCCATTCGTTGGCCACAACGGGTTCTGCCCAAGATTGAAAGTGCCCGGGCCGATCAGGATTTCGAGTTCGATCGGTTCGTTCGCATAGGTAAGATTGGCTGCCGCCACTGCTGCGAGGGGCGTTTTCCATGGATGCGCCTGGTCGCCTATCACCGCCGTCGAATCATTACCGGAATGTTCAACGAACAGGACGTGCCCTGCATCGATGGATCGAAGCATTTCGCGAGGCACCGGATCCGGCAGCGGTTGTGCGATAGCGCCGAGAGCCACTGTCGCAGCGAAGAACGTGAGGAAAGCTCGACGCGATCTTGCCACAAAGGAAAAGACCGCATGATCTGTCAAGGATAGGACACGACACATGGTTGTGTGGATTGTTGTTTGTTTGCGGATCGG
>CBHWET010000516.1:0-3084 GCA_966112985.1 uncultured bacterium | reverse complement strand
ATCCGGAGGAGAATAGACAAACAGGTGAAAATCCTGAGCGGTAGCGCCGCTGTAACGAGGACGAACGCTTCATTATGCCACTGTCGAAAGATGGGAAGGCGGAGCCAGTAGAATGAACTCGGAGCCAGCAGACCTGCTTTTTCGCGCTCATCAAAGCCCCGTTTCATGTTGATCCGGGCAACGATCGCGCCATCGATCGGATGAGGGAATAAGACGAGCTATGTTCCGGTAGTATTGCGCGCCTTTCACTCCCTCGTGAGTGGACGCGGGATTTTTTGTGCCCGCATGCCGTTCACGAGTGACTTCCCTCCGCAGTGAAACGCGGTGTGGCAGCCGCCAACTCAATCACGACATGCTACATGAACAACTCAATGGCCAGCTCCGGCTGGTCCAGCTCGATCCACTACAAGGCCAAACATTCTCCATCCGAAAACGCGACGGCCGGATAATCCCATTCGACGAGTCCCGCATTCAAATCGCGATTGAGGCAGCGTTCAAAGCAGACGCAGGTCTTCATTACGACCAGGAATTGCCCAGTGCTGCGCAGGCGAACGTTATCCGCGTCGCTAATACGGTGATCCATGCTGCCATTGCTCGCGCCGTAAAGGGGGATGCGTTGGAGATTGAATTCATTCAAGACCTCGTCGAAACAACGCTCATGGAAGCCGGGCATCACAGCACAGCGCGGCGATTTATTCTTTACCGTGAAGAACGTCGCAAGGCGCGTGCGTTACGAGGCGATCGCACCATCCAGGGTTCGCCACAATCGCAATTATTTGTATGCAGCCCCGACAATTCACGTGAACCGCTTGACCCGCAACGAATCCGTCGTTGCCTGATCAGCGCGTGTCGTGGCTTCGAGGCGAATTGTTTCGCGCGCGATCTCGCCGAAGAAACGCTAAAGAACTTGTACGATGGCGTGAAGCCTCATGAGATTGAGCAAGCCATGATATTCGCCGCGCGTTCACGTATCGAACGCGAGCCCGATTATACCTTTGTGGCCGCGCGCCTTACCTTGCGGAAGCTCTACCGCGAAGCGCTCCCCGCGCACAGCACGCCCGCAGAACTTGCCGCACAGCATCGTGAACATTTTCCGAACTACATCAGCAATGCCATTGAAATCAATCGTCTCTCGCCGGAATTGTTGAAGTTTGATCTGCAACAATTGGGAACAGCGTTGCGACTCGATCGAGACCAGCAGTTCACTTACATGGGTATTCAAACGCTCTATGACCGATATTTGATTCATCACGAGAGCCGGCGCTTGGAGACGCCGCAATATTTTTGGATGCGGGTGGCGATGGGGCTCGCCATCAATGAAGGCGACCAGAAAAATGAACGTGCTATTGAGTTTTACGAAGTGCTTTCAACTTTTCGCTTCGTCAGCAGCACGCCGACATTGTTCAATTCAGGCACACCGCATCCACAACTCAGTTCCTGCTATCTCAGCACAGTCAACGATGATCTGGATCACATTTTTAAAGTCATTGGCGACGATGCGAAACTTTCAAAGTGGGCCGGCGGTCTCGGCAATGATTGGACGAACATCCGCGCCACCGGCGGTCACATTAAAGGCACCAATGGGACCAGTCAGGGTGTAATCCCATTTTTGAAAGTGGCCAATGATACTGCGGTTGCAGTCAACCAGGGCGGTAAGCGAAAAGGGGCGATGTGTGCCTACCTCGAAACGTGGCACCTCGACATCGAAGACTTTCTGGAATTGCGTAAGAACACGGGTGACGAACGTCGGCGCACGCACGACATGAATACAGCGAATTGGATTCCCGATCTGTTTATGCAGCGTGTGAAGGCGAAGGGCTCATGGACACTGTTCAATCCAAGTGAGGTGCCGGATTTACATGACCTTTATGGCGTGTCGTTCAAACAGCGGTACGAAGAGTACGAACGTTTGGCGGACGCAGGGAAAATGAAACTCTTCAAGAGGGTGGAAGCGGTCGGGCTTTGGCGCAAGATGCTCACGATGCTGTTTGAAACGGGGCACCCGTGGATCACTTTCAAAGATCCTTCGAATATACGGTCGCCGCAAAGCCACGTCGGTGTCGTTCACAGTTCGAACCTTTGCACCGAGATCCTTTTGAACACCTCGGCTGATGAAACGGCGGTGTGCAATCTCGGATCCGTGAATCTGGCGAAGCATTGCAAGGGGCAGGGGATGGACGGTGAGTTGCTTGCCCAAACAATTCGGACCGCCATGCGCATGCTCGATAACGTCATTGACATTAACTTTTATCCGACGCCAGAGGCGAGGAACTCAAATCTACGACATCGGCCTGTGGGGTTGGGGGTGATGGGCTTTCAGGATGCGCTTTACCAATTACGTTTGCCTTACGCGAGTGAAGGGGCAGTTGAGTTCGCCGACACAAGCATGGAACTGATTTCATACCATGTGTTGCAGGCTTCCGTGGAGTTGGCGAAAGAACGGGGGCCTTACTTAACATTTCAAGGCTCGAAATGGAGTGAAGGCATGCTCCCCCTGGACACCATTGAATTGCTGGCACAACAACGCGGTGCGTCGCTCGACATGGACCGGTCTTCGCGGCTCGATTGGGCCGGTGTCCGGGACGCAATCCGGCGGCACGGTCTGCGCAACTCCAACACGATGGCCATCGCACCGACTGCTACGATTTCAAACATCGTCGGTGTGAGCCAGTCAATAGAACCTGCCTACAAGCACCTTTTCGCCAAGGCCAACCTCAGTGGAGATTTTACTACGGCCAATACTTTTCTGGTGGCAGACTTGAAGCAACGCGGCCTGTGGGATGACGCGATGGTGGATGATTTGAAATACTACGATGGCTCTGTCCAGGAGATCGAACGCGTTCCGCTGGAGTTGAAGGAACTCTACCGAACCGCATTTGAAATTGAGTCGCGCTGGTTGATTGAGTGTGCGAGTCGGCGTCAGAAGTGGCTGGACATGGGGCAGTCATTAAACCTTTACCTCGCGCAGCCCAGTGGAAAGCAACTGAGTGAGATGTATTTGTTGGCGTGGGAAAAGGGGCTGAAGACAACCTACTATCTTCGTTCTCTCGCTGCCACACAGATTGAAAAATCGACAACCGACGT
>CBHWET010000515.1:0-3096 GCA_966112985.1 uncultured bacterium | reverse complement strand
TGGTTCGTCGCCGCCGAGACGGCATCGACACCTTTCCCCAGCGGATACATCGTCAGCCACGCATGCACCTCGATATCCCTGTGAAAGGGACTATGCGCCTGTTTGATCAGATCGCCCAACGGATCATAATCCGTCGGAACGTTCGCAGCCTTCGGTTCGTAGCTCGATTGATAAAACGCATCCCCCCTCCTCCGCACCTCAACGAACACCGCATTACAATTCGCCTCCCTCACATCCGACACCAACTGCTTCACTTCTGCACTGTTGTGGAAACCAAGGTGATAGGCGTCGGACCAGAGGCCCGTGACTATTGAACCGCAGCACGACGCCACAAGCGCCATATTTAGTACGGCGTGCAGTAAAGCGCGCACGAGATTATGTGGAGAGCCTTTCAAATGTGTTAATAAACGCAGCATTATGCACTCCGGAGCCGCGGCAGAGTTAAATCAGTTTCACATGCCACTTTTCGTAGGAATCTCAGTCGGTCATGCGGAAAATGGAATCGCTGCTCGCGCACCGCTTGTACACCTTTGGCGAACCTCATTCTGTGACTTCCCAAGGCAACGGAATTCCCTTGCAGTTCGCTAGATCCGGATCTTTTGCAAGAACTACATCCCGATCAAAAGGCCAGTAGGCCGCTTTACCATCCGCATGCAACACTTCATTTTCCAGCAACATTTCAAGAAATATCCAGCAACCCGAAGCGACTGCATAACTCAATGTCCCGAAATTGCTCTGGTCCATAAAGCAAACCGGGTGTGTGCGCGTGGACTCAATGGTGATGCTTGCGTTGAGTATATATAAGTCGCCGCATCCATCTGTCCCAAGGGGGTACCAACCATTTTTTTTCCATGCAGGAAATTTTCGGAAGTACCAATCGAGACTACCGGCTGGCTCATTAGAAAACAAACCGTTCAGGCCGCCCGGGTTGACATCAGCACCGTTAGCCTTGAAAAACCATGCCTTCAACTCTGGCGGAAGGATCAAGGAATGGATCAATTCGAATTCCTCTATTTCTTGCCGCGTCGCTCCTTTAATTCGCAACGTTTTCCCTGGGAGCGGTTTAGTATTACGTAACAACTCTAATACGATATCCTCGCGCATAAAATCACTTGAGATCTTGAAAATGCTGGCCAAATTTTGCATCTATCTCTGCAGCTTTGTCCAAAACTTCCTGCGCGGTCGGAACCCTCCCGCCCAGAGAGTTTCGAAATTGCGTCCACGCAGCACTGACTTCATAATGAACTTCTTTTGCGACGAGCTTCAGGTTGCTGATGCGGTTTGGATTTAATTTTGGGAAAAGGTGCGCCCATTCCAGAGGAATTCGGTGATGAACTTGGCTGGTTCCACGTTGAATTGCAGAAAGAGCGTCCCACGTTTCTCTCGCCGCTCGCCGCCATGCGTCTGAAGCTGGTTCTCTTATCGGTTTCGTAACCCAGCTTCCGGCGGGCAACACATCAAGGACGGCAACAAACGTTGCCATCGCAGTTGCACGATCGCCAGTTTCAGGATCGACCCCAGAGATCAAAAGCTGTGCACTCTTCAGAATTTGGAAGGCTGTAAGGACGGCGACCGCCTCTGTATAGACAGCATATGTGGTAGCCGCGGCAAAGGCTGCGATCTGTAGCTTTCCGTAGATAGAGCCTACAAATCCAATGAGGTCGTGACCGTTAGGATCGGTGTTGTTTACTGGCGCGCCATTACAATAGGCGTATTTATGCAACGACAGCGGATCACTTTGTGATCCCTCATAACTATCCATCGTCCAAAAGCGCCCGAGTTCTGGCTTGTAATACCGCGCACGGAGATAGTACATCCCCAGATCGGGATCCCATTGTTCGCCGGTGTAGCGGAAGTTGTTGAGCGTTGAACCGCTGCTGCCGATCAGGATGCCGAAGGCGTCGTAGGTGTAGATGTCGGTCGTATCGCCGTTGATGTCGGTCAGATAACGCGTGCTGCCGAGACCGTCGTAGCCGAAGTAGCTGATGTTCGTGCCGCGGCTTTGACTGACCAGATCGAGCCCATAAACATACGAGCAAGTCAGTGTCGCGCTGGCAGAGTCCGTCGACGTCCATTCCTCCATCACCTGCGCGTAGCCTGTTGGATTACGATCTTCGACGAGATAAACAACGGTGGTCGTGACGCTATTGGTCACCACCGTTTTCCGAACGCGATTACCGTCCGCGTCGTAAACAAGCGTCACCTCCGACAACCCGTCGCCACTGCGTTTCACCAAACGGTTTTCGTTGTCGTAGTTGTAAACGGCACTGGCAGCGTCCTGCGTCGTGTTGCCGGAGCTGTCATAGGCAAACCCACCATTCAACACGAAGTCACGCGCGTTGTATTCGTAATTCGAGGACGGAACCTTCGTGAGCACATCCCCCGTCACCTGGCGCGAACGCCGGTTACCCACGAGATCATATCCTTCCGTCGTCGAGTAAACATTCGTCGTCCCGTAGTAAATCATTCCTGCGGGAGACGTGCTGTTCGTGTCGGTAATATTCTCGGTCACGAGGCGCGACAGCCGGTCATAGCCATAAGTGACCGTGCGTCCAATCGCTCCATAACTTTCCTGCGCACTCTGCCGCTGGCCGGTCGCGGACAAACGGAACTGCGCCGCCAGATCCGCATTGTCATAATCAAACAAGGCCACAAGGTTGGTCCCGGTGACCGTCCTGAGGTTCCGCAACCAATTACGGTTGTTGTAAGTATAAGTCGTAACCAGACCGTTGCGGTACGTGGTCGTATTGAGGTTACCAACGGCGGTGTAGGTATAACGCGCATCCGCCGTCGATCCTTCCGCATTTACGGTCTGCAAACGACCTAACGAGTCATAACCATAATTCCACTCGGCGCGATTGGTATCGGTGGCGCTGACCGAAAGACTGCTGAACGGCGTCGGGGCATTCGTCAACCAGCCCGAATAGCTCCACCTCGCGCTGATCTTCGACAATGCTCCAGTCGCATCATACTGATACGTTAACGTCCCTTCCGGCGATTCCTTCACCCGCAACCGGTTCAACTCATCATACGCATAACGGACCGTGCGGCTCGTCCCTCCCGATTGAATCACCTCCGCACGCTGGCCGTTCGTCG
>CBHWET010000514.1:0-3108 GCA_966112985.1 uncultured bacterium | reverse complement strand
GCACATGCAAGCTGACAAAGGCGTGACAAATACGGCTTCCGCCATAGACTCCGCCGTCATGAAGGCAATCGCTGTCGCCGCTGCACTCGCCACGCTGACCACTTCCATGCAAGCCAAAGAAATTAAGCTCACCGCTGACCTGATCATCGTTAATGCGACCGTTCACACGATGGATCCGAAAACGCCAAAAGCTGAAGCCATCGCGGTCTATGGCAACAAGATTGTGGCCGTGGGCAATGGCGATGAAATTCGCTCATTGGCGGGCAAAAGTACTCGCGTCATCGATGCTGAGAAGAAGCTGGTACTGCCTGGTTTCAACGATTCGCATGTTCACTTCCTAATGGGTGGTTATTCCCTTTCGAACGTTGATCTTCGTGACGCGAAGTCACCGGAAGAGATGGCGAATCGCCTTCGTGAATACGCGAAAAAGATTCCGAAAGGCCAATGGATTCTCGGTGGAGACTGGGATCACGAAAAGTGGCCGGGCACGCCGTTGCCAACAAAAGAAATGGTTGATGCCGCCACACCGGACAATCCGCTTTTTGTTAATCGCACCGACGGCCACATGTGCCTCGCAAACAGCCTTGCGATGAAACTCTCGGGCATCACGAAGGACACCAAAGAAGTCCCGGGCGGAGAAATCGTACGCGACAAAAACGGGGAACCGACCGGCATCTTCAAAGATGGCGCAGAGGATTTGATCAAAGTTCCGGCGCACTCCTGGGATGAAAATCTCCAAGCGGCACGCGCTGCGACTAAACACGCAGCGAAAGTTGGGGTGACGAGCGTCACCGACATGTCCGCCGGCGATGACGTGGGTATGTATCAATATATGGTTGAGCGCGGCGAACTGAATACGCGCATCTACGCGATACGGTCAATTGTAACGTGGGACGTTTTTGAAAAAGCGGGCGTTCGTGCGGCATTCGGTAACGACATGGTTCGCATCGGTGGATTGAAAGGGTTTGCGGACGGCAGCCTCGGTTCCACAACGGCTAAATTCTTTGAACCTTATTCTGACGCGCCAAATACGCGGGGTTTGTGGTTTGATCAGATGCTTCCCGAAGGCACGATGGAGAAGCGCGTGCTCGCAGCCGATAAACGCGGACTGCAAGTGATGATCCATGCTATCGGCGACGAAGCGAACGCGAAGATTCTTGATATCTACAACGAAGCGGCAAAACAAAATGGGCCGCGTGACCGCAGGTTTAAAATTGAGCACGCGCAACATTTGCGCCCTGCGGAGATTAAGAAATTCGCGCAACAAAAGGTAATTGCTTCGATGCAGCCTTATCATGCGGCTGATGATGGACGTTGGTGCGACAAGCGGATCGGACCGGAACGCTCGAAAGGCACCTATGCGTTCCGTTCGTTGCTGGATGCGGGCGCGATGCTCGCGTTCGGTACTGATTGGACTGTTGCGCCTCTGGAGCCAATGATTTCGATTAAGGCCGCCGTCACCCGCCAGACGCTTGACGGCAAGCATCCGGACGGCTGGGTGCCCGAACAAAAAATCAGCGTGGAGGAAGCTGTGCGCGCGTATACGGTCGGGTCCGCTTATGCTGAGTTCGCTGAAAACAAAAAGGGAACGCTTACCCCAGGCAAACTGGCAGATATCGTGATGCTTGATCGCGATATTTTCTCGATTAACCCGGTTGAAATCGATCAGACGAAAGTTAGCTTAACGATCGTTGATGGCCGTGTAGTGTATGAAGGAAACTGAGTTCAAACGCGGAACCATTTCAGGCGTCGAAATCCAACTTTACATTAAGCAGCACCTTTGTAAGGCTGCGCCCATGATTCGTATGACGAAGAAGTTTTTCCCGCTTTTGGCTCTTCCGCTGCTCGTCGCAGGTTGCTCAACGGTCACCAATCTCACGCCGCGTCAACAGGAACGTGCTGAGAACAATATGTACCCGGTTGAAATGAAATGGGTCAGCAACCAGCACGCGTTGAAGCCGGAAACCGTTCGTCCGCAGGTCATCGTTAACGGCCAGAGTTATCCGATGCAGCCGATCCCGGTTGTCCGCAATCGTTGGGAAGCCTTTGTTCCTGTGCCGCCGAACGAAAAGGAAGTCCGTTATAAATATAAGGTCGATTACGAAGTCAGTGGCATCCCTGTTCCGCAGAAGGAAAGCAAACTTTCTCCGGAATATAAGATGCAGATCAAGGACAAGTAAGACGCGCGCAGGACGTTTAAAATTTGAAGGACGGCTCTCACGAGCCGTCTTTTTTTTGTTAAAAGGCAGATTCGTATAGCGCGCAAAAATCTGTAGAGGAAATTGGTCGTGGATTGAACGTCGCGGTCCATTGCTTCGCAGCCTCTTCCGCCAACGATGGAATCTTGGAACGCTTTACACCGCAGCTTGAAAGCGTTCGCGGGATTTGAGCCACTTTCAAACATTCGTTCAGAGCCGAAACGAGCTTTTTAACAATGCTTTCATCGGTGTCGCTGGAGCAGCCTTGTTTTGCTGCGAGAGCGAGGTCGACATAACCTTTTCGAGCAGCCTCATCCACTGCATTAAAACGAACGACGTGCGGCAACATCATTCCGACCGCCTGCCCGTGCACGATGCCAAAATGGGCGGTCAATGGATTCGCGGCGGAATGCGCTGCGCCCAACATACTGTTCTCGATTGCTGTCCCAGCAAAGGCCGCCCCGAGCTGCATCATCGCTCGCGCCTCAAGATCGTTAGGATTTGCAAAGACACGCGGAAAGCCGGCGAGGCAAAGATCAAAAGCTTTGTGGGAATACATCACTGACAATGGCGTTCGCTTCTTCGTGACGGCGGTTTCGACAGCGTGTGCGATCGCATCAATGCCTGTGCACGCCGTAACCCGCGTTGGTTGCGAAAGCGTTAATTCTGGATCCAGAAGCGCGATCACCGCCGCCGCTTTTTCATCCAGACACGCCATTTTCTGATGTGTCTCTTCATCTGCGATTAATGCGGCAGACTGACATTCACTTCCAGTGCCGGACGTGGTGGGAATCGCGATGAACGGGAGCATTGCTTTCGTTGCTTTACCGACACCCCAGTAATCCTGCATCCGTCCGCCATTGGTGAGAAGAAAGTTACAACCCTTCGCAGTATCCATGCTGCTGCCGCC
>CBHWET010000513.1:0-3121 GCA_966112985.1 uncultured bacterium | reverse complement strand
CGCTGGGAACATTCACGAACACCTATGACACGAATACGTTGATGCTGACGTCGGTGGCGTATCCAAACGGTCAATCGATGAACCTCGGTTATTTCGGAAACGACCATGACCGTCGGTTGCAAACGATCTGGAACAAGAAGGGCGACGGGACGACGATTTCGAAATTCGATTACACCTATGACAGCGATGGGCAGATTCAAACGTGGCAACAGGAACTGGGTGGTGTGTCGACGAACATTTACAACTTCACGTATGATCCAGTGGATCAGTTGCTGCACGGCAGTTTGAGCAACGCGGTGACGGGAGCCTTGATTAAACAGTTCTTTTATCAATATGATACGGCGGGCAACCGAACAGCGGAACAAATCGATATGGCCTCGGCGAGCGCCAGTTTCAATAATCTGAACCAGATGACCAGTCGCACGAACGGTGGTGCGATTCAGTTCAAAGGGAGTCTCAACGAAGGCGGGACGGTCAGTGTCGCTGGCAGAGCGGCAATTATGCTCACGAGCAATCGTTTCGTGGGATACGGCGTCGCAACGAATGGGACGAATTCCGTTGTGCTTTCCGCCACCGACTACAGCAACAATATTACGAACAAAACCTATCAGATCGTCGTCACGAACAACGCCGTCGCCAAGACGCTCAGCTACGATCTAAACGGCAATTTGACGAACGAAGTTAGTGCTCTCCAGACGAACACCTACGAATGGGATGCTGCGGACCGGATGGTGGCAATGTATAGAACGGTAGGGACGAGTTCCACCTCGTCCCATTTTGAATATGACGGAATGAGTCGTTGTGTGCGCATTGTGGAGAAGACGAATGGTGTCGTCGCGAGTGATAAACGATTTTTGTGGTGCGGTACGGATCGTTGCGAGGAACGCGATTCCACGGGCGCAACCGTCGCAAAGCGCTTCTTTCGAGTAGGCGAACAAATCAGCGGAAGTAATTATTATTTCACTGTAGATCATCTCGCCTCGATTCGGGAGATGACGGATACCAGTGGAACTGTTCGGGCAAGATATGACTACGATCCGTATGGTGGGCGAACTAAGCTTGCTGGGGATCTAGATACCAATTTTGGGTTTACAGGACATTATGTTCATAGTGTGAGTGGCCTTTATTTCGCTCCGTTTAGGGTTTATGATCCTGCGACCGCGCGATGGTTAAGCCGTGATGCAGTTCAAGAATCCGGGGGGGTAAATCTTTACGCATATGTGGAAAACAGCCCGATAAGTCAAAAAGATCCGCTGGGGTTCATGGCGTATGATTGGCACCACGTCTTTGTTCAGGAATTTGAAAGTCATTTTGCACTGGCTGGAATTAATATTCACGATAAGGCGAATGGGGTTATGCTACCTCGGGAGATACATATGGAATTACACGCTAGAGAATATAATGAACAGTGGGCTCAATTTTTTGATTATGGCAGGCGGTTTCGTAACGAGCGAGAAATTCGCGCATTCGCGGCTAAATTGATGAATTCGCCTGAATATAGACCATTTTATCAAATAGGTACTCCGGCAACATCCAATTACCCTCGCGGAGGCAAAGCACTTGCTGTCGTGGGGTTATTGAGTCTATTGGCTACCGTGGCTCAGGCGAAAGATACCGCATGCCGAGTAGCCTCAGATACTTGCCTTTTTGCTGAAGACAAGAAAAGTCCTAATCCTGCTTGGGCAATTGTGGACGGATTAGATGCGAGGTACAGTTTAAACCAACAAAACCTGTTTTCTGGAGACGTTTATCTACATGGTCTGCTTAAAAACCTTTAACAAGAGGTCGCGTTAATTTTGTCGCTATGACCAATTACAATATCGCGGATTATACATTCTTGGGACTATTTGATAATGGACGAGAATCTCCGATTATTAAATCTATCGCTTATCTTATTAGCCTTGTTGAGGAGAAACAGTGTTCTTTCTTGGATTTGGAAAAGCAAAAATTGATGCTGAGAGGCCTATTCGATGTCGAAGAGCAGGTAACGACAGCGGCGGAGTTACTAGATATTCAAAAAAAAGTCGTTCCCCCCGGCGTTTTTCCTCAAACACCTGTAATGGTCACCTCGGAGTGGTCGCCAATCGCCGCAATGCTCGAGCGTCGTTGGATGCCGATTACGTTGATAAGAGAAAGTCGGCCCATGGCCTGTGCGTCTGGAGTCTGGGATCTCACATCAATAGATGCTCCGGAAAACTATGAGCAGTGCAATACCCAGCAAGAGCTGTTTTGGTTCACTATGGGAAAAGTAATTCAGAAGGCGAAGAACCGACGATTGTTGATAAATGTCGCTGCAAAACCAGGTTGGAGTTACGAAAGTAACATCGATCGTCCTAGAAACCTGTCTTTTGCGGAAGCCGAACGGGCTGATCGAGTTGTTTGGCGGAGAACTCCACGGTAGTAACAGCCCCTGCTTAACTTTTTTGGGTAAAACGTACACAACACAGCAAAAACGGATGCCCATTAAATGAACTTGTACGCGCCAACCAAAGCACGGGCAGTGCCATGAAAAATAGCGCTGGCGTAGCTTCTCGATTACGAACCCTTCGGAAATGAAGGGAAGCTCATCTACATCCAACGGAACATCCCAACACCATGCCCGCCACGGGGTGTTGTCCTGGTCAACCAAGAACGTGGTTCTGCAAGTCTATTTCATCTCAGCACGTTCAGTTCGCTTTCAGTCACGGATGCGACTGCACCAGCTATGTCCAGTGTATCCAAACCGAATGAAGCGCTGGTTGTCATTTCTTTTCCTGTTAATAGATAGGCAACCAATAGCAGGTTCTTGATCCGCTTTTCGATTTGGCACCAGACATGGGTGGGCTTCCCAAGCCGCCACAGTCCGATTGCCGAACGAAAGACTTTTATTTGATGAAATGTGGACTTGGAGTTCGCGGCCTTGCAACATGGCAGCCCATTGTGACGGCCGATGCGCTGGGGCGTTTAACTTACATTGATTGGTGTGCCTGTGGTTCGCTTGGAAGCATCACCGATCCAATGGGGCGGGTCACTTCGTGGGTGCGGGATATCCAGGGCAGGGTGCAAAGCAAGTATTATCCGGACCTCACCCACGTGGATTACGCATACGAGACGAAAGCAGGCAGGTTGAAATCGATTACGG
>CBHWET010000512.1:0-3152 GCA_966112985.1 uncultured bacterium | reverse complement strand
TTGCCGTTATGGAACTTTTCTGCAAACGCGCCAGTGTGAAGTTCGACGAATTGTGCGCCCGTTTTTGCCGATGCTTCTAACTGCTGTGGATCAGGCGCCACAAACAAACTTACCTCGATTCCCGCATCGCTCATTTTTTTACACGTCTCTGAAAGCGCGTGAAGATTGGCTGAAACATTCAATCCACCTTCAGTAGTTACTTCCTGTCGGCGTTCAGGAACAAGGCAGACGATGTCAGGCTTCACTTTGAGGGCGATCTGAACAATTTCGGGAGAATTCGCCATTTCGAGATTTAGTCGCGTTTTGATTTGTTCACGCAACTTGTAAATATCACGGTCCTGAATGTGACGGCGGTCCTCACGTAGATGCGCAGTGATTCCGTGGGCGCCGGAAGCCTCAGAAATCAGCGCCGCTTGTATCGGATCAGGTTCTCCGACCGTTTGGTTTTTGTAACGCGCTTCTCGAACGGTAGCGACGTGGTCGATGTTGACTCCCAGTTTTAACATGGCCTATTTAGAACGCTTCGTTGGGGGATGCGCAGCCATGGGAGGCTTTTCCAGCTTCTCATCGAGTAGATTCACAAAGTAAGTAAGCTCCATCCCTGTTAATCCGATATTCGATTTCCGTTTTAAAGTAACCTCCTGAGGACCTGTCATTGCAATCTCTGTAATTGTGTTGCCCAACATTGGAGCCACAGCCCGAAGCCAAATGTGCGCAGGCGATCGCGAATTGCGTGTTAATCGAAGGCGTCCCGGCGGTAATGTTTCAGGTGAGAACACGGGTAATGCACGCGAGAGCATATCCCAATGCCCAATCCGATTCTCTGTAATTTCCCAATCGTAATAGATCAGTTTTGGATTTGATCGAATTTGATTAAGCAACTCGGTCGGCGGCGGCGTTTTCATTGGGGCGCGAGGAAACATCCCGAGAACAAGATATTGGCCTGTATTATCGGAAAACGGACGGAGATAAGGAGCCATCAATGGGACGTTCGTCCATGCGACTGAGTAGCCGTCGGGTTCCAATCCGAGTTGGCCTGAGTGGCGCTCGACGAGTCGCGGGTTTGCAGCTGCAATCAGGCGTGTTGAGATAGCTTTTAGCTCGTTTGTCGCATTGTTTGAATGAATTGCCCCGAAAGTCTGAAACGGCAAGTCAGCCTGCGCCCAAAAATAGCATTCTCGGGTGAGTGGATTTAATCCAATCTGTTCAAAAAATTTAGACGACTTGCAAAATGAAGCTACACGTTGGAGCGCAGTGAAGCTTACGAGTGGGTCCCGCACGACAGTTGGAATCACCCACGGTTCTGGCTGGAAATTGAATTTCTCAGGCAATTCAGCACGAATCGTAGTATGTAGATTCTCACCCTTGCCGGTGATTTCAAATTGTGTTCGCGCAATCTTAAAAGGTATCGAAATCCCGAACGCCTTTTCGATTCGGGGCCAATCGAGCGTTCCTGCGACCCAATTGTCCTTTACAAGGGCGAAAGCCTTTTTCCGCAGTTTATCCGCGAACTGTTCGTATTCTGCATCGGAGGCGGAGCTAATAATTGTCCAGTGACCTTCACGGGCGAACAAAATGCCGACCGTTGGCGAAAGTTGTCGCTTCCATTTGCTGCTTGTGGGCAGTTTGTCCGATTTGCCTGTCCACGTATTAATGACCGTATTGAGATTGCTGGACCACGTCGTCGAAGTGGCTTCGTCGATGTCGACGGCGATGTTAAAGGTGGTTGTTTGTTGGTTATTATTCAGTTCAAGGATGGTCTCACTCGAAAAGAGGTCACTAATTAATGGTTTCAAAAGCTGCTCGCAGCCATTCGTCGATACCGGTTTATAACCGATGGTTCGTGGAGCTGCCGTAGCAAAAGAATGCAGAAGACTTCCACGAAGTTGTGCCGATTCCGGTAGATTGAACAATTTCCGCAGGTAAGCAGCGTTAGTATCCCCTGCGAGCCGTTGCATTCCAATCGTATGGATTCGCGCGATAACGGAGGACGGCTCGGCAGCGGGTGCGCCAGCTGCCGTTAACAGAGCTACTGTTGCAATAAGAACTGCAGCTATAATTCCTTTACGTTGAATCATAAAAGCGGTGAGTGATTGCCAGAGAAACCATAATTTAGCAAACCCTCTTTCGCCAATTGCAAACATCCCTGAACCATTTAGCTTTCCTTTATGGAAGTGTGCGAGAGCATTCAATGTCCTTTTTGCGGGCAAACCTCAGAGGTTGCAATCGATACCAGCATTGCCTCGCAACAATTCACTACTGATTGTGAAGTGTGCTGCCGACCTTTCGTCGTGAATGCCGAATGTGAGCCTGGTGAAGTTTTGTCTTTGTCGGTTGATGGGGGATAGTCAGTCTCGAACACGGATTAATGTTTTTACCGCGCGATTTCCGGCGGCCATCGATCGGAGGAGTTCAGGCAATTGACTCAACGGGCAATCGCCGTTTACGAAATCGTCGGCGCGAATGATTCCGCTCTCAATCAACTCCAGCGCGCGACGTATCGTTCTTGGCGTATGATGGAAGCTGGCGAGAACTGCGAGATTTGAATAATGAATCAATCCCGTATCGAGTGACACTTTTGTACCGCTCGGGCAACCGCCAAAGAAATTTACAGTTCCTCCTTTGCGGACGAACAGGACAGCCGCTTCCCACACTTCCGGTTTTCCGACCGCTTCGATCACGGCATCGAATTTCGTTTTTGTTGCAGCATTTACGGCTGCGATCAAATCGGAATTGCCGACGTCAATGACCTGGCTTGCTCCCAGTCTTTTCGCGGTCGCCAGTCTTGCCTCACCGCGGCCGACAATGGTGACCTCGCAACCAAGGTGGCGTGCCAGCGCGACGAACATTAGGCCAATCGGTCCGGAACCAATCACGAGAACAGTCTGGCCCTTTCGCAATTTTGTATCTTCGATACCTTGCACGACGCACGCGAGCGGCTCGGTTAACGCCGCGTCACGGAATGCTGTGCCTGTTTTCAGGCGCAGAAGATTCTTGCGAACAAGTCGCTCCGGCACAGTGATCGATTCTGCGTAGGCGCCGTTTAAAAAGAGAAGGTCATCACAGAGGTTTTCCTGGTTGTTTCGGCAGAAAAAGCACTCACCGCACGGGGCGGAATTCGCAACTACAACGCGCTCGCCAATTTTCCAATT
>CBHWET010000511.1:0-3167 GCA_966112985.1 uncultured bacterium | reverse complement strand
GTGCAACATAGTTCGAACTTTGCCTCGATGACGCGCCGTGAGGCCCTGAAGAAGACTGTCGTTTTCAGTACTGGATTGCTGACCGCCGGTTGGCTAAGCGCCAAAGCCCACGAACCGCAGACAGCATTTGCGAAAAAGGGACTGCACTTTCTTGCGTTGGGCGACTATGGCTCCGGGAATGATAAGCAACGCGCGGTCGCCAGGCGCATGGCAACATTTGCCAAACAATTGGATGCTCCTCTCGCCGGTGTCCTCGCGTTGGGGGACAACTTTTACGGCAAGCTGACCCCCGAACGTTTCGGTCCGCACTTCGAGGAGATGTATCCGAAGACCGATTTCGACTGTCCGTTCTACGCGTGCCTCGGCAATCACGATTACGGTCCCAAATACGACTCCAACCAGGGCCCTGCAAAAGCGCAGATGCAGCTCGATTATGCCAAAGCAAACCCCGACTCCCGCTGGAAGCTACCGGCGAAGTGGTATGCCTTGGAATTGCCCGACGCCGAGAATCCGTTGATCAAAATGATCGTCCTCGACGGGAACTTTTTCGAAGGCGCGTTAACACCGCGTGAAAAGCTCGAGCAAAAACGTTTTGTGGAAGCGGAGTTGAAGAAGAAAACGACCGCTCCATGGCAATGGATGATTACTCATTTCCCGTTGTTCAGCGAAACGTCAAAACGTGGCGATAACGCCAAGCTCATCGAACACTGGGGCGGGCATCTCAAGAAGCATCCGTTCTCATTCTATATTTCCGGACACGATCACAATCTGCAGCATCTGAAAGCCGAAGGTTACAAGACCAGTTTCATTGTCTCGGGTGCAGGTGGTGCTGCACTCTATGACGTGGATCATTCGGATCGCGGCTTTACGCAGGCCATTTGGGGTTTCAATCACCTCCACGTGACGCCGGAAAAGGTCACGGTCCAGTTTATCGACAGTGAAGGCCGCTGCCTGCACGCGTTTGAACGAACAGTAAAAGGGAAAACGAAACTACTGGCCTGATCATCAGGCATTTATTTCGCTTTCCGAGAACACAGTTGTCGACACGACACCGGTATTCACGTACGATCAGGTACTGAAAAAACTTATCCCCAGAAACGGACAGGAGTTAATTCTCGCGACGAAGCCATTCGCGAAGGATTCATCCCTCCAAAGCTGGTGGTATATTTTATCGACTGGCGTTCTCCTCGTCCTCGCCCTCGGTGGCACGATCTGGAACATCCACCCGGCGGCAAAACTCATCTGCAGTATCCTGAGCGGGCTTCTCATTTTGCGTTTTTTCGTCATTTATCATGATCAACAGCACCACGCGATTTTGCCCCGATCGCGGGTGGCCGAAGTTTTGATGCGTGCGTTTGGCATCTACGCTTTGAGTGCCAGCAGCATTTGGCGGAGTTCCCATAATCATCATCACAATCACAATTCCAAGCTGCGCGGGTCACACATTGGTTCTTTTCCGATCATGACGAAAGATCAGTTCAATAAGTCGCCGCGTTCGAAGCGTGCGCTTTATCTGTTCACTCGTCACCCGCTGACGATTCTGTTCGGTTACATTTTCATGTTCATCTTCGGAATGTGCATCAATCCGTTCCGGAACGATCCGAAGAAACACTTCGATTGCCTTATCGCTCTTGTGCTCCATCTGGCGATTTCAGTGACACTGGTCGTTTATTGCGGCTGGATCGGCCTGCTTTTGAGCCAGACAATTCCTCATTTCATTGCGCACGCGATTGGGAGTTATCTCTTTTATGCGCAGCATAATTTTCCTGGTGTGTCCTTCAATGACCGCGCGGGATGGACTTACGAGAAGGCTGCGCTTGAATCATCGAGTTACATGCAGATGAGTCCGGTAATGGCGTGGTTTACGGCCAATATCGGCTACCATCATATCCACCATCTTAACTCGAAAATTCCCTTTTACCGTCTTCCGGAAGTCATGGCAAAGATGCCCGAGTTGCAGAATCCGCGCGTCACATCTCTTGGAATTTTCGATATCATCCGTTGCCTCAAACTCAAAGTTTGGGACGTGCAGGCGCAACGGATGGTGGCGCTCTCTCCCCGATCGCAACTAGAACGCGAAGACGCTGATGATCCAGCGGGCCTCGCCATTTAAGGTTCGCCCTCCTCAACGGGCAGATCGATACACAAAGTTTATGACGTTTACGGCTACTCAGATCGCACAACAAATCCGCGGCGAAGTTATTGGCGACGGCTCGACAATTCTCACCGGTTTTGCGGCGGCCGATAATGCAAAAGCAGGGGACCTGACTTTTGCTGATAAAGAAGAATACTTTGTTGCTGCCGATAACAGTGCCGCCTCCGCGATTCTGGTGTCAGGCAATTTCAGTTCATCAAGCAAAGTTTTGATCCGCGTGCCGAATGCGCGTGTTGCCGTTGCCCGTTTACTGCCAATTTTTTTCGCGCCTGACCAACACGGGCCAGGTATTCACCCGACCGCAACAATTGATCCCACCGCACAAATTGATGCAACGGCTCATATTGGGCCGCATTGTGTCGTTGGGCCTCGCGTTCAAATCGGTGCCCGTTCCGTTTTGATGGCCGGTAATTACATAGGGCGCGACTCTCGGATCGGCGAAGATGCAACGCTGTTTCCGAACGTCGTGATCTACGCGAAAACCGTGATTGGCAATCGCGTCGCCATTCACGCCAGTACCGTCATTGGCTCGGACGGATATGGCTACGTCTTTGACGAAGGACGACATCGCAAAGTGTTGCAGGTCGGCAATGTTGTTATTGGTGATGACGTGGAGATCGGTGCCAATGCGGCGATTGATCGTGCCGCGCTCGGTTCGACCGTGATTGGGGCCGGGACGAAGATCGATAATCTCGTGCATGTGGCACACAACGTCGTGATGGGAAAGAATTGCCTCGTCATGGGGCAGGCTGGATTTGCCGGTAGCACGCACCTGGGCGATTACACTGTCATCGCATCACAATCCGGTATCGCAGGACATCTCAGACTCGGTAAACAGTCAACCGTTGGCGCCAAATCAGGCGTAATGCGCGACGTTCCCGATGGCGGAACGGTCCTTGGAATTCCAGCGATGCCCGACAAGCAAACGAAGCGTCAGTGGATCGCGTTACAGCAACTGCCTGACATGATTCGCCAAATGCGCGATCTCGAAAAGCAAATCGCCGAACTCAAA
>CBHWET010000510.1:0-3169 GCA_966112985.1 uncultured bacterium | reverse complement strand
GCAATTACGGCTTCGAGCGTGCCGCGTTCGTGTTTGAGATAGCCTTTCGCCGTTTCAACGAGATTTGGAATCAGGTCGTATCGACGTTTCAACTGCACGTCTATTTGTGAATACGCGTTTTTGTAACGGTTGCGAAGAGTAACGAGGGTGTTGTAGACGCCCACAACAAACAACGCGACAACGACGATCAGACCGACGATAACCAACAGGGCAATTAACGCTGGCATATATTCCTTTCTTCAGTTGACGACAGCTTTCGTCTTCGCGGCCGCCGTTGCAATTAGAATTGAAAACTCCATTTCTAACTACTTCGTCGCGAACCCATGTTCCTTGAGCCAAAAGATGCAGTTATCGGTCCACGGATGCAGTTTACCCTCGCCTCGCTCATATTTTGCATAAGGGCGGAATCCGAGCCCGATTCCGTGACCTCCATTTTCGTAAACTTGAAGACTAAAGGGAACCTGCGCCTTCCGTAATGCATCGGCAAACATCAAACTGTTTTCAACAGGCACATGTGGGTCGGCAACCGTATGAAACAGAAAGCAAGGAGGCGTGTCTTTTGTCACGTGAAGTTCATTAGATAGTTCTTTGACCAAATCTGCCGATGGGTTTTCGCCGAGGAGATTTTTTTTGGAACCCGCATGAGTTTTTTCGCCCATCGTAATCACAGGGTAACAAAGAATACCGAGCGTCGGCCGGCTGCTTTGCTGTTCAATGGGATCTGCGGAATCCGGTTTACCTGCATCGAAATGGGTCAATAACGTTGATGCGAGATGACCACCGGCAGAAGAGCCCATCAACCCGACCCGAAGTCCATCCAACTTCCATTCCGCTGCCTTGGCACGGACGAGTCGGACCGCACGAGAAACATCCTGCAGCATGATCGGATGCCGATATCCGGCACTGCCCAGCCGATACTTCAGAACGAAGGATGTAATTCCATGGTCGGCCAAAAGTAACGCGTAATCCTTGCCTTCATGGTCGGCCAGTCCGCCATAACCGCCGCCCGGACAGATCACCATCGCTGCCCCGTTCGGTTCTTTCGCCAAATACGGCGTGAGTGTGGGAATGTCTTTAGGATCCGTTCCCTTTGCGCCTGGAGCGCCGTCCGGCCAAAGCGGAAACGCATTCGTCGGCTGTGCGACGGCGACCATTGCAACCAAAGAATTGAATATGATAAGGAACGCAAAACAGAAGAGCTTCATGTGATTAACCCTGTTGAACCGTATTCCCCTGTTTTTTTCAACGGTATTGTTGTGAGCGTCTCAATCGTTTTTCTTTAGCTGGTATTGCTCTGTCGCGATTAGACGGAACTTTTGCAGCACATTCTTTCGCGCCCAATGGAGACCGACGAAGTAGGCAGCCGCTGCCCCGAGGAATAGCCAGAAACTTGTCACACCAAGTTCAATCATCGGCATTGTCATGCGATGAATCGCCTGGGGAATAGGATAAGGCAAAATAAATTCGATCAATAACCCGCACAAGTAAAACGTTAGCCAGGGTAAGATGAGAATAAGGACTGCGGCTTGCATGATTGCGCGCGTCGTATTCTTCGCCGTCAATCCCAGCCACATGCCGGCCCAACCGAGCGCAATGAAATCCATTGGAATTGACAGCACCCACGCCGAGTAAAACCACCTGTGTTCTTTGCCGATGAAAATCAAGGTCAGTTCGAGAATACCACTCAGCATCAGGGGCAACGCGAACTGCTGTCGAAGCGCGAACCATTGGCCGCGGATAATATCCCGATCCGTTAACGGCGTGGACAGTAGCAACTCCAACGCTCCACTTCGTCTTGCTTCTATCAATTGCTGACATGCTTCAGTGACAATCCAGATTTTAAAGAATCCATTGAGGGTCAAAATCAAAGGCACGATTACTATCGAGTCGTACATCACGATTGAATCGCTGAGAAAACCGGAAGACCAAATCAAGACCATCGCCCCCACAAACAACCATGCATAATTTTTTTTGTTTCCACTCCGAAATGACAGCCAAAGGAATGGGTTAATATCCAACAACCGCGCACGCATACGCGCCAGCTTGAGCGAACGGTTGACGGCTGCATTCGAGTTTCGCTTCGTGTCCCCCTTCTCCTGCCAACTGACGGGCAGTCTCGCTGCGACGCGTGTGAGGAAGATGAAAGCCAAACCGCAGGTAATCGCACTGCTGATCCAAAAAGCTTCAGCGGGAATCCACGGATTACCGCCGAATATCTGGAGAATCATGAATCCAGGACTCGCGCAGAAGATCATCCACAACTCGCGAGGATCGGCGAACCAACGGTTTTCTTCCGCTACGAATCCAATTAACAACGGACCGAAGACAACCAGTAGCATGACCAAAATCGTATAGAATGCCGCCTTCCTTTCGTTACGATTATAAACAGAAGCCAACATCCCCGCCGAGAGAGACAGCAATAACACACTTCCGATCGCAATGATCGCATGAAGAAAACTTGTCATCGAGACACCGCCTAACAAAATGGGCACGGCAAGCGTAGGGACAATCGCCAGTAATCCATAAACCGCGGCGACTGAACTCGCCACGAGTTTGCCGACCACGATGTCATAACCCTTTAAGTCAGTCAGAAACAGCAAACCCATTGTTCCCTCCCGTTTTTCGACACTCAAACAGTCCGACGTTGTTTGTGCGCCAATGAACAGCGCGAACGTAAAGGCGAGAACGAACAGTGTTAGAAATAGTTCGTTACCCTGCGCTGCCGACGAGGTTTTCACGTGCAGCATGTGCACGCAACGCCATGCGAATACGACGGACGCGGCGAGCACCGCCCAGAAACGCATGCGATAGGTGCTGCGCCGGCGCGCAGCGACGAGCAGTTCGCGTTGGGCGATCGGGAGAAAAGGCATATCAGCTGTCTATTCGACAATTAATTGTACAAATCCGCACGCGGATTATCACTGCGAAATCTTGCCCCTACAATTCCACACAGGTGCAGGAACAAACCGCTACCGATATTTCAAAGTCTCCAAAATGAAAGTTCGACAGGGCCCGACTGGTTTCTCTGTGAGTCCCGAACGGACATGCTGGGCGGACGGACGAGTTTCCCGGAACTTTGGCACGGGCATAGCCGGCGGGCCGAGTGATTTTCCCGAGTTCTAAGCTCGTCCATCCCGCAGGATGGACGACTTTCGGAGAGTTCCAAAGA
>CBHWET010000509.1:0-3183 GCA_966112985.1 uncultured bacterium | reverse complement strand
TCTTTCCCCTGTAACATGTCCGGCCCCCATTCGTAGCGCGAATGAATTTCGTAAGGCTCTGATGCCGCGGGCGACGCGTAAGCATGTTTCTTTTCGCTTTGTTCATCGCCAAGTTGAAGCACGTCCGTCTTTACAAGTGACGCGGCGGGTAATCCATACCAATACGTCACAGTTTGATAATGCTCTGTCGAGTCATTGACGGCCCCATGCTCTAACCGGATGACAGCGTTTTTGCCGAACGGCATGAGGTCGGCGAGCAGAAATCGATACGCCGATTCAATTTTGCCTTCATCATTCTTTGCCTCCTTGTCGTTGCGCGCGCCGCATGGATGCCCTGCAAACGGAAGGGTCATGTTGCGACCGCCCCAATAATCGCCGCCACCTCCCCATTCTTCGGTGCCAGTGCCGTATGCCTGTGGCGTTTGCGAATCGTCAAAGAAAAAGCGCGGATCACCTTCCAGCGTGGTGAGATTCGCGCGATCAGAAAAAATAAAACTCGTTCCAACAAAACTTCCCGACCAATCACCGCCACCTTCAGTTTCGCGTGTATCGAGCAGAACCAGATCTTTGCCCGGCACGGGCTTTGGAAAATCACGATAGGTCGCATGAAAATAACCGACATGGTTGGCCGGGCCCTTATAGGGCTCGGAGCGGACGGACCACTTCACCGAGGACAACTCTTTGTTGCCGTTATAGAGCGTGCATCGGGCGGATTGGAAAAACGGCATTGGGAAGTAGCACGACAACTTTACCTCATCCGCGGCGAACCTGATTTTCATCGGGAACGCATTCACCAGATATTCGCGATCATCGCGGTTGTAGAGCGTCCCGGCGCCAAAGAATAGTGCGACCGGCACATCGATTGACGGTCGTGTGAAATGACCATCCCAGACGAACACCAATCGACATTTTCCAAAATCGACGGCGTCCTTCTTTGGAATCGTCAACTCAATCGAGCGAATGGTTCGCGGCCCGTCATCAGAAGAATAAAGGACACATTGTTCGTTCGCTAAAAAAGGTGAGCGTCGATTTTTTTCTTCGGCTGTTCGCTGCGGTAATGCTTTCTCGGCGCCGTGTGTGATCAGCTCGAGAATAGGCCTGTCCGAGACGGTGTTGGACGTCCATGAATGCAGCTGCTGGGAGAGAGGAGTTCCATCAATGAACTGATGATAAATGTAATAACCGGTCCCGTAATGGGTGCGCGAATAAGCCATTTGAAAGGACTTTTCAAAAGCGATTGGAGTCCACATGAGATCGGCTCCCTTCGTTGTCGACCACGTCCAGGTCAGTGGGGCGGGAAACGGCTTCTCGGGGACAAAGACAGAATTTTCTTTCGGATGGTTTGGGTCAGCTGTGCTTGTCTCCTGTACGACATTATCCTGTCCATCGACGACATAATGCCATGGGCTTCCGTGCCAGTGATTGTAACGCGCGAAATACAGTACACCGCGTCCCTGCACATCCAGGGACACATTGAAATCATCGGCGGTCTGGTAAAGAAAATGACTGGCGTCGGCTCCTTCGTTGCCGCCGCGGCGGTCATAGGTGCTGCGCATATAAGCGCGGACGCCAATGCGCTGCTGTGGCCATTTGTTCCATTGACGGTACGCATCGAGGCCGACCGGTACTACGGGGACTTTCTCAGCGGAGACAAAACATGTGCCAGTAAGAAATACCAATAGAAAGCGCCAAAGCATTTCCGTCTATAGAATGCCTTGCGCTAGAGTTCGATTCTTTTTTTGACGCCGTTGAATTGGTGGTGTGGTGAGGACAGATTCCAGAGGATCCGTTTGTGATTTTTGACGAGGGGAAGTTGACCTTATTGGAACATGAGAACGCGCTGAGAAAATACTTGCCCGACCGCGACAAACGGACAAAATCGCCTATCTTGTTCCTCTAATCGTCAAAAGGAATTTATGTCGCGTATATATAATAACATCGTTGAAACCGTTGGGCGTACTCCGCTCGTTAAACTGAACAAAGTCACGGCTGGCCTGGATGCCACGATTCTTCTGAAGTGCGAATTTTTCAATCCTCTCGGCAGCGTGAAAGATCGTATCGGTATGTCGATGATCGAGGACGCTGAAAAACGCGGCATTCTTAAGAAGGATACGGTGATTGTTGAGCCAACCAGCGGTAATACCGGTATCGCTCTCGCATTCGTTGCCGCTGCCAAGGGTTATAAATTGATTTTGACGATGCCGGAAACGATGTCGCTCGAACGACGCACGTTGCTCGCAATGCTCGGTGCGAAGTTGGTTTTGACTCCCGGCACCGAGGGCATGAAGGGCGCGATTGCGAAAGCGGAGCAAATCGCTCGTGAAACGCCGAACTCCTGGATCCCCCAACAATTTGAAAATCCTGCCAACCCTGCCATTCACAGCAAAACAACGGCAGTAGAACTTTGGGAAGATACCGATGGCAAAATCGATTTCCTTGTTTCCGCAGTCGGAACCGGTGGGACGATTACCGGGTGTGTCGAAGTGATTAAACCAAAGAAGCCGTCGTTCCAGGCGGTTGCTGTGGAACCAAAGGATTCGCCAGTTATTTCCCAAACTTTGGCTGGTCAGCCGGTCAAGCCAGGTCCGCACAAAATCCAAGGCACTGGCGCGGGATTTGTTCCCAAAAACCTTCACTTGAAGGACAGCAAAGGTAACGCGCAAATTGTAGAATGTATCCAGGTTACAAACGACGACGCTTTCGCTATGGCACGTCGTCTCGCGAAAGAGGAGGGAATCCTCGTCGGTATTTCAACTGGCGCCAACGTCTGGGCCGCTATTGAATTGGCAAAACGTCCGGAGAACAAAGGCAAGATGATCGCTACGATTGCCTGCTCGACCGGTGAACGTTACCTGAGCACTCCGCTCGCCGCGGAAGCCCGCGCCGAAGTCGGAGGTTGATAACCGAACTAATTAGATTTGTATGAAAGAGCTCGTGGTTATTTGACTGCGAGCTCTTTCAACATTTTTACAGCGGCATCGACGAGCATTTCACCAGCACCAGGTTTAACGCGGGCGTTGGTGATTTCGTAACTGCCTTCCTTGAAGGCCTTCAATGTCGGCACATAGCTGGGACGATCATTGGCAATCGAGATTACGAGGGTTCGTTTGAACGGTGATGCAGCTTTGATGGCGAGGCCGAGTTCAACGAAGATTTCACACGGCAAACAAACGATCGCTGTAT
>CBHWET010000508.1:0-3216 GCA_966112985.1 uncultured bacterium | reverse complement strand
ATTGGAAACAGAATCTCGCGCAGGATTTCGATTTCTCAGCGTCGCCATTCGTCAGTACGATTGGTTTTGCTAACCCGGATCTCGAACAATGGTCGGAAGAAATTCGTGTCCAATCAGCTGAAGACGTAGAAAAATTGAAGTGGCTCGGCGGCTTGTTCTTCCTCGATGGCGATTTGAAGAATAGCTCCGGCAGTTCAACATTTGTCGCGGTTCCTGTCCCATTTACAACCTCGGCAACCACGACCTCTCATTCGGAATCACGCACCTATGCTGCGTTCGGCCAGGGAACGTACGAAGTTGTTGAAAATCTTGACCTCACAGCCGGCGTCCGCTTGACGTATGACGACCGCAAGATGGATCGCACTCGCGTTTCAACACTTCCGCCTGCGACATTTTCGTCCAGCCGTTCAGCCCATTTCACGTCCGCCCAACCGAAACTTGCGGTTGCATATCATTTGAATAAAGAAGCGCAGGTGTATGCAAGCGTCGCACAAGGCTATCAGAGCGGCGGCTTCAATCCTTCCATCGACAACGCAGCTCAGTCGAAGTTTGATCCCGCGCGTTCGTGGCAGTTCGAAGTCGGCACGAAGACCTCGTGGGTGGAAAATAAGCTCACCGCGAATGCCGCGTTATTTTACACGGAGACGGACGATTACCAGGTGTTCCGTTTAAACCCCGCGAATCCAACGCAATCCTTCTTGCTCAACGCGGAACGCGCGACCAGTTATGGCGCTGAAGTGGAAGTGACAGCAAAGCCTTGCGAGAAATTCGAGTTAGCGGCGGGCGTCGCTTATACACACGCGACATACGACGTGTTCGGCGATCCTTCAACGGGCACGCGCTTCGACGGAAATGACATCAGCTTCGTTCCCGAGTTCACAGCGAACCTTGCTGCGACCTGTCGTTTACCTTACGACTTTTATATCCGGGGAGAACTCGTTGCCCTTGGCCGCTATTACCTCGACGATGCCAACACGACATCACAGTCCGCATTCCTTCTTGTGAACGCCCAGGTCGGCTACGAAATCAAGAACGTCGACATTTACTTCTTCGCAAAGAACATCTTCGATAAGCATTATTCAAACAACGCACTCGACCTCCGCAATTCGTTCCAGCCTGACCTGCTGGTTCGTCAACCTGGCGATCCGGCGACGTTCGGTGTTGCGGTGACGGCGCGTTTCTAAGGCAGGAAAAGATCGATTTAATCCAGAAAGCCGCATGCGGTTTCCCGCCTGCGGCTTTTTGCTTCAACGTGGGGCTTGGCCGAAAGACTTCCATTAGGAGAGAAGACCTGCCCTCGGAGGTCCCGGGTGATTAATAAAACCTATTTGGCCAGTCCGAGATTGTTCAAAACACCTGTCGTTGAACGGGCTTTGTTCAACGTATAGAAGTGCAGTCCGGGAACGCCGCAGCGCAAAAGCCCTTCGCATTGCTTCGTTGCGTATTCGATCCCGAATTCAATGCACGCCTCATCGTTGTCGCTGTACTTGTCGAGGTCCTTCACCAACTCCGGAGGAAGCTTCGCGCCACAGAGGCTCGTGAACTTCTTAATCTGTGTCGCGCTGAGAATCGGAATGATCCCTGGAATGATCGGAATCGTGACGCCGAGTTTGCGGACGTAGTCACGAAATTCAAAGAAGTCGTCGTTGCTGAAAAATAATTGTGTCAGGATGAACTCCGCACCGGCATCAGCCTTTTTCTTTAAGTGTTGCCAATCGGCCTGTTTACCCTGCTTACAGGCAATGTGCCCTTCCGGAAATCCCGCGGCGCCAATTGAAAAGCCGTTCTGGGACCGGATAAACTGAATCAATTCGTAAGAGTACTCGAAACCACCTTCGGTCTTTTTAAACTCTGCACTGCCAGCCGGCGGATCGCCGCGCAGAGCCAAAATATTTTTAATCCCGCGTTTCCGCGCCTCGGCAAGAACTTCGCCAATCTGCTGCGCCGTTGAAGACACGCAGGTCAGATGCATCATCGCTGTCAGCTGATGTTGCGTCTGGATGCGCTCAACGATTGAGAGTGTTTTATCGCGAGTGCTGCCGCCGGCCCCGTAAGTGACGGAACAATAATCCGGCTTCAAGGCGGCAAGAGCCGGAACACTTTTGTCGAAAAATGTCCGCTCACCTTCTTCCGTTTTCGGCGGAAAGAATTCAAATGAAATAACGGGCTGCCCTGCAGCCGTTTTCCTCGCGTAAATGTCTCTGATTAACTGCACGAAAGGTTATTATGCTGGAGGGGAGCCGGTATTTCAATCGGACTTTGTCTTGATGTGACAGACCCATCAGAGGTGCTTCCGAATTGTTTCCAGCACATGTTGACTTAGCGCCTTGTCCCCAAGTTTACCGGCACGAATGCGGATTTCCGTCGTTGTCGGGGAGTTTTCCTCAAGTTCAACTTTAATTTCTTTATCCCCCGCTTTCGCAACCATCTTCGTCTGCAAAAGGTCCTTTTCCGAGGATTTGATCGTGTAACCGAGTTCTTTCATGGCCACCTGAAGCGCAACCCATGCGCGGTCGTAAGTCGTTACTTCGGTATATCGTAATTCACCAAAATAAAAGGTCGGCTTGCTCGCCGAATCCGATGGCCGGTCGCCGTTCCTCAGTTCGGCACAACCGCAAACAAAAAGCAGAACGGTCAGCCCCAGAATTGCGTTAAAAGTTCTCATTCGATTCCAGTGAGCAGTTATAGTGCAATAATCTTATCGAGCTGAGACGAAACCTTTTTCAGGTAGTCCAAAGGTTCCATGTCCTGTTTGCAAGGACCGCATGCAGGCTCCACAATAAACCATCCGTCGTAATTGATGTCGTCAAAGGCCTTCATCACGTTCGGCCAATTATTATCGCCCTGGAGATATTCGACCGAAAAGCCGGCGCGCATTCCCTGCTCGTTCATCTTCTTCCGACTAAATTCTTTAATATGCACTTTGGCAATTCGCTTATTCAGTGCGCGAATCCACTGTTCCGGCCACCCAATGTAGACAATGTTGCCAACATCAAAATGCCAGGCGGCCATCGGGCTCTTAAATTCGTCCACAAAACGCGCGGCCTCTAGAGGACTCAGCAGAAAATTGTTCCAGACATTCTCGAACGCCAACTTCACGCCCAACTTCTCTGCGACAGGCAAAACCATGCGGATGCATTCGACTGAACGTTCATAATTCTGTTTGTAGGAAACTTCTTCACTCACTACGCCCGGCACAACGAGGACTGAACTTGC
>CBHWET010000507.1:0-3223 GCA_966112985.1 uncultured bacterium | reverse complement strand
GGATACGCCACATTGACGATCGTTAATCTCATTTCGCACAGACGATGAGGTTGGAAAAGTCGCTTTCCTCAGGAAGACCAAGTTTCTCCATGGCCGCCCGGGTGAGTTTACACCACCGCGCGCTCGTCATCCCCCAGCAGAACTGTTCGTAGAAGAGCTGCCCTGAGTGCGGCGGTTCAGTGAAATTATAAACCGGCGCGAGGCGAAACTTTTCCGATTCAATTGGAAAAGCGGCGAGGACCTTCTGCTGCGTGACAAAGCAATCGAACATACGACGTTTGATCTGTCGCTGCTCCGGCGAAAGGTGCAACTCGGTTTGTTCGATTCCGTAAGCGGAGAGGAACCGGGCTACTGCCATCTCTCCAAACGAGCTATGATACGAAGTCATCTCAACAACCTTCGGTACCGGATCCTCGTGCAGACACAAAATCGCGCGCGCAGCGTGAACGCCGAAAGCCGTAGCATCATGGTCCGGGTGGCCACCTTCATACGGATGCGTGACGATGATCTCGGGACGAAGCCGGCGAATGTGGTCCACCAACGCGCAAGTGAGTTCAACGAGCTTCAACGACGCTTCCTGGTCCGCGAAGTTTAGTTGAACGGATTCCATGCAGGCAATGCCTCCGGTCGCCAGTGCGTTGTGTAATTCACGCAAACGAGCTGTTGCATAATCAGCGCGGGAAGAAAAACCGTTGGCCAATGCATCGCGCAAATCGCGTGGCGCGCCATCCGTTACGTGAATCAGTGTCGGGTCCTCGAGTTCCGCGAGCAGTGATCCGGCGCCGATGGTTTCATCGTCAGGATGAGCGCTGACGACCATTACTTTTGATCGACGCAGTAACCTGAGCAAATCGTACGATTGTTCTCCGTCTACTTGTGCATGAACGACGACGCGCTGGCCTGTATGTAGCGGAATATTTGCATCGTCCTGCGTGCCCTGTGAGTTGCGATCGAGCATAAGGTTATGCTGTGACGACTGAGGTGTCGGTTTTTACTTCGCGCTTTTGCGGCGCATACCGTTGGATCATTTCGCGGCAAAATTCCGCGTAACCTTCGATTTCGCGTGGTGGACTCGTGTGGTGCGGTTCTATGCCGAGATGGTCTGGTGTAAAACAAAACGTGACCGTCACATTAAAGTCTTCGAGAGCTTTCATCTGCCTGTCGAACCATTCGATAGCGTTCGGCCGGTAATAATCTGCCCAGCTTAATCCGGTACGAAGATACGTAACCCCGAGGCGTTTCAACCATTTGACGGCATCGTCGAGACGATGATCCTCGTAGTGGAACCATTGACAGATGCCCAGGTCCGGCGTGAAACGCGGGAAGTGTGCGGCGGCGCATTTCGGCGTTCCATCTTCCCTGAGCAGGCCCATATAAAAATGGCGATAGTACGCAGAGCCTTCGGCTTCCTTATGGCGTGTCGTCGCGGGCCATGCCTTTGGAAGATCATAGAGGGAATACCAATGAATGCGTTCAACACGACCGGTAAGCAGTTCGGCGGTCCGCTTCAAACCGAACTCCTGCACCTCTTCTGCACCGAACGTGGAAACACCCACTTCCGAAACCCAAAGTGGCAAGTCGGTAACGGCTTCTATCTCTTTTAGCTTCGTTGGCCATTCGTGGATTTGCCAATGGTTCCAATCGAGCGGGAATCCGTGTACGGCAATAACATCCATTTTATCGAGGACACCCTTTTGTTTGAGGTTCATCACAAACCCGGGATCGATTGGAGACATGCCGCCAAGGACGCAGCGTAGATTCGGGTTTTCGCCTTTAACAGCGTCCGCGGCGAGTTTCACCATTTCCGCAAAAATCGCCCAATCCCTGTCGATCTGGAAATCCCAGTGGGATTTGTTGTTTGGCTCGTTCCAAAACATCACGGAGTCGATCATAAAATTTCAGTAACTGTTAACGTGTTGGGTAAACTGCGCATCGGTCGCCGACCTGATCGTCGACCGGAACGCGACGACAGAGATACACCTCTTGTTCGGGATGCTGCAGGATTTGGAATCCAGCACTGCGAAGCATCGCTTCCGTGCAGGCGCGATTCGGCACCCACCAATTCGTCGGATCCTTTGAATACCTTTTCTCGATGAAATACATTTTGGGAAAACCCGGCTGCTCAAAGATGTCACGTTCCACAAAGGGATAATCAGCTGCAGTATCGAACACATCGTCACTGCCGCGCTGCATGGATTGAAAGAGCAACAGATCTTTTGCTACGTGTTCATGGATGAGGTCCAACGCGAGCAATGGATGGCGCAGGTGGTAAAGAACACCCATAAAAATCACGAGATCGAATGTTTCGCGGAGTTTTGCGACGTCGTAGACCGATAGTTGGTGGAACTCGATGTCGTAATTAAGAACTTCGGCAGCGAAACGGGCTTGGTTTAGGTAGAACTCGTCTGAATCGACCGCGACCACGCGTTCAGCCCCGCGGCGCTTCATCTCGAACGAATAAAATCCGGCGTTGCATCCGATATCGAGAACTGTCTTGCCAGTAAGATCAGGTGGAATGGCGAACGCAAACTCACCAAATTTAAATGCAGGATAGTCCCCGAGGAAGTGGGCGGGGGCGGTTTTGACGCCCTGCAAATCAAGGTTGTGGAACCATGGGCCGAGTTGTTCGACACGACGTTTTATCTCATCAGTGCTGAACGTTGCGGCTGGTTGCGGGGTATCAAGTAAATCCGGGGACTGGCTCATAGTTTAACAGATTCAAGTCGTCGATCGGGCTCGGTCCATTGTTGGGTCATCGGCAGTCGTGTTGGGCGGGCGTCCACTTTCGCAAAATCTCCTGAAGCCGGTTTGTCGCTGAGCAACTTGATCGCTTCGCGGTAACCGTGAAGTGTGCCGACGTCGACGTAAGATTGGCCGGCACAAACAGCCCGTGCCGTTCCGCCACGGCTGAGGAACTCATTTACGAGAGTGCCGAGATATTCGTCGGCACGGTTTCGTTCCAACCACAGGTCGTGCAGCTGGCGGAAAATCGCACCTGACATCCTGAATGCACCCCAAATCCAATTCGAAGTGGCATTTTGTTTCTTCACCTGGATCTCGAGAACGCGCTGCTGTTTATCGAAAACGACGGCATCGAAAAACTGGGGTTGATTAACCGGAAACAATAGGAATGACAGGGTATCCCCCGGTAACGTGCAAAAGCCATCGGCTGGAAACCAAATGGTGTCGGGAAGACCGAACAAAACCTGTTCTTCCGGATGAA
>CBHWET010000506.1:0-3227 GCA_966112985.1 uncultured bacterium | reverse complement strand
CGATGACGTACTCCTGCGCGTTTGAATATCCATCGCCATCAGCATCAGCATTTGCATTGATGTTGTTGGTGCTGAAATAAACTTTGGACCACCACGCCGGCACCGTGCCGTCGCCAGGAAGGTCTTGTGCCTCGACGTACTGAAACAGCACAGCATCCGCGAGAACAACCGTCCCGCCACTCGCTTGGTTTGAAACTCTTACAAATCCCGCGTTTCCTGCCGCAAACATATATTGTCCGAGAGAGACCCACTTGCCTCCGTTTGTTTGCTGGTTCAAGCGAATCGTTTGCGATCCACCGTCGAATGACACCAGGAAAGGCGTGTTCGTTGCGCGATTGCCTCCTTGGGGATACCACACAGATACCTCGTATTTACCGGGAACCGAAAGCGTCGGGCGAAACGTCACATTGGAATTTCCACTGCCAACGCTCGCGAATCGATAATCTGATCCAAATTTATCGGTCGAACCAGTTCCGGTGCTCCAATTCAATGCGTAGGTAACAGCGACATCCGTGTTATCGAGTACGATGGGCGCGCCCGCCGTCGTGAATGTGTAAACCCCGGAGATAAAGCTGTTCGATGTCGTGCTCGACACGACCTGATAATTGTAAGTGGTGCCGGGTGTGAGACCACTCAGCATGATGGCGTGATTCGTCGTCGTCATTGTATCCGTGTAAGACGCCTGACTGAATGTGGCCGAAGAAGAAAACGCTGCCATTTGTGCCTGCCCGGGTGCCGTGGCTGGATCGAACTGAACCTGACCATCCGACGAAACAGTTGTATCCCATGAAATGAGCGCTGCTCTGGCGCCGGGGTTCGCGCGAACGGCGCTAATGTATGGCGAATCAATAATCGTCAACGTTGCATTCGAACTCGCTATTGATCCCATGCTATCTGTGACTACTACCGAATAAGTCCCCACCATCTCCCCCTGCACGCTTTCCAACGTCAAAGGATTGTTTGTGGCATTGGGAATATCGGTGCCATTGAAGCGCCATTGGAAACTAAACGGAGCATTGCCCACGACTGCGACGGAAAATGTCGTCGATTGTTCGGCATATACGGCCGCGTTTTGCGGTTGAGATGTAATGACTGGCCCATTCGTTGGCACGATCACGCTAAGCGTCGCAACGCTGCTCGTTACTGCACGGGTGACTGACTGGAGATTTGTTAAAGGCCCGACCTGCACCACGTTCGAAGCGATGACGGAATAGGAACCCGAATGGCTGGTCAGCGTATTTGTAATCGTGTAGCTGCTCGCGGTGGCGCCTGCGATCGGCGCACCGTTGAAAAACCAACGATAGTTCATCGAGGACCCTGTCACGGTGGCCAAAAACGTCGACGGGAAACCTTGAGTGACAGATTGGCTCGTAGGCGACTTCACCAGGAGTGGCGGGTAATTATTAGTCGCCGTCAGCACCGCCGAAGCATCGAGAATCATGAAGCCATTATTAATGTCGCTCAGCAATAGCTTGTTCAAACCCAGGTGAGGATAAATTCCCCAATTGCCTTGAAATGATGATGTGGCCGTCGACGAATATGTATCGTACGAGCCAATGCGAACTGGTTTGGTGCGATCGGCGATATCGAAAATCTGCAAGCCGTTCTGATACCAGCTGACGAACAGAAGGTTGCCTACAATCACCGGGTTGTGGGGGATGTCCGCTTCGATGCCCATACTTGCCGGCGAAATCACGACGAAAGGCGCCGGGTTTGTGATCGAGCTTGGGGATGGATTAGGAGGCGTGGTGATGTCGTAGAAACTGACTTCACCGCCGGCTTTTTCGCGACATACCACGAGCGTATTACCGTCAGCCGTGGGCCAACTACTGTGCGAACTGTATCCCGAATAAATTCGGCCAAGCCACTTCGCCGCCTGAGTTCCGACATTGCTGACGTCCCAGATATCGGTTTGTCCCAACGTATTTGGCGAGACACCCCAGCCAGACGTATAGAGGATCGTGTTCGTTCCTTTTGTTCCCACCGTTATCTGATGCACTTTCGTGGTGTTTGTTGTGACAACATCCTGCAGATAAACGGGACTGAAGGGATTACTTACGTCGAAGACTTTGACACTGAGAATTCCCGAGCTTTCGTGCGCCGCGAGGTAGAGGTAGTTGCGCTCTAGGAACAACGTATGAACGTCATTGAAGCCGTTGTTGGCCGCAGTGATCCGGGATAGTAGAACTGGCGAGGCGGGATTCGTGAGCGACAGAATATGAACGCCACTGCCGCCATTGTTGCCGTTACCCCAGGCGCCGATATAAAGCAAATTGCTCCTCAAGACGCCTTGTTCAAACTGATTCCCTGTCGTCGTCGAGTAGTTATAGACCGTCAACAAAGAAGGCGCAGAAGGCGCGGAAATATCATATATACCGACTCCATATGTGGCATAAGCCGTCCACGAACCCATGAAGGCGAGATTGCCGTCGCCCCAGACGTCACCGAAGCCGCTGCTCGCCTGAGGCGGTTTGTTGGATGCGACTTGAAAAATGTTTTGGCCACGAGCGGTCAGAACAAGAAAGTACAAGGCCGCGAGGAGAACACGGATAGCCTTTCCACCGGCGTAACTCGGGCGCGTCATACGAGAGAGATTGGGATGATATAGAGTCCAGGGAATGAAACAATCCTTTGGTTTGAAGGTGAGTCGGCAGAATTTTACTTGCCACAAGAGGGAAGCAAATCTACTTTTTACCGCTCTTTTGGACGCCAGTTTAGCTCAGTTGGTAGAGCAACGCTTTCGTAAAGCGTGGGTCGCCGGTTCAAGTCCGGCAACTGGCTCCACTTCGACTTCGAAAGCTCTATTCCTTTTGTAGGATCGCGCGGCACAGACGCAGAACGCCGTAATCGAATTTGTCGCCAAGCTGTTCCTTCACGCCGGTCAGGTTTGCCAGCCCAAAGTTTTTGAATGCGGCGGTGATTTGTTGTTGGTCCGTGGCACTCACGAGTTGGGAGACGTTAATCGATTCCCCTGCTTCGATCGCCGCAGTCAGATGCGAATAAATCGTCCCTGTAGTGACAGAACGGCTCCGGGCAATTTGCTCCACGGTCTGTCCACCTCTGAAGAGCTTCAACGTTTCGCGCGTTGTGTCGTTTAGGGTTGTTCGCACAGGCGCTTGCGGTGCGTCGAAAGATTCGTCCGCAAAAATCTGCCGTGGATATGTCTGGATATGCCGCGCGATCTCTTGAAGAAATACTTGTCCAAACTCGCGCAATTTCTTTTCACC
>CBHWET010000505.1:0-3229 GCA_966112985.1 uncultured bacterium | reverse complement strand
AAAGACAGTTTTCCCGTCATTGAAAATTCAACTTCAGCCGTACAGGAAAGTTTCCCACCGCCGAGAGAAGCAGCTATTCTGTAATAGAGCAGGGTAGGGCGCGATCTCCGAGCGCGCCGTGCTCCAATAGACCAACAAATGAATGGATTAACCTTTGCCGTAGCCCTCTCTGCAAAAACCGCTGAGGTTTGAAACTTTCACGTTCCCGCGGCGCGCCCGGAGGTCGAGGGCCCTACCAGCGGCGGCTTCTACCCTCGGTGACATCAGGAGCCAAAGAAACTTGCAACACCGCCGTTGCAGAACAATGTCGCGAAGGTTGATTTGCAACAGCGCCCCGGGGCTGCCTATTCTGTGCCGAAGGCTTCCTGATAATCCTTGATCGCGGCGGCGATTACTTTGGAGGCGTGAGCTTTGCCGTAAGAGCGGCGGATGATAGCTGACTTTTTCTTCGTGCCGGGCACGATTTTATAGGTCTCGAAATAATGATGCAGACGTTCCAGCAAGACCGAAGGCAGGTCTTCCAGTTCGTTAACCTTTCCCCAAACATAGTCGGTCTGCAGTACGGCAATGATTTTGTCGTCTGCTTCGCCGCCGTCAATCATCTGCAACCCGCCGATCGGTCGTGCGCGGACGATGACTTCAGATTTGGTGATTGGCCGTTCGCTGATGATGCAGATGTCCAGCGGGTCACCGTCGCCGCAGCGTGAATCAGGGGAGAGTTTATGGACATGTGCGTCGCAAAGTGTGCGTGGGATGAATCCATACAGCGCGGGCGGCTGCGAGGAGGTGCGTTGCGGACGATCGACCCGTAAGTAACCGCTAACCTTATCGACTTCGTACTTCACAAGGTCGAAGGGAGTAATTTCTACGAATGCATTCACGACGTGCGGCACTTCGTCGCCGCTGCTGAGTCCGTGCCAGGGATGAGGACGGAATGCATGAAATTCGTCGGCGGAATCGAGGTCTGCGTCAGGTTTCGCCTGTGTTGAGAGGGTTGGCTGCTTAATATTGGACCGGTGTTGTTTCGGCATTCACTTCCTATCTAACACTGGATGAGTGAATCGACAACTGAACGATTGGAGCGGTGTGAACAGGCTTGCTTCGTGGGATTGGAATGGAGTATTGGATTTAATACACCCCTCACATGTCTATCAAAGTTGCCATCGTGGAAGACGACGCCGGCGTACGGGAGAGCTTAACTGTCGTTATCAATGGCACAACTGGTTTTCGATGTGTTGGCTCTTTTCCGAATGCAGAGCTGGCGTTGAAAAACATCCCGCGCGATTGGCCTGATGTCGCTTTGATGGACATCAATCTGCCGCACATGTCGGGAATCGAACTTGTCGCGAAATTGAAAGAGATGCGGCCGACGTTACAGGTGATCATGCTGACGGTGTACGTCGACAGTGAAAAAATCTTCCAGGCGCTCCAGGCCGGAGCGAGTGGTTATCTCATTAAACAAACGCCCCCGTCAGAAATTCTCAACGCCTTAACTGATGTGCAAAAAGGCGGCGCGCCCATGTCGAACATGATCGCGCGAAAAGTCGTACAATATTTCCAGCAAAAACAATCGCCGAACGAAACATCAGGTCTAACAAAACGCGAACACGAGATTCTAGGGCTCGTGGCGAAGGGCCGTTCTTACAAAGAAATTGGAGATACCCTTTCGATCAGCGCCCTGACGGTCAAAACACATGTGCGTAATATTTATGAAAAGCTGCACGTGCGTTCGCAAGCGGAGGCAGTGGCTAAGTTCCTCGGAAAAGAAACGTTCTGATTCGGGGTTCGGACGTTTCACTACTCCTATTGGAGTAGTTTTGTTGCGCAAACAAATTTGATTCTTCTCCAAACTACCTCTTTCAGGTGATAGGCGAGAACGCTTGCGTTCCCTAGTGTCTTCCACTGTTCCCTATGAAAGTCGTGCGCACCCCCTTCGTTGCGACTCGTTGTGGACGGAAAAAACCTAAATCGAAACTATGAAAGAGCACAATGCCCGTCGCAGTTATGTCACGTCCAGCAGTGTCCTAAGAAGGACCTCCGCGGGGATTACCCTCGGAATTCTTGGCCTTGGATTGGCAGCAGAGGCCAGCACCGATTACGGTCCGGCTGTTTGGTACCCGACAGGTTGCACGAAGTGGAACACATCGGGATACGGCCATAAATTTCATGTCATTCATGACATGGAGGGTTACTACTGGAGTTCGAGGTCTTACCTGGCGCAATGTAGCGTTCAGGCGAGTATTCATTACCTCGTTAATGGGAAACAAGACGCGGGCAGCGATGCGCCGGCAGGCGAAGTCAGCCAGTCAGTGCGCGACGCTTATTATGCGTGGCATGTGCGCTGTTGGAATAACCATTGCACCGGCACGGAGCATGAAGGTTTTGCAAGCAATCCCGCGTGGTATACCGAGGCGATGTATAACGCTTCCGCAGGGGTGACGCGCCACCTGAAAACGAAATTTGGCTGGGCGATGGACCGTAACCACGTGATTGGCCATGACCAAAAGCGAATTGCCGGTTGGCCAGCCTATGCCTCGGCGAATTTAGGGATTGATCCATATTGTAATTCCCATACGGATCCAGGTCCTTACTGGAACTGGTCGCATTTCATGGATTTGTGCAATGGCGGGGGAACGTGCGTGCAGGGTGCAATTCTTACGCGCTGGAACCAACTCGGTGGCGCAGGCGGAATTCTCGGCAACAACACGACATGTGAACTGACATGTCCGGACAACGTCGGTAAGTTTACACATTTTCAACGCGGCTCGATTTATTGGTCGCCATCGACGGGCGCGTGGGAAGTCTACGGATCGATTCGCGATAAATGGTCGAGTCTCGGTTGGGAACGAAGTTACGCCGGGTATCCGACAACTGGTGAAAACGGAACTCCAGACGGAGTCGGCCGCTACAATCATTTCCAACGGGGATCGATTTATTATACTCCCGGAACCGGGGCACACATGGTGCAAGGGGCGATTCGGGACAAATGGTCGTCGCTTGGATGGGAGCAAAGTTATGCCGGTTACCCGACCACCGACGAACTCGATACAGCTGGAAACACAGGGAAGTACAATCACTTTCAACGCGGCTCTATCTTCTGGAAGCCTGCAACCGGCGCCCACATGGTGCAGGGGGCGATTCGCGACAAATGGTCCAGCTTAAACTGGGAGTTGGGCCGTTTAGGATACCCAACCACAGACGAAACAGGTACTCCTGACAATGTCGGCAA
>CBHWET010000504.1:0-3292 GCA_966112985.1 uncultured bacterium | reverse complement strand
GCAAATTCTTCATCGCCCATTTCGTTGAAGACCACACAGAGGTTGAGCATTTTGCTTTGGCTACGGTCCTTTAATTGGGGTCGCAGCCATGCACCGCGAGTCGGTTCTTTTCGTTGAACCACATTCAGATCCGCTAGCTGTCGACGCGTTCGTTCGATGTAAACGTCCGCGATGGCATAGGAAAAATGTTCGAACGTGGGCACGTCGTGACCCCTCAGGGTATCAACGAGATTATCCGGATTTTGAAGCGCATTCTCATAAAGCTCCCGCCCCTGCGAAATCACCCAGTTACGAAAATCAGCAAAGCTGTCGTCAGAACACAATCCGCGCGCAAGCAACCAGGCCACAAGCCAGAGGTCCCAATCATACAATGCCGATTTAATTTCGAGAAATCGGGTTTGAAAGGCAATTAACTCTGGAAGAGACAACTGTTGAAGCGAACTTTTGAACAACTCCAATTGCTCGGCCTGCGTTGTTGCCCTTGAGTTCTCAATGATCTGCCAGAATTGATCCAGCGGCATCGCGTTCGCGACTGGAATGTCGATCACCGGCCATGTTTTGAATCTGTATAGTCCCGGTTTGCGACTTGGAAGCCGTGCTATCGAGTCCTCTAATCGCAGCCACTCCGTTTCGTTGAACGCCAGCATCATGCGTTGCAGAACGGCGGCGTCCGAGGTTCCGGACTCCACGGGCAACGGGTGGAAGTCAGCCCAATGAAGGGCCTTAGGATCGGTGCCTTGGAAGTAAAGAGAAACGGTTGGAAGCCGAGTCCCTATTTGAGCCGGTTCGCCCATGAACGTACGCATTCTCGTCCGAAACACCTTTACTGCCGGATACTCGCCGCCGCGCTTCACTAAATCTGTTGCCACCGCAATGAGAGTCGGCTCAGTCTGAATGACAATTCCCGGGTTAACATCCCCGTGCGAAAAATGATTTTTTACACGGATCCAATACAGAACATACAGTGCCGAAATTGGCAGGAACAGGATCAACAACCATAGGCTCACTTTGAGAACGAGCAAAAGACTGATTGCCAGCAGCGAAGTCCAGATCATCGGCCACTTCGGACAAAACCATGCATAACGCAACCAATTGGCTGAAGCACCGGCTGCATGGGAGGCAACCGCATTATTATCCAGCGTAAGAGCGCGACGGTTATCCACAGTTCGTTAAGTGTTTGGGTTTCAATGCGGGACCGACAGTAACGGATTTTTCCGTCATCACTCAATTCTTGAGTCGGCGACGGTTCAACAAGAACAATTTCATTTCGTTGACAGCGGATGACGATTGCCTAAGGTCTCGGCACCCCTCGGTCTTCCCCGGCAACACCTAAAATCCAATATGAAAAGAAAACTCGTCCGATACGTTGCGGCCTTGTTTGCCGCTGCTGCCATTCCGTTTGCAACTCCAGCTTCTGCGCAGATCGCGCCAGGGCCACACGAAATCCTTCCGTTCCAGGATGGATTTATCATCGAAGCATTCTTCGATTTATACACCAACTCCACTTCGATCGCGGACTGGACAGGTTTCTCGGGTTCGACGTGGGTATCACCCGACGCTTACAACAATCACATTGGAAGCGATTACTCGGTGCAGACCGGCACGCCCGTTTATGCGACATGCACTGGCACAGTGGTGGAAGCTGTCGGGACTTTTCCGGTGAATGATCACTCCACCTATTACGGAAACTTTGTTCACATCGCGGTCGACGCACCAGCGCCCAACGGCGAAGCGATTGATGTTCGTTACGCGCACATGCTGCAGGTGTCGGCGACCGTTGGTCAACGAGTGAATCCCGGCGATTACCTCGGGCTTTCCGACAACACCGGCAATTCAACGACCGAGCACGTGCATTTTCAGAGCGAGCTTCGCAGTAATGGATCGGTGCTTTGTCCGTATTACTGGGGACATTATAAATACCCGATCGTGTTTAATCCCACAGGCACACTTCAGGTAGGCCGGGTCGTTCGCGTGACCGCGCCCAGCACACCGATCCGCAGCGGTAATCTTGATTCCAGTTCGCAAATCACGACCGCGTATTCAAACCAGCTCTATTTCTGCAGCTTCCCGAAGCGCGGCTACTACCAGGTGTTCATTCCTGCCAACACAACCTGGCGTTCTGGCTGGATTCGTTCGACTGCGGTGGAAGAAGTTTTCACCGGCACGGTTATCCAGGCTCTGCCAGATACTGGCGTCTACAATCATACAACTCAGTTGACGAACAAGTACGCCATCCGCGCCACGCCCAGCGACACCGGCACGCAATTGGGCCAGATTGTTTATGGCGGCGGACGTTTTGTGGCGGATCAATTCACGAACGGCTTTTATCGCATTCCGTTTCCCGGCGCGTCCGCAATGTGGGGCTGGGTCAAGCCGACAAGCCGTATGATCGTTTATCCGGAACTGTATAATCCTTCGGTTCCGCTCTTGGATCACAGTTTGCCGGTTTCTGAAAACTTCACCACCGTCGGCACAAACACGTTTGGCCGGCCGAAGTTCAATCATTCCGTGGTGAAAACCTTCAGCCCGGCGGCGCCGGGTGGCGATGGCAAAGCATTGTTCATGACAGACAAAACGAACTTTGGTCAGGGCACGTGCGAATCGCTCAGTGTTGGTATGCAGACGCACACCAACTATTTCGTGCAATGCTCTGTGTACTTCAATTATCGCCCCGCCTACGTGAGCAAAAAAGAATTCGAACGCTACGGTTTGTTCTTGCGCGACGATGGTTGGGCCGGACTCGATACAACATTTGAAGGCTCGGGCAACAGCTACACGATGTTTTGGGAGAATTACACCGGACGCCTCTATGCCGGCAAATTCGTGAATGGAGCGTTGACTGATTTATTGCCCACGACCACAACAGTCGCCTCAAGCGGCTGGCATACCCTCCGTATGGAAGCACAAGGCAGTCAGATCAAATACTTCCTGGATGGCGCGTTGTTGCTAACCGCAACGGACACGACGTTTCACTCTGGGCTGTGTGGCATCGGTTACAGCCAGCATTTCTCCACCAACCCGCCTGACCGCGGTGCGTATTTCGACAATTTCAGCGCCGGTCCGCTGCCTTGATAAAGCCGTTTCATTCGTCTCGCCTCGCTTGAGACCCAAGCGAGGCGAGATTTTCCTCCAGGGTTCGCATCTTTTGGGAAGACCTTTGGTTTTGGATGGAGTGATCTGACCTTAAGTGCCGGATGAAACATTCCCAGTCGTCGGAAGTTCTTCGTGTCTGTGGTTTCTCCATTTTCCAGCTGTCGGAAAACTTTTATCCCGTGGGATGAAAAGCCTCCTG
>CBHWET010000503.1:0-3300 GCA_966112985.1 uncultured bacterium | reverse complement strand
CGCAACTGGTTTTTTTGATGAGCCAGTGAAAAGGCATCATCGTCCGGCAAAGCCGGATCACTGAGGCGTTGATTGATTTCGCCGAGTCGACGGTCGATAAACTTGTCGCGCAGTAATGCGAGCAGCCCCTTTTTGCCCGGTTCACCTTTTAAAACTTTCTCGAGTTCAGCAATGGGCCTCTGATCAGCGAGAATCTCCGTGATAAGACTGCGAAGAGCATCACTTTCAAGTTCTGAAAGCCACGCCGCAACGCCGGGCCAATCATCCGATTGAAGCGCCGCCAATCGATGCTCCACGATACTCCGCGCCTGTGGACTGGAGATCCAGTCGAGTTCGAGATGAGCAGCGATCCATTCTACAAATTCGTCCGTTTGCAGAAGCGCCTTCAACAACCAGAGTTCGGCCGGCAGAGGTTTTGCAATTGGTTCTTCCGGCTCAACCGCTTCGCCTGATTCGACTGATTCGGTCCGCAAGCTGGAGACTTTTTTAAATTCGCTTCGCACTGCTTCCGACGCAACGCCCAATCGGAGCGCAGTTTTTTGCGCATACTTGTCGAATAGGACGACGTTGTCGGTTTTGCGCAGGTTCTCAGCCATCGCTTTCACTACCGCGATTCGCCCCTTGTCGGTATTCACGTCGTTTGTCGCGCACAGGCGGTTCAGATAATAATCAAAGAAGCCTTCCGCCTTCTGCACGAGTTGCTGAAACGATTCGCCACCATTTTCTTTGATATAACTATCGGGATCATGCGGTGCCGGAACGGTAGCAACTCGCACGGCCAGACCCGCGGCGAGTAAACTGTCGAGAGAACGAACGGTGGCATTTTGACCAGCGTTATCCGAGTCGAAACACAGAACGACTTCGTCGACGTATCTTTTCAGAATACGAGCATGATCCGCGGTTAAGGCTGTCCCTTGCGGCGCCACGATATTTTTTACCCCGGCCATAAAGCACGCGATCAGATCCAGTTGTCCCTCACAAACAATCGCAAACTTCGCGTCGAGCAATGCGCGCTTCGATTTATCGATGCCGAAAAAGATTTTACCTTTCGTGAAGATCGGCGTTTCCGGTGAGTTCACGTACTTCGCCGTTTTCTCGTCACCCGACAGTACGCGACCGCTAAAACCAACCACCCTGCCCTGTTCATCACAAATCGGAAACATCAAGCGACCGCGGAAACGATCGTAATAGCCGCCATTTTCCTTCTTTAGAATCAGGCCAGCCTGCTCGACGAGCGCAGGGTCGAAGCCTTTACTCTTTGCCCAGTTAACCGTGTCGTCCCACGCTTCGGGAGCGTAACCGAGACGAAACAATTTTACGGCCTCTTCGGAAACGCCGCGCTTGTGCAAGTAGTCCCGCGCGATCTGGCCGCCAGCGTCATTAGCAAGCGCGGTTTGCCAGCGTTGCGTGATCTGCTCGTGGATCTGCAAAAGAGTATCTTTGACGTGCCGCGCCTGTTGCTGGCCAGGCTGGTTGTCGAGTTCCAGTGGAATTTTAGCGCGCTCCGCCAGACGACGGACAGCATCCATGAAGCCGATGTTCTCGTACTCTTTGACGAACGTGAAAACGTTCCCACCCTTGCCACAGCCAAAGCACTTAAAAATCTGCTGCTGTGGGTTGACGTTGAAGCTTGGCGTCTTTTCTTTATGAAATGGACAAAGTCCCCGGAAATTCGCCCCTGCCCGCTTGAGCGGAATGTAGCCCCCAATAATCTCTACAATATCGCTGGCCGAACGGATTTGTTCGAGAGTCGCAGGAGGAATCAGGCCAGCCATGAACCGATTCTACTTCTTCGCTGGCTTACCGCCATCAAGAACTTCGTCGACCACGGATTCGCGTTTCTTCGCCGGGCCGTCTTTTTTCTTCGGACCTTCTTTCGGCGAAGTCGGCTTGATCATCAACTGGCTCATGTTTGCGCGAACGTTACGGCCGGTCCATGACTTGTTCAGGATTTGGTCCTGCACGGAAACCACAGAAGGGAAGAAGGACGAACCCAGTTCTTTCACCTGCTTCTTTTCTTCCTCCGCCAACTCCTGTTGCGTGAATGCCCGCGCATTAACAAGGACGAGAATAAAGAATACATAACACGAGAAACGCAACACCCCAGCTGCCATGCCGAGATAGAATTCCCATTTACCAAAAACGTCGCTGGCGAAGATTTTCTCACCGACAAAACGCTTCAAGTTCGTGAAGATAATTTTAACTATCATCGCGATCCCGATATACACGATGAGGTAAGACATCAACGGTCCAAATATCCCCTGATCATAAAGAATCTTGCCAAGGGGTTCATAATATTGTCCGCCAACGACGACGATGACGAGCCACTGGAGTACGAAAAGAATTTCCTGCGACATGCCGTGCTTGCGACCGCGGAAGAAGCCCACTACCAACAACGCCAGAACAACCAGATCAAACCATCCGGCGGGCAGTTCAGGACTTGCGATTGCCGCAATGAAACTTTTCATAGTTTTTGTTTACCGGTAAACCGGGATACTACTCACATCAACGATTCGCTGCCAACCAATTACGAATAGCAGCAGACTGGGCATGCTGCGGCTCTAAATCGAGAACCTTCGTAAAATGCAAACGTGCTTTGGCCGTATCGCCTAACTTTTGCGCGTACAGAGTCGCCAGCAACAGATGAGCCCTCGTTTCACCGGGGCTCTGTGCCAGCAATTTTTCCAATTCGTTCGCTGCATCCTGCGCATATCCGCTCTTATCTAAAGCGAGCGCAAAATTGTAACGAGCATTTACCGAGCCAGATGTAAGGGCCAGTGCCAGTTCGGCTTCGTTAAGGGCGGCAGGAAGGTTCCCCTGGTCGAATTCAATGAGTTGCAGATTGTAATGAGCCTCAAAGAAACTCGGATCCGCCTGAATAGCTTTTCGATACGCATCACGCGCCTCCTGGATACGTTTTGCCTTGTGCGCTTCAAGCGCGGCATTAAAGAAACGATTGGCTTCGACACGATTCCCCGCCGCCGGTTTTGGTGGCGAAATATACTTATAGCGGGCAACCGACGTCCTGGAACCCGTAAGACCGGAACTGATATTCGTGGAATTGCGAACTGCCTCGCTCCTATCGGTAGCCGTCACGCTGACGGGTGTTCCGCCTTTTTGCGAAAGTTCGGCTTCTAATGATCGGGCGACAGCATCTACCTCGGCGGCATTCGCGGGCCCGGTCGCTAAGTACTGGCGATATTGCTTCAACGCCAAACGGCGGTCGTTCAAGTCTCGCGAACTATGATGAAGGATCGCTAAATTCAAAATTGCCGGCGCATAATTCGGTGTTCGCTGCAA
>CBHWET010000502.1:0-3315 GCA_966112985.1 uncultured bacterium | reverse complement strand
TACGCGAAAAAAACCCTGTGATAAATTGGCGTAACTATTTGCCAACCAGGGCTGCATGGATCCAAAGACGCATAAGTACCTCTTTGCTCTGTTCCTCGTTCTTTTCACCCCGTTAAGTGTCGCGTGGCTATCTCGCTTTGGCACGCCGACCAGGGGCCGGGACTTCGCCATCATGATCTGCTCCATAATGTTGAGCCTGTTGCTGTGGCCTCGAGTGCGTCGCTTCGCCCTTTCTCTAATCAAACCTTCCACAGCAAAGGAACCCGTCTCATTGCAAATTAAGGAGGCGCTTCGCTTCCTTCTTACCAGTTTTCTATTCACCTGGATCCTGGCATCAATTGCTGACAGCGTCTTTTCTCCGCCAGCGCTTCCCCTGGACAGAAACCGCTTTTCTTCCCTCAGGAAATCCAAGTGGCAAGGTTTGAACGTCGGCATGTGTCTTTCCGGAGGAGGTTACCGGGCGGCTCTGCTTCATGCCGGCGTTCTCCAATGTCTGGAAGATCACGGCGTCAAAGTGACCTGCCTGTCTACCGTTTCGGGCGGTTCGATTATCGGTTCGTTTTACGCTCTCGGAGGCCGTCCTCACGATTTCAAGGAAGCTGTCCGTAGTGGTCGCTTCAACCTCAAACGGGAACTGATGCATGCGCAAAACATCGTTCGCCTCCCATTCCCTGCCGAACTCCCGTGGCTGAAAGTTAAACTATTCCCGTTTTACGAATTCAGCCGCAACGACGTCCAACGGGAGCTCCTCGATCGCTCTCTTCTCCGCGAATCGAGTTGGCAGAAAATTGATGCCAACACCGGCCCTCAGCTGCTCGTTTGCGCGACAGATTTGCGTAACGGTCTGCTTGTGGGATTCACGAGCGAAGGCATTCTTTTTCGCGGCCCAACGCAAGCGCGGTTCGTTCCGAACGCCGAGCTATCCACGAACATCTCGGAGGCCGTCGCCGTGTCAGGTGCCTTTCCAGGTGCGTTCGCTCCGAAGACACTCGCGCTGACATTATCGACGCCCATCGGCGAAATGGTGAAAAGGTTTCAAACATGGGGCAAACCAGATTTGTACGGAACGAACAAGATCGACGTGGTTCTCGTTGATGGAGGAGCGATCGACAACCTGGGTTTAGAACTCTTGTTAACCGCCCATTACCAGGCAGCGCAAGAAAACATGCGGGAGCATTGGCGTCAGGATGTACTTTTGGTTTCGAACGGCGGAATGCTCATCCAACGTTCCGACGAAATCGACGGCTTAGAGGTGCTTTTCAGAAGCATTGAAGTGGGACGCAGTTTTTCCGCCATCATGGCCGAGCAAGGACATGGTTTGTGGGAAAAGGATTATGGTGGGCCTCCGATTCAATGGCTAAGCCCGTGGCTGTTAAAAAAACCGGCCGAATCAGTGTTGCGGCTCAGGCCGATTAACGAAACCGACCCCACGCTGCTTCAGGATTTATTCGGGACCGGCGTCACGGACGAAATTCATCGCGAGCTGGTCGCAATAAACCCCGACAACACCCACGCCGCCGAACTTTTGAAAGAATTGGAAACCTATTCGTCCGCCCACCCAAATCCGTTAACAGAGAGTTCAACTGAACGACTGAAACTTTTTAAGATGCGCCTGGATCTGCATACTGAAATTGCATCAGACATCCAACGCTGCATCCGAATATTCATGGAGACGAAGACCCTGGCCGACCATCCACCGCCAAACGATGTGGATGCGATATTTCGGTTGGGCCAGTATTTAGTCCTTTTGAAATGGACAGCGATTGAAGAGGCACTCGACCAACAAGCCCGGCGAAAGTCGACCAACGACAGGAATAAACCTTCATTGAGCCCACGCCCCTAATGCGCTTCGCGCGCCTCTCGCTCGATCTCCTTCAACTCCTCACGCATCTGCTTGAGGTGCGGGATTTTTGTGCGCGGGAAATCTATGCCGTAGTCGTGGAATCCTTCGGACATCCATTCGTATACGTGATAGGCAAATTGAAACGCTATCTCGCGCTCGGGCCAACCGGAGTAGCGGGCCACGGCGTAATACCAACTTTCGATGTCGGTGGGTTTCGACCACGCGGGTTTTAGTTCTGTATCGTATAGTTTTCGTAATAGGGCGGCGGCGCCGCGGATGTTTTGCAGCGGGTCTTCTTTCAGTTCGGCGGGCGTTTTGCCGATTAATGTTGCGGCTTCGAGCAGGCTGTGTCCGACGTGCTCATCGTCTTTCAGGCCCATCACGCCATATGGCGGTGGCTGGCAGGAACCGCAAATTTCGTTCGTGTTGGTTTCCCATTTCAACTGTTCCCATCGGGTCTCCTCAAATGCGATGCCTTCCAGAACACTGATCGGCACGTTGAATTCCTTCGCGGCTTTTTTAAATAAAGTTGGGTAGTGCACTGCCCTTCTCTTTCGCGTGATTTCAGCAATCAGTTTCGCCCTTGTCGTCCTTTCCGATTCGGACAATTCGAGGCTGTTATCGAGACGTTGGCCGATATGGCTGCAAGCTGTCGCGGTAAAGAAAAGCAGTAACACAATCCAACGCATGGTTTCCGATGGAACACCGATGAAAGGAAATCGTCGCGCGGCTGCGTTTTATTGTGGGTAGGGACATGTCGATGACGTGTCCCAAAACATTTTGTTCAAGCGAGCTTCTGCGAACGGTTGGGTCCCGTTTGATCCACCCAACCGTAGAAATAGAATGGGACGAGTCACCGATCTTTCCCTATTTTTGGGTTGGCGCGTGAGGTAAAACGTTTTCCGCAAGCCTGTCGGCGGGGACGACGTCGATCCGGCCGGGGATGGGGCGTTTTTGACGACGAAAAAAACCGTCCATCCACGGAGATGGGTGGGAAAAATCGTCGTGGAAAACCGTCCATCCCTGTTCTTTTGACATTTTGCGGAGGAAAAAGTCTCCAAATCCCAGGGATGGGTGTATTTCGCGGACGTAAAGTTCACCGAAACCCAAGGGATAGGCCACTTTGCTGAATCCAAATTCCTCAAATCCCGGGATGGACCACTTTTGCTGACGTCAAATTCCTCAAATCCCAGAGATGGACGTGTTTTGCGGAGGTAAAATTCCTCAAATCCCAGGGATGGGCGCTTTTTTAGACGAAAAAAACTCAAAAGAACGGAGATGGACGGTTTTTGAAACCTGATAATCAGCAACTTAGGCCAAATTTCCAGTTTGAGGTTGGAAAAGTTTGAAGTTTGAAGTTGTTGGGAAGCGGAGCGCGGAACGGCAAGGGAACACTCTGAAATCTGAAGACGTAAAACGGTGCAGGTTCAGGAGATAGGTAACAGATTTGGTTCAAGACATGGGTAACACTT
>CBHWET010000501.1:0-3334 GCA_966112985.1 uncultured bacterium | reverse complement strand
TTCACCGCGGCGACCCAGTACTGCCCGATGAGTAAGGCTCTCGGAATCAATACGTGCGAAGGGCCGGAAGAACGGTTTCGAGCTGGGCTGGCCGAATCCGAAGCTGAATTTGCCGGAAGCGGCGTATAAGGGTGGATGCGGCCTCGCGAGGTCAGCGATATTTTGGCGGAGGTAATGCGTGGCACGGTCATCGAGTCGCGACATTACGGGAGTTTGGCGATTGTAGATGGCGCCGGGAACACTGTGGCAACTGCTGGAATTCCTGAGCTGGTCACGTTTTTACGATCTTCAGCCAAACCATTCCAGGCGCTTCCTCTCATTATTTCCGGTGCGGCGGACCGGTTTGGATTTGTTGATGAGGAAATTGCCATTGCGTGCGGTTCTCACAATGGCGAACCGATTCACACGAGCACCGTTCAAAGAATGCTCAACAAACTCGACCTGCCACCAACGGCTCTGCATTGCGGGGTTCATGAGCCGTTTAGTAAATCGGTAGCCGATGTGCAAAGAAGGGCGGGGATTGATGCAACTGTTCTGCAGAACAACTGTTCAGGAAAACACGCGGGGATGTTGGCGGTGGCGAAGCATCTTGGAGAACCGCTTGATCTCTACACCTCACCGGAACATGAACTTCAAAAAGATATTCGAGCTGTTATGGGGCAATTTGCGGGATTAACGATCGATAAAATTCCAATTGCGGTTGATGGATGCAGTGTTCCGACGTTTGCTCTGCCCGTTACTGCGATGGCGCTGGCTTTTGCTCGATTTGTCTCTCGCGCTGGCGGCGTTGAGTCCGGCGTCGCTGAAGCGTGCAAGCGCATCGGCCGGGCAATGACAAGATATCCCGAAATGGTTGCGGGTAACGGTCAGTTCGACACTGAATTAATGCGGGTTGGCCAAGGACGAATCATTTCGAAAAGCGGAGCCGAAGGAATCTGGTGCGCAGCAATCGAGCCGAGCGACAGGTGGCCGTCGGGGCTTGGAATCGCGGTTAAGATTGAAGATGGTTCGCCACGTGCGAGGAGTGTTATCGCGATGGAAATCCTGCGGCAGTTGAATTTGCTCAGCGACGACGAGCGGGAAACATTGAGATCGTTTACAATTGAGCCGATCAAAAATCGGCGGGGAGAGATTGTTGGTGAGATCAAACCAACGGTTAAACTGGGAGGGAACTTATGATCAAAACAAAATCCGTTCATTCGCCCATAGACCGTGATGATGGGTTACGCATTTTAACGTCACGCTTTCGTGGCAGAGGATTGCCGGCCAATCGATACGACGTCTGGATGGCTAATCTGGGACCAAGTGAGCGGCTGTTGCGTGACTATCTCGATGAAAAAATCACTTGGGCTGAATTCGGGCGACGCTATAAGGCTGAATTACAGGAGAGCGGGGGAATCGATTCCAAAAATGCCACAATCAAGAATCATGGACAGAAGTTCACGTTGCGGCTGTTACAGGAGTTGGCGCGTCGAGAGACGATCACGCTATTATGTCAATGCGATGAAGACGAACCGCATTGTCATCGACACCTTCTGAAGAAAATGTTGGATGGGAAGATCTGAGGCTATCGTTCGGCTACGATTTGTGGCCGCGTGCTTTCTGCGATCGCGAGGAGTTCCTTTTGTTCCTTATTGGGAATCTGCAATTTATCCAATGAAGCTTTGAGATCGCCGATGGCTGCATCGAATTCAGCGTTGGTAATGTGAAGGCCTCCGTGGGCCGATTTCATGTCCTTGCCCTGGTATTTTGCGGGTCCACCTGTTGCGAGTGCAAAGAATTGCACGAAGTGTTTCTTTAGAATCGCGACGTTTTCTGGCGTGTCTTTCCACGTCACCGGATCATTGCGGTGAAACGAAAATCCACCTTTTTTGATGCCCTTACGCTGCCAGTTGACGCGAGGGTCTTGTAATGCGCGCGGTATAAAGTCCTCCACAATTTTCGTGAGACCGGCCTCACCTCCCAGGCGATCGTATAGCGCCAGCTTGCCTTCGGCCTTGCCGAGTTCATTTGTTCCGTTTGATTTATCTTTCTTCTCCTTCTCACCGGCACCTTCTCCTGAGCCTGCAAGTTGCTCGTCCTTCGCCATGCGTTGGCTCGCCCGTTGGTCGGCTTCACGACTGCCGGAGGTAAAGAAATCGTTGTTCTTTGTCTTCTGTTTGCCCGTGCCACAACCAACTGTCGCGAGCAGCATCGCCGTGAACAGAGTAATAACGAACGTCTGCAATGTTTTCATAATTGGTTTCCTTTCAAAACGCTTCTCCTGATGAAACCGGGTCGGAAATATCCGGCGGCTGAAATTGCAGTCCTTCCACTGCGTTCTGTCCGTCCTCCAATCGCGGCATGTAAGCGCGAATAAAGGCATTCCGCAGGATGTTCCCGATCGTTGCCAGGACATCGGTATTCGTCCCTTTCGCGTCGCCACTGAATGGAATGAGCGTGCCGAACTGATCACGCGGCTGATTCTTAAAAACATGCGTGACTGCGCCGAGCAATGCCTGCCAGAAGACCGAGAAAACATTTTCGTCTTTGATGTCCTCCGTCAGGCTGAAGATTTTTGGATTACGAAACAGCGGCTTCACATATCCGGTGATCTGGCCCTCCTTTGAATCGCTTTCAATGACGAGGTCGAGCCAGCCGCGTTCGAAGTCGAATTTTCCGTAGGTGCGCGCCAGATCATTTATCTTCGTGAGATCCAATCCAAGCAGTCGCGTCGCCATGTGAAACGTTGGTCGATAGGAAAATGGGTCGAGCGTCATGTTGAATTCAAACTTTGCCTCATCCATCGCCAACGACGTTGCCTGCACCGTTGCAATCAGCGGAGTTGTCTCGGCACGAATGTTCGTGAGGTTGTCAATTGTCGCTTCGAGTTGTGACAGATACACGTCGACCGGCTTTTCCTTTTTGTAAGTGCGAAAGTGCACAGAGCCATCGTGAATGACGGCCGTGTTGATCTTGAACGGAAACAGATCGCGGATCATTTGTAGCCAGGGACCACCACCGCCGGTTTGCGATTCAGCTTCAGTTTCTGCATCTACGAAATTCAGCTCAGGTTGAATCATCGAAACGCGCCCGACGATTCGTCGATGGAGGAGTGCTTTGCCGAGAATGGCGAAGTCGACGCGTTTGGCGGAGAAGAACGGAACCGGCACGTTGCCGGTAGTCTTGCTCATGTTGATATCATGTATGGAGTAGGCGCCTCGCCACAGGTGAATATCTATGTCTCCGACTTTCCCACGATAAAGTTGGCTACGATCCAGTGTCCGATTGACGTAATCGCGGACGAACCATGGCAGGAAGGCGCGGGCAACGCTGAGAACGGCGATAATGATTA
>CBHWET010000500.1:0-3355 GCA_966112985.1 uncultured bacterium | reverse complement strand
ATTTCGACAGAATTAACGGAATGATGCAGCGCAAGCGCACTCGTGCTTGCTTCAGCCACCTTTAAAATAGCAATGTTGGTCGCCCGTAAGGACCGGTCTTATCTTATGAAGAAACTTCGAATCGAATTTGTCGTATATGCGGTACTGCTGCTTTTCACGTCGTGCGCCATGGTCGGGAGCCGGATATACCAGTGTTACGATGGACCGCCAAAGCCAAAGACCGAGGTCGCCACGATCCTGAATCAACATTGGGCCTATACGTGGGTAAACCTTTATCGCAATTCGAGACGTCTTAATCCCACGCGTGATATCATCGGCCCCGCAGAACTCGAAGTGACTCCGGGATTCGTGACAATGACTGCCAAGGGGAATATGGCGACCGTCACACGAACGCTTCAGACCACCAATGATATCCACATCAACTTCGACGCGAAAGCGGGAGGAATCTATTTCATTGAATGCGTCGTCACACAGTTCCGCGATCCAGTGACAACCAGGTTTTCCGTCCGCGACGTCACCGATACGACGCCGGCCGAACGCCGGGCAATGATGGAAAGGCATCCGTTGGATAGATAAGCTTTCCCGGAAAGTTTAGAGGGAACTCACAGAAGTTAACCGGTGCCGCGGGAAATTCTCCACCCCGCCGTCGGGTGGATTCGACGTTTTTCTGCCCGTACATTGCGTTACTCTTATGGTAACGTCAATCCATCCAGCCGACCGACTCGGGATGCGCAGCAAACCCGAGGGCACCCCTGTCATGCATCAAACGTGGGAGAAACTGCTCTTCCTTCATTGGCCGGTTTCCCCCTCCACCTTGAGACCTTTCATTCCGAAACCTTTGGAGATTGATACCTATGGCGGAGAAGCATGGATTGGCATAACGCCGTTTACGGTCTCGAATTTAAAGCTCACCGGCTTGCCATTGATTCCGGGGACACACTCATTTCACGAATTGAATGTGCGGACGTACGTCTTTCTTGATGGAATTCCGGGCGTGTGGTTTTTCACGTTGGAAGCCTCGAAGTTGATCCCGACGCTCGCGGCGCGAACTTTCTTTGCGTTAAACTATCGCAAGGCGAACATCCGGTTTCGTCGGGGCAGCGATATCCTATCCTTCAAATCAGAACGCGTGGATAACGAGACGGTTGACGCCAACTTCGAAGCGAAGTGGCGGCCGCGCGGGAAATTGCCGTCGCCAGCCGTCGATTCGTTGGAATTTTTTCTGGTTGAGCGCTACTGCCTGTTCGCAGCGGAAGAAAACAGAATTTTTTCGTCGCAGATCTATCATTCGCCGTGGGCGCTGCGCTCGGCGGAACTGCTCACGTTTGAAACGACGCTCTTTGAATCGTTAGGCCTGTCCGCGCCATCAATGCTCCCGTTAACGCACTACGCCGACAAACAAGAAGTAGATATCTGGGCGCCGCAAAGGATCTGAAGCGCTCGAAGCAACGCACTGCGTCAACGCTGGTGCTGCAGGAACCATTCGTACAGCTCTGGATTGTTGTAGGTTTCAGTCCATGAGTTGTGCGTTGCGTCGGGATAAATGGTGAGCCTTATATCTTTCACTTTTGCGGCTTTGAGCTCTTCCATCAGGCGCTTGGATTCACTCGGGGGGACGACTGTGTCTTTACCACCGTGAAAGGCCCACACGCCGAGACTCTGTAATTGCTCGATCTTGCCCTTTGGCCAATAGCCCTTCTGCGCAAGGAGAAGGTTGATCAGGTTAGCGCCACCACAAATCGGAGCCATCGCGGCAAATCGGCCGGGATTACTTAACCCCAAATCCCACGTTCCATAGCCGCCCATGCTTAAGCCGGTGAGGTAGACACGGCTTTTATCCACGCGATAATTTTTCTGAACTTCGTCGAGCAGATTCAAGAGAACGGACGTCGACCATATTTCGTTCGACGGACAAAGCGGCGTGACGAGGATGAACGGAAAATCCGGATGTTCCTTGATGTATTTGGAAGGACCGTGCGTCGTCGCTTTCCACACGTTCGTGCCGCGTTCCCCCGCCCCGTGCAAAAACAGGATCATCGGCCACGATTTCTTTGGGTCCGTCGCGTAATCTTTGGGTAGCCAGACGAGATATTGCGCCGTCGGCGTCTTCGTGACCTTTCGCAAGTCGTGAGCCGTTTGGCCAATTCCCGCCGGATCCTTTGAGGCCACTGCCGGTTTCATGGTGCTGCATGCGCTGAGCAAAACGCTCGCACAACAAATCAGAAATAACTTTTGCATAGCGGTCTTCAGTTCGGAACGGCAGAAACCCTGATCGGGCTGTTACATTAACTTCAGTTTCGGAAGATCCTGCGAATCAATCAAGCCAACGGGCTGCTTCTTCGCGTTGACAACGATAAGATCGTCGATGTTTCGCTCATTGAATATCTTCAGCGCTTCGGCGGCGAGCGAATCGTCGCGAATACAAATCGGATTGCGAGTCATGACGTCGGCAAGCCGCTTCAAAAGGATTCCATCATCATTCGCCATGTGACGGCGCAAGTCGCCGTCGGTAAAGACGCCAGTGAGTTTGCCCTGGCCGTCCACGACACTGACGCTGCCGGATTTCGCGCGAGTCATAATGAGAAGCGCTTCTTTTACCGTAAGCTTTTCGGAAGCGATGGCGTTCCGATCATTTGCACGCATGATGTCGCGAATTTGCAATAACAACGCCCGGCCAATCGCACCGCTCGGATGACGCTTGGCGTAGTCTTCTTTCTTGAAGCCACGCGCCTGCAACACGGCCATCGCCAGTGCATCGCCCATGACCAGTGTGGCGGTAGTGCTCGAAGTCGGAGCCAAATTGAACGGACAGGCTTCTTTAGGAACTTTTACATTCAGAACGACATCGCTGTAACGTGCGAGTGACGACTTTGGATTGCTCGTGAACGAAATGATTTTGACGGAAAACTTTTTCAGCGCGGGAAGCAGGTTCAGCAACTCCTCGGATTCACCGGAGTAACTGAGTGCCAGGATAATGTCTCCATCGTCGACGACGCCGAGATCACCATGAAGTGCATCAACGGGGTTAAGAACTACGCTGGTCGAACCGGTGCTGGTGAGCGTCGCGGCGATCTTTTGGCCGACGTTGCCGGATTTGCCAATACCAACGATGACAATCTTGCTGCGGTTGCGCAGGGCGCTGACGACGAGCGTTACGGCTTCATCGAACGATTCGTTCAAACTGCTGCGAACGGCTTTCAAGGCAGCGAGTTCGATATCGAATACTTCGCGAGCTTTGGCGAGATGCTTCACGTGGCGAAGGTTGCCAGCAAGCGAGGTCCGTTTCAACAGTGAAGCCGATTAGAGCGGTTGCCAAAATTAATTTCCGGAATGGCGGGAGGGATTTTGATTTTTG
>CBHWET010000499.1:0-3357 GCA_966112985.1 uncultured bacterium | reverse complement strand
GTCTGCGTGCGCACCAGGTAGTTAAGGCCTCGCACATAAATCTTATCAACCTCACTCGGCGCCACTTCGGATTTGCCAATATACAACTCCTGCGCACGCCCTGCCGTAACGCCAAAAAAACAAAGACTGACCAGCAGCGCGATCATTCGCGTCGAGCCGGTCTTAATGGATTTGGAATTGTGCAAGGTAAAGGTGTGTAGCTTGGACATCTCAATCCGGTTCTTGTTCGAGTGCCTTATAATAATTCTCCAGTTGCTCGCGAAACTCTACAGGAAGACTGATACCCGCGGCGCCACTGGCTTTTTGCACCGTCTTTTCAGTACCTTGCCGGCCGACCGCGTTACCTGTTGCTCGACTTGGTGCCTGATCGGTTGTGCCACCCATGGTGTTTCCGCCTCCGGAAGATTTCATCGGCATCCCTTTGCCGACTTGTTGCTGTTGCGCCATCATCTTCATCAAGAACGCCATGTCTTCGGCACTGTTGTTCTGCTGACCCGCTTGCGGTGGCGGATTTCGTTGGGCTTGCTCGTTAATGAGATTAATCAAGTCGGTAAACAGATCGATCGTTTTGCCATGCGCACCAACCGTTGTTTTATCGGTTTGGGGCTTGGCAAGCAGTGACTGAACTTCAACCAATGCATCATGCGTTTCAGAATAGGGCCGCGCGAGAATCGCCACATGGTTGGCTTCTTTTAACAAATCAAATTCCGTCGTGATCTCCTTTTCACTCGAGAACAGCGTTTCAGCGCGCTTCTTATAATTTTCTTCGTCGCCCTTTTGCTCGTCCAACAAACGAGTTTGTTGTTGCAAACCGATTTGCCGTTCGCGCATTCGCAATAACGCGATCAGCTGCTTGGTCAGGTCCTCCGGCTTGTTGCCTCCTCCCTGTCCTTGGCCACCGCCACTATCGGACTTGGGCGGATCGAGTTTCGCTGCCCAGTCGGCAAACTTTGTCGCCCAATTTGCCAAGCCACGATTCGCCTCCATCCCGATATTGTCCGTGATCATCGCACGGACGCGATCGAGCTCGTCAGTCGCCTTTTCTTCCTTCATTGCCTTGCTGACCTCGCCGTAGTTCTTCTTCTGCGTGCGTTCGAAGAAGCGATTAATTTCTTTTTCGAGGCGCTGCGACTCCTTTTGTGTGTTGTCTTGCGCCTCGGATAACTTGCCGTTGATACGCTGCAACTTCGGATTCAATTCCGCAGGCAGCAAACCAATCGTCTCAGGAATAACCTTCTGGAGTTCAGCACTGATTTCATTCTCCGACGAACTGACCTTCCGTAAACGCTGCGCGAGCGTCAAAGCCTGCAGATCATCCAGGCCCTTGTTTACCTTGCCTTGCAGTTGTTCCAACTGCTTCAAAATCTCTTCTTCCTTCTTCAATGCATCAGCGAGGTTTTGTTGTTTTGCATCTGACTTCGAAGCGTTTTCCTGCGCCGCATTTAAATCATCGGCAGCCGCCTTCATGTTGTTCTGCGACAACTGCTGCATCTCACGAAAATTCTTCGACCATTCCTGGAGCAACTGCTCGTTGAACACAGGGTTTTTCATCGCCTCACGCAACGCCTGCATCCCTTCGTGGGCAAGCTGCTCAAGCGCCTTGGCATTCTGTGCCTGGTCTTGTTTAGCCGCCGCGATTTTCTCTGCGCTTTGCTTCGATGAATTGTCTTTGTCGCTCTGTAACTCCGCAGTCTTCGCCGCAATCTTATCTTCCATTCGCGCAATTTCTTCTACCTGGGCCAGCGCGCCTTCCAATCGTTGACGAATAATCTCAGCGTGCTGCTCGTTTCCGAGGACGTGAATGCGATAGACGGGAGACTCAGAACGATCCCGATTCGGCATGAAGTCGCGTGCATAAGCAGTCAGTTCGACTGACGAATCCGCCGGAATACCAAACACCGATGGCCCCCATTGAAATACTTTTTCAATGCTCCGTTCATGTGGAGTTCGAGTCTGGCTCTTCATCTCCGTCACAGCCCGGCTGTCCCCTTGATCCGTCCCCGAACTGAAATCCCATGAAAGCCCAAAGTCGTTCACACCAAAATCGTCTCGTGCCTGGATGCGGATTTGCAGGACATCGCTGTAAAGAATGGCGATGTCACGGGCGAGATCAGGAAGATCGGGCATCGCCGGCAAATCCTTTTGCGGTTGCACCGCCAAACGCCAGGGTGCGCCATTGCTAAGACCGAGCTTATCTCTCCATGAGAATAAAATCTGCGTGACGTTCTCACCTTTTACCGGTTCGCTCGTGAATTCATCGCCCGCGATTTTTAATGTCTGAACATCCTGGTGTTCGGGCTGAATTTCGGCGCTGGCAATCTCGCGATTTAACTTGCCGCGAAACGACACTTCACTGCCTTCAAGCAGCGGCAACGATCCGTTCTGAACGGCGATGTTTGTCGGCCCTTGTTTGAGATATTCGGGGAGTTGAATAGAGGCTGATAATTCCTTCAACGACGGCCTGTAATTGGGAAGCAGCTCCAATTGTTTTTCGGCATCCCCCAGCTTGATGATCATTTTGCCATTCTGCATCTGACCGGGAACGTGGAAAACCAACTGGTCCTGCCGCGTTGCACCTTGGAGTGGCGTTTGTTGTCCCACTTGCCCAATGGCGTGCGAAGGCTTCCAAAAGGACCGGTAATTCACCCGCGCAACAACATCGAAGTTTTCGCCATGCGGCACGACGAGCTTGTCGGACGCAAGCTCCAGGTTCACGAGGGTATAATGGTGAATCTTGAGGAACGGCGCCGCCAACCGCGCAAAAGCATTACCCGTAGCAGCAGGAAACATGACGGTGATAATCAGCGTCAACGCAACCAACGCCCCGGCGGCCGCAAATATTTTTCGGGCCAATCGCGTTTCAACAGCCTCCGAGAAATCATATTTTTCGGCTTCTGAGGCGACCTGCTGAATAGCCGCCCGGTACAGCTCGGGCGAAAAATTCGCCTCATGCTGTTGCTCACCGGATAATTCCACGATGCCGAGAAGACGATCTCCGAGACGTCGGAATCGTCTTTGAACAAGAACAGCTAACTTTCGCTGATCACGCCGCTTCAGAACCCACAGTGTCGTCCACGTCACGGTCGTCGGAATGACCACCAGCAGAACAGCGATAAACAGAATCGAACGCAACCAGATCGGCGAATCCCAAACGCGGTCAGAAAAGAAAAGAATAAGAAAGGCGGCGCATATCCCAATCAGCGCGACAGAAACCGCCATGGCCGTCTCAGTCTTCCAGAGGCGACGTTCCAGCACCATAAATTGCCGACGCAAGTTCTCCGGCAGGGCAACGGTGCGATTGTCAGGCTGAACCACTTTAATAATCTGGAAGATAGGCTCTACAGGTGTCAAGGAAAG
>CBHWET010000498.1:0-3366 GCA_966112985.1 uncultured bacterium | reverse complement strand
GCGCCGATGCGATGGAGATAAAAAACTGATCGATGAGCTTGCGATCGCCGCGACCTGTCAGAGGTGATAAAGCCAGTTCACAACCGTCCATCGTCAGGCTGACATTTGGAGGAATGACGTAAACATGGTTTGCCTGCACCTTCATACCATGTTTGATCCGAAGCACCGGCATTTTAGTGTGCTTCGCCAACAATTCCGGCATTAAAGTATCGTGATTAGGGTCAAGATGCTGGATCAGAACGAAGGCAAGACCACTGTCGGAAGGCATGTGATCGAAGAACTCACGAAAAACTTCCAAGCCGCCCGCGGAAGCACCAATGGCCACTAAAGGACACCGGGCCAGCGCCTGGAACGACTTCGAATCTTTCCTTTTTGGCCCTATATTTTTGCGCCGCAGCGCCTTCGATTTCATTGGGAGTTTTCTAACGACCGCCGTCACACTAAGGAGACTGTAATGATAAAGGAATCAGGGAAGACATTAAAATGCAAATGCCGGTTTGCAAGTAGATGACCGACCAAACGGCCATACTCGCAATTCGGTTGGTTAAAGCGGCCGTTTTGGGGAGAATTTTTGTAAATCGTTGATTGGGAGGTCCCTAAAAACAGGTACAAACGATAAATCGCAATTTTCCGCTCCTGGAAAACGAGTACAATCGTTTGTACCCATTTTTTCCGGAGCAAAATTTCCGGGTACAACCGTTTGTACGTGTTTTTTCGACCAAAAAAGTGGGTACAATCGATTGTACCTGGATTTTGCGGAAGGAAAAGTTAACGAAAAACGATGTTAGGCCTGTTTTGCGGAGGGAAAAGTTAACAAATAACGTAATATCGGAAAATTCCGGAGCGGAAAAAACAGGTACAAACGTTTGTACCCGTTTTTTTCCCTCCGGAAAATTGAGGTACAACCGTAATTTCCTTTTTCCAGCTCCGCCGTTTTTTGCTTTTCGCGAACTGGCCGGTCTGTCTGGCGTTCGAAAGTCAGAAAACTCGAATTGAACAACAAAGGCGCGAAGTTTCGATCTAACTTTGTCCCCCCTTGTGTCTTCGTTATTTATCACCTCTCCGCCGGCTTCTCGTCTTCCCCGGTGACCTTCTCCCCGATTAAACTCGCCCATAAACCTAAACATCTGCGCTTCATGTTAACTTAAGGTGTGCGGAACTAGATTCGCGACGTGAAGTTTGACCGACATTTGGGAGTTCTGGCCGTAGCAACCGCGCTCGCGTTCATCGAATTCGTTGCCAGCGCCACCCCCGATTGGCCCCGCTTCCGGGGACCCAACGGCAGTGGCATCGCCGAAGCTGCCCAGCCACCAACGACATGGAGTGATTCGCAGAATATTAAATGGAAAACAGCAACTCCCGGCCCCGGCTCTTCCAGTCCAATCATGGTTAGCAACAAAATCTTTCTCACCTGTTGGTCTGGATACGCGGACGGAACGGGCAATGATCCTTCGAAACTAAAAAGACATTTGATCTGCCTCGACCGTTCAACAGGAAAGGAACTGTGGAGTCGCGATATCGGCGCGGAACCCAATGTCGATTATTACGATGAATTTCTGAAGGAGCACGGTTATGCCAGCCAAACGCCCGCGAGCGATGGCGAACGCGTTTACGTTTACTACGGTAAGGCTGGCGCACTCGCTTACGATTTGAATGGAAAAGAGCTTTGGCACGTTAATCTTGGAACAGAGTCGAACGCCAAAAACTGGGGAACCGCTTCGAGCCCGATCCTGTATCAGGACAAAGTAGTCATCAACGCGTCAGAAGAGAGCCATGCCGTCTATGCGCTCGATAAAAAAACCGGCGCGCAAGTGTGGAAAGCAGAAGCGAATTCGCTCGCTTACGTATTCGGCACTCCCATCGTTGTTGAGCACGACGCCCAGGCAGATCTTGTCTTGAACGTGCCAGAAGAATTGTGGGCCTTGAACCCGGACAACGGAAAGCTGCGCTGGTACGCGGAAACCGGGTTACCTGGAAATATCGCGCCGAGCGTGGTGACTGGCGAAGGCCTGGTGTTTGCCTTCGGCGGTTTTCCGCGACTCGGTGCGGTTGCCGTTCGCCCCGGCGGCAAAGGTAACCTGACAAAAAACGTCGTTTGGAACAGCAACATCAGCACCTATATCCCAACTCCGGTGTTGAATGATGGAGCACTCTATTTCGCGAGTGATGCGGGCTTCGCTACATGTCTCGATGCGAAGAACGGCACGCTCATTTACAAGGAACGTTTGGCGGGAGCATCGGCAAGCGGGCGAGGCAAACCGTTTTACGCTGCCGCGGTGCTCGCGGACGGAAACGTTTACGCCGTCAGCCGCTACGGTGGCACGTATGTGTTCGCGGCCTCGAAACAATTTAAGTTAATCGCAAACAATCGCTTGAACGACACAAGCCAGTTCAACGGCACGCCAGCAATTAGCGGCAAACAGATTTTCCTTCGTTCCGATCGATTTGTTTATTGCGTCGAATCGTCGCAAGTGAACTGAGGAAATTAACAAAGGTAACATGAAAACATCTAAATTAGTTCTCACTACTACGCTGATCATCGGAACCGCGACATCCCTCCTCCTTGCGCAGGATGGACGTCCTCAACAAGGAAATCGCCCACAAAGCGGCGGTCGTCCTCCGCAGGGCGGATCACAGCAAGGCGGTCAACAAGGCCGACAAGGTTTTGGCGGTCCGGGACAAGGCAGTCAAGGCGGCTCACAAGATGGTCGCAGCGGACAACGTCCGCCAATGCCTTTGATTGATGCCCTCGACGTCAACAAAGACCATGTCATCGATGCACAGGAAATGGCCAATGCGGTTGCAGCATTGAAGAAGCTCGATAAAAACGGCGACGGCAAATTGACGCCTGATGAATTCTTACCGCGCGGCGGCGGACCTGGTGGACAGGGTGGGCCCGGCGGTCAACAAGGTTCTGGCCAACGCGGACAAGGCGGTGGGCCGGACGGGGGTTCGTCAGTGCAACGCGAACGCCCAAAATCGGAATAGTCCGAAGCAAAACAAGATGACGCGCCGTCAGCAGCAACCGCTGACGGCGCGTTTTGTTTTCTCGGCCAAGTCAAGGTGCGATCGAAAACGAGACATTGACGCGCAGCACGGTGTGCATAACCTTTCACGCGCCTGGCTGTGGACGAAAAACTGTTCTTCCATCTTCCCTGGAGTGATTACACGACCTGTTGTCCTTCAAGAAGTGGTTGGCGTTAGGCCGGCAAATTTTCTCAATGCTTACAATTCGTGACCTGAAGATGACGATGGGCGATCGAACGCTGTTCGAAAATGCCTGCATGCAAGTGAACCACGGCGACCGCGTTGCTCTTGTCGGTCCCAATGGCGCCGGTAAAACCACGCTGTTTTCAATCATTCTCA
>CBHWET010000497.1:0-3372 GCA_966112985.1 uncultured bacterium | reverse complement strand
CAAAGACTAATACCGCATTTGGACTGAACTCAAACAAACTGCGCGTCACTTCTGCAGCGAATCCGGGGCGCTTCGTTCTGTCGGCCAATGGTTCATCCGCATATGATTTTGCGGGTGCTCTGGGTTCAGCAACGGCGACTCCTCAAGCTCCTGTTGTCTATGACCTCTCCATTTCGATGATGAATAATTCAGCGGGGACACAGCGCTTTTCATTTGCGCTTGGAACCAGCGAGGGAGATGCGACGACGTGGGATTTTGGGATTCAGCTGTATCGGCCCGACGATTGGGAAAACTTTTACGCCATTGGCAAACGAATTGATAACGGCTCTTCGGGGCTGGCATCGGATCTCAACACGTTCATCACTAATACTGCGCCGGGGACATACGGTACTGAGATCAGTTTTCTGATTCGTGTCACCGATGCGGGTTCACAGACCAATGCATATAATTCGCGCGTCCAGGTGTCTCTTGACGGGGGCCTCAGCTGGATATACGACACCGCCACTGACGATGATCTGCCTAACGGATGGCGGCTTAACGGCGCAGGACGATATATCATGTGGGATGTCGCTCCGGATGCAGGAAACGTGACCTACGATAATTTTTCCCTTCGTAAGATTCCCGTTTCCGCCGCTTTAGTTTCGCCTGCTGACAATGTGAAGGGTTTAGGTGCGACTGCGACCTTAAAAGCTGCTGTGTCCAACTCCGCTCCGGGAAACGTGACTGTGACATTCTTCGGTCGTGAGGCTCCCAAGCCGGGCCCCGGCAACGATTTCATGATCGCTGTGTTGCCCGACACGCAGAATTACTCGGACTACTCGCACGACGGATTACATGGCCGGTTCTATGCGCAGACCGAATGGATCATCACCAATCGTGTGGCGAAGAATATCGCGTACGTCGCGCAACTCGGTGACATCGTCCAGAACGGAGATCTGGTTAGCGGTTCGCCAAACGACGAAGAGTGGCAGGTAGCGACGAATGCCATGTATCGATTGGAGAGTTCTGCGCGGACTTTATTGCCGGACGGAATTCCATACGGCTGTTCGGTTGGAAATCATGATCAGGAACCAAACGGCGACGAAAACGGATCGACGACGCATTTCAATCAGTTTTTCGGTACGTCGCATTTTGCCGGCAAATCCTATTACGGGGGACATTACAGCACAAACAACGATAGTTTCTTCAACCTGTTCAGTGCCGGCGGGCTTGATTTCATTGTTTTCTCGTATGAGTACGGCCGTTATGGCTCAGGTGTGCTGGACTGGACGGATGATGTTCTGGCCACGAATCAAAATCGTCGAATCATCGTCATGACTCACCATGCAGGCAGTGATTATACACCCAGCTCCCGGAGTACACAGGGCGACGCTATTTACGATCGTTTGAAAACCAACAAGAATTTTTTCCTGATGTTGGGAGGTCACGTCTTTAATGGAGACGGTTGGGGCGAAGGCTCCCGTTCTGATACGGTCAGCGGGCATACCATTCGCATGCTGATTTCTGATTATCAGAACCGTCCGAGCGGCGGCGATAGCCTCATGCGGCTCATGTATTTCTCGCCTAGCAACAACACTGTCAACATTCAGACCTATTCGCCGTATAGCGATACATTCGAGACCGATGCGGATAGCGAATTTTCCTTTTCCTATAACATGCAACCGAACGGAGTCGGGTCTGCCGGGACGCCTTATGTCGCCCGCGGAACCAACTTCAATGTTGTACCTGGAACGCAAACGACGTTTGTTTGGACCGGGCTACAACCAAATAAGACATACGACTGGTACGCAAAAATTACCGATCAAAACGGCAGTAGCATTTTCACTCCATCCCGACAATTTACGACGACCAACAATACCGCACCGGTTGTGTCAAACATGACGGCATCCATTGTCGGCGATCAGCCCGCTGTTCTTACTCTGGCTGGCACGGATGCAAACGGTGATCCTCTCACATTCCAAACCAACAGCCGTCCGTTGCGCGGGTTGAATTCGAACTTCAATCCCACGAACGGCACAATCACTTACCTTCCGGCGCACGGATTCCGAGGGCTGGATCGTTTTACGTTTCTAGCCACCGATAGCGTCGCGAACAGTCAAACGGCCAACTTTGATATTACGGTTACTGCTCCGGTTGACAGCAACAACAACGGGCTGCCTGATTCCTGGGAAGCTTTGTACGGGGTTAGCGACCCAGCTGCGGATGCTGATGGCGATGGCCAGAGCAACTTGCAGGAATTCCTCGCGAATACGAATCCAACCAACGCATCTTCAGCCTTGCGTTTCACCACGGCCGCACAGACGAATAGCGCGTTTGGGTTCAGCTGGTCCTCAATTGGTGGTACGCGATACCGGGTGCAGTATTCGGGGGACGATGGCGGTTTAACCACAAACTTCAGCGATCTGCTCCGGCCCATCGAATTAGAAATGGATCCGGCGCCGCTCGGCACGTCATCGACACAAAGTTTTATTGACCCCGCAACCAACGCAACCCGGTATTATCGGATCAAAGTTGTGCCCTGAGGCAGGCTAAATTAATCCGTTCACCGCCCAACCACGTTCTGTTATCTTCCGAATCAACCATGCGCCAATTGTTCGCCTTCGTGATTTCATTACTGGCCGTATGCACAACTGAGGCTCAGACGCCACGAGCCACGGCTGAATCCGATTTCAATCCGGAAAAAGTTTTGATGAGTCGCTTTACGTTTGTTCGGCCGCCGGATTGGAAGTGGGTTGATACGCGGTCTGATGTTTCCAATGTCATTCAATCAGTTACTTTTGAAGTGAATTATCCAGGGCAGCCAAACGTTTGCCGGGCTTATTTCAATCACTTCAAGCCGGAGAAACCAGCCGGGTCTCGCAAAGTGGTCGCGAAACGATGGAATGATTCATTCGTCAACGCGCACAAGGCTGTTGCGTTTGGTAAACCGAAGACAATTGGGACGAACTTACTTTCGTATTTGGAAATCAACGGTGCATTCAAACCTGATCCACACGCGACCGTTGTCCGTTCTGATTACGGGTTGTTTGGCGCAATCATTGAGCATCCGGATGGCAATATCGTGATGCGCTTAATGGGCCCGAGCACTTGGGTGAAAAGGACCACGGCTGACTTTAAAAAAATGATCGAGGACGCGTTACGGGAGGATAAACCGGAGTGAAGGGCCGGGAATGGCTCCGTTTGATCGATAGCGTTCGTGCACTCTGATTCCCGGGTTTCCCAATGCGAGCGCAAAACGTCCGATAAGTTCGCAAATCCCTCAATTCGAAGCTCCTATAGAGAAGCATTACGCGTAATGGCTCTGTTTTGAACGCTTAAAAATTCCGGAATTAAGGTCATGCCGTGTTCCCGGACGCTTGGAGACAGGGTAAT
>CBHWET010000496.1:0-3386 GCA_966112985.1 uncultured bacterium | reverse complement strand
TCGCGTCTATTCCAGTCGGCGTCAAAGTTTGCACGCTCGAAAACGGTCTCACCATCATTACACGTGAAGATCCCTCCGCACCGGTCGTTTCAGCACAGGCCTGGTGTAAAACCGGCAGCATCAACGAAGGGAAATGGATGGGAGCAGGTTTGTCGCATGTCCTAGAACACATGCTTTTTAAAGGAACAACGACGCGGCCCGGCGCCCGCATCGATCAAGAGGTGCAGGAAGCCGGCGGTTACATGAACGCCTACACGTCCTTTGACCGGACGGTATATTGGATCAACGTTCCAAGCAGTGGAGCGCACACGGCGATCGATATTCTCTGCGACATCATGCAGAACGCTTCATTGCCGGCGGACGAATTAGCTAAGGAACTGGATGTCATTCGTCGCGAAATGGACATGAACGAAGATGATCCGGGTCGCAAAGCAAGCCGTCGTCTGTTCGAAACAGCTTATACCCGCAGCCCCTATCGCTTCACCGTCATTGGCTATCCGCAAATTTTTAATCAATTACAACCGACCGACATCACCGGCTACTACCGCGAACGTTACGCACCGAACAATATGTTCTTCGTCGTGGTGGGAGATGTCTCGCACGAAGCAGTCGTCGCGCAGATACAAAAGAGTTTCGAAACAAACAAGGCCCGCCCGATGGCTCCGGCTGTTCTCCCTCTTGAGCCAAGACAAACGGCGGCACGCGAATTGATCGAAGAAGCGCCAATTGAAATGGGGCACTTCCATTTCAGTTGGCACATTCCCGAACTGCGCCACGCGGATGTCCCGGCGCTCGATGTGTTGGCCACCCTCCTCGGCTCCGGTCGCAGCTCGCGCCTGTATCAGGAGGTTCGCGAGAAAAAAGCGTTAGTCCTTTCTGCCGATGCATGGACCTATAGTCCCGGGAACCCCGGTTTGTTTGGCATGAGCGGCATGGCGGAGCCAGACAAGTTTGAAGCAGCCCGAAAAGCGATGTTGGATGAAGTGGAACGGGTAAAAAACGAGGCTATCCCGGCGGACGAACTGGCCAAGGTGGTTAAACAATTCATTGCTGGAACGCTCTCATCACGTAAGACCATGCAGGGACAGGCCCAGGACCTCGGCGGCAGCTGGCTCGCCGCCGACGATCTAAACTTTTCCGAACGTTACCTCGCCGCAGTAAAGAAAGTAACGTCCGCCGATTTGCAACGTGTCGCGCGTGAATATTTAACGACCGAGAACCGAACGCACTACGCGCTGTTGCCGAAAGGAACAACACCCAAAAAACAATTCGCGATCGAAACCTCGACAAAGAATCCGATCCAAAAATTCGACCTGGCAAATGGTATCCGTTTGCTCGTTAAAGAGGACCACCGTCTACCGTTCGTGGAATATCGCGCCGTGTTTCGTGGAGGTGTTCTAGCCGAGACGCAGCAAAATAATGGTCTCACGCAATTGATGTCTAAAATGCTGTTGCAGGGCACGACCAATCGCACGGCAGAACAGATCGCTCTCGATATTGAATCAGTCGGAGGCAGCATTGATTCGTTCGGAGGAAACAACAGCTTCGGTGTTAACGCGGAAACGTTGAGCAGCGATTTTGATACAGGACTCAGCCTTATGGCTGATGTTATTTTGAACCCGACATTTCCGCCCGAGGCGTTCGAACGCGAACGCAGCATTCAACTCGCAACGATTGAAGCCCAGAAAGATCAACTGCTGCAAAGTGCCGGACGCGCGATGCGCCGGGCGATGTTTGGCGATGCAACGTATGGCCTCGATGCAATTGGTCGGGAGGAAAGTGTTTCGAAACTTACGATAGACCAATTAAAGAACTTCCATCAGGACCTCGCCGTTCCGAATAACTGCGTCATCGCCATTTTCGGCGATGTCAAAGCGGCTGAGGTCAAGAAGGCTGTTGAAAAGCTCTTCGAGGATTGGAAACCCGGACCGTGGAAGCCGAAAGACAAAGTTCCGACACCTGTCTCCACGCCACCAAAGCATCTCACGGAGAATCGCGACAAAAAACAGGCGGTGCTCGTGATGGGATTCCCGGGAATCGAGTTACACAATCCCGATCGTTATGCGCTCGAACTGCTACAGGAGGCGTGCAGCGATCTCGGGTCGCGTTTGTTCCTTCGGATTCGCGAACAACTTGGTCTCGCCTATTACGTGGGCGCACAGCATTTCATGGGTATTTCGCCCGGCTATTTCGCGTTCTACTGCGGCACTGCGCCCGGCAAAGCACAGCTCGTGGAAACGGAATTCCTCAAGGAAGCGGAATTGCTGCGTAACGAAGGATTAACGGCGGAGGAGTTAAGCCGTTCGAAAGCGAAGATTCTCGGCCAGAAGAAAATCGCCCGCCAGGACCTCGGTCATTTAGCGACAAGTTCAGCGCTCGACGAACTTTACGGCCTTGGCTTTGGGTTCAGCGAACAGGAAGACGCGGCTATTGAAAAAGTGACGAGAGAACAGGTCCGCGCCGTCGCTCAAAAATATTTGCGTGCCGACGCCTATGTTGCCGCAACGATTACGCCCGGTGAAACGCCCACTGCTGCCTGATAAAATTTGTTGGCACGAAGCGACAAAGGTTGTTCTCTAACAACAGCCATTTCGGCCAAGACATCATGCGTTACATCGAACCACACGGACACATGGTCAGTCGCACGACTGACGATTACCAGGACATGGCGACCGCAGGTTGTGCGGCGATCTGCGAACCGGCGTTCTGGGCGGGATTCGACCGCAGCTCCGTCGATGGCTTTCGGGACTACTTTCTCCAACTGACCGAACACGAACCAAAGCGCGCGGCAAAGTTCGGGCTGCAACATTACTGCTGGCTTTGCATCAATCCGAAAGAATCCGAGGACGTTAAACTCGCTGACGACGTTCTTTCCATTATCCCAAAATTTCTCGATAAACCGAATGTTCTCGGCATTGGCGAAATCGGGTTGAACAAAAATAGTCGCAACGAAATCAAGGTACTGGAGAAACACGTCGAGCTCGCGGCTAAACACAATCAATTAATTCTCGTCCACACACCACATCTGGAAGACAAGCTGAAAGGCACACGGTTGATTATTGACGTTTTGAAGAATGACAAACGAATCGATCCAGAGCGTGTCATCATTGATCACGTCGAAGAACACACTATCGGCCTCGCGCTGGACGCCGGTTTTTGGGCCGGCATGACGCTTTATCCAGAATCCAAATGCACAGCCGCGCGCGCCATTGACATGCTGGAAGTCTACGGCACCAACCGTATTTGGATGAACAGTGCGTGCGATTGGGGCGTTAGTGTACCACTAGCCGTGCCACGCGCCGCCCTCGAAATGCGCAAACGCGGACACCAATCCGACTTCGTCGACAAAGTGATCTATCAGAATCCGCTGAAGTTCCTTGGACAGA
>CBHWET010000495.1:0-3432 GCA_966112985.1 uncultured bacterium | reverse complement strand
ACAATCTGCTCACTTGACTTCACCCATAGCAGGGCGGCGTTGTGCGCCGCCCATTCTAAATACGAATGTCGCGGACACGCCCGAAATACGGCCAGCCCTCGCTCTGCTTGACCAATCCTTGCCGAACTGGATTCTCACGCACATACCGCCACTTATCGGCATAACTTTCGTCGGAACGGAGTCGATGATGAAAGCCTCCCGGCTGAAATCCGGCGGACTTTCCAACTTGTTTCGCAAAACAGTCCTTCCAAAAACCAATCCAGCGTTCGATCGTGAAGTTGACGTTATGTGGTGCGCAGAACAGATGGATATGATCGAGCATCAGGAGATAGTCACTGACCAACCACGCCGTCGCTTTCTTTTCCCAGATACAGTGTAACGCCTGCTGGACTAATCGATCTGCAAGCCAGCGCTCCCGGTCCTTTGTGCAAACCGTTAGAAACACCCAATTCTGTCCGGCCAGCGATAGTTTCACTCCCTTGCTTGGAGTCTGGCGGCCAGCTTCATGTCCTGGTTGCAACATTGGACAGGTGTTATAGCGGAGCCGCTCTCTCGCGCCATCGAAAGTTTGGGCAAAGCGGCAGCTTTGCCCTACCCAACTTTTTGGTAGGGCGGGTTGTGCGCCGCCCATTCTAATACAGCCGCAATTAATTACCTTTGAATTCCACTTTGCCTGCCAGGTTTGTTCCCATGAAAAATCCACCGGCGAAGCCTTGCTGCTGTAACACCACACCAGTAAACGTTGCCGTTTTGTTCGTCGCGGTTAAGAAGCTCCCTTGCCACAAACCGCTCGATGCAGTAACCAGTGCACGAAGCTTGTTTGTGTTGGGTAAGCTGATGCTGAAATTATTGTTCGTCAGGAGCACGGCCGTCTTCACCAGGTCGGCCGTGAGATCGCCACCCGACGCCGTGATCGTGCCGTTCGTGATTGAGAGCACGGCTGCTCGCAATGCCGGAGCGACATATCGCGATCCGAGAACGGCGGTGTCGTTCGTAAAACCATTCGGGTAAATATTGGTCCAGCTGGCTTTGATCCAATTTAAGTCCCCTGCGATGCCCTCGTTTGTAATATTCATCCAGCCGAGGACCAATCCTTTAAACCCGGCGTTCGTATACAAAATTGAACTATTGGTCGCATTCGTTGCTGCGTAGCGATAGGGATACAGCGTCGCGAATAACGGCCATTGTCCGGTTTTCGAAAGCGGCACACCTTGTGTGGGACGTATGTTGTCAGCCATTGAACCCGAGTACGTCACCAACCCATTCGTAGCCACTTTGATAATGCCATAGCCATATCCCGGTGGTGCATCGGCGTTATCGTTGTTTGGAATCAGCATCGTGTAACTACCCGCATAATTTGTCGCCAAGCGGTTGGTCGAATAGACATTGCGGTCCATCAGAAGATCCGCTGTCCATAACCCATCACTGACGGTGCCGCTGATTTGGTCCGGATTGCCTTCGTAATTGAGATTCAAGTTTACCGTCAAAGACGCTTTGCCTTGGCGTGATCGCAAGATCGTTACGCGCGAGGCGCCCACTGGATTGAATGCCCCAGCAAGTCCAAAAGTGTCGCCATCAATCGTAATACGTCCTGAATAAATGCCGTTTGTTTTCAACGTCAGGTTTGCAAAACCAGCCCGATCCGGCGCGACTCCATTAGTTTCGTAGAACAACCCATTGTAAACACCAGCCGCAGGAATGCATTGATTTGTAATGAAGTTCGCCTGCAACACCATGTTCGATCGCATCACGAAATTAAAAATCGGCGTCGTTCCTGAAACGTCGCCGCTCCAATTTTTAAACACGTAGCCCGGTGCTGGCACGGCCTTGAACGTGTATCCGCGTCCGACTTCCAGCCATTGGCCATTTGTCACGGCACTGTTCGTCACCGTCAGAACGGTGCCTGCGCCCTCGATGGAGAAATCCAATTGGTTCGTGACTACGTAAAAGACCTTGCGAAGCAGAGGCGCTGAGGGATTGCCAGCCATATCATAGCATTTGACCAGAATGAAATTCGTGCCAGCAGCAAGCTTAAGCGAATCATACCAATTCGTCGTGCCGACAGCCGTCTGCCAATCTCCACCGTTCAACGTGTATTCGACTTTTCGAATATGTTGTTTGTCACGCGATGTTCCTTTCAACGGCACGAGATTTGACGCCGTACGAATCGTTGAGATGCCTTGAGCCGAGGCCTGGGGTGTGGAATTCGTAATACGTTGCTCAGGGAGTGGGAAAGTAACGGCGACGACAGGAGGATTCGTGTCATGCTCCACCTCACATATAACGGGAGAGCTAACTTCATGGTATGCGTCGGGCCGGTCGTGCACCGTGACCCAACACTCGGCTGAAAACAAACCCGGTTGAATGTTCGTGAAAATAACCGTGCTATTAGTTGCCCAAGGATCATTCCAGTCGCCACCAAGCGGATATCCTAAGTACATCCATTGATATGTCACGCGGTTGGTAGTAATTACTACCGCACTCAGCTTCACAGTATCTCCCTCGTAAATCATCGGGAAAATGAAATTCGTGAATTCATGCACCGAAATGTAACTCGGGTCTGGATCCTTTCCCCACCTGATATCGGCTTGTGCCGAATGCGAAAAACAAAGGAGGATTGCGAATAAAAGTATGCGGAATGGTTGTTGTAAGGGCTGCATAAGACGCCTTATCTGAGAATAAATGTGCAGAAATAGCAACAGTGAACGCACCGTGGGAACGTTTCTTTTTGGCGGGCGGACACTCTCATCGCCTTTTATTCCCCCTTGGCATGTAAGCTGAAGCGAACGGACGAAAAGGCCACCCCGTCCAGCTAGTCAAAAATCGACATCTGTTCTAAGTTGCTGATTTACAGGGCTGTGGCGACGACTATAAATTTTTAGTTGGCGCAAACAGCTTTGGAATCGGCGTACATAAATTTTTAGTTGCCACAAACCACTTCGTTTTCGCCGACTAAAAATTTTTTCCAAGCGTTTCCATTCCGGAACCGGCGACTAAAAATTATTTGTTGGCGTTCCCATTCCGGAATCGCTGGCTAAAAATTTTTAGCTGGCGTTCCCATCTCGGAATCGGGAACTAAAATTTTTTAGCCGGCGCCCCCATCTCGGAACTGACGACTAAAAATTTCTAGTCGGCAGTTCCATTCTGGAATCGACAGCTAAAAATCTTTAGTCGGCGATTCCATTCGCGTTTGCAGGACTTTCGATTGCCAGAGAGGAACGACGAAGACGCGAAGGTGTTATGTCGCTGACAGCCCGCTCCGGCAACATTTCTGCAACAGTTTTAATGCGGCTGTCCGCACCGGAGACCACCGCCGATGTCACTTTACATTTTGGGGACGGTGGCACAGCTTCGATCGATCGATTGGGACGTCTGACTTTATGTATTTGGCAAAGACACGATGGGCTTTCTGTTTTGTCTTCATCCTCGGGT
>CBHWET010000494.1:0-3455 GCA_966112985.1 uncultured bacterium | reverse complement strand
GTATTTCCATACCAATCAAGTCCGGCGATCAGGTCCGTGGCTTTATCGTCACCATGCGTCCTGACGGAAAGATTGATCTTGGTCTTGATGCTCAGGGCTATAAGCGCGTTCTGCCGTTGAAAGAAAAGATCGTTGAAATGCTGACGGAGAATCATGGTCGTCTCGCTTTCGACGACGATAGTTCACCGGAATTGATTCGCGCCACGTTCGGCGTAAGCAAAAAAGCATTCAAGCAGGCGCTCGGCGGATTGTTTAAAGAACGCCGCATCGCTTTTACGAAACCCGGTATTCAATTGCTCAAACCAACAGACTGGTCGGCGGGTGATTAGCCTGTTTTCAGAGCGTGAGATAGATATTCACCAAGAGATTTCTTTCAGAATCACCACGCTTGGATTTGATTATCTGAATCTGGAGAATGATTATTGTGCTTCGGAACGACACAGAAGTAACGACAGCAGTCCCGAACGCAGCCTGAAACTGGCGCGATGCCCCGCAGCGACACCTTCGAAAAGTTTACATCTGTTGTTTACAATTCATGCGTAGACGAGGCATGGTTGCACAAGTCTCCGGCGAAACGTACACAGCCGGGACCTCTAAACCCAAAAGAAAGGTAAAAACCGTTATGGCCAAAGCCGCAAAGAAAGCCGCAAAAAAACCCGCAGCAAAGAAAAAAGCAGTTGCCAAAAAGGCTGGCGCAAAGAAGAAGTAATCTTCATTTGCTTCTGATGGCCGCGGCTCTGTTCTGTTGAACGACCACGGCCTTATTTTTTTCTGCTTCTGCAGTTTTCTTTTGATTGTTCTCCGGTTCCTCAAACGTTTGAATTTGTTCCATCTACTCTCGCGTCTGACGTTGTAGATTTTGGTTTTGAAAAACAAAACGCTTACTTTCTCTATCTGCGCGGGTCTTTTTGCCTGTCTCGCCTTGTTCACTAATTGCGCGCGAGTTTCACGGACGAGCGGGCCAGTTATTTCGCGAACGGTACTGTTCTATGTTGCTACGAATGGAAACGATGCCTGGTCTGGGACGTTTGATCGTCCACGCGCGCATCATGATGATGGGCCTTTTCAAACTATTGAACGCGCGCTGCAAGCTGCAACGGACTTGAAGGATCTACAGGGAGGCGAATGGAAACAACGCGTCGCCATCATCATTCGCGGTGGAACATATTGGCTTGAGAAACCGCTGGTAATTTCTCCGCGATGTTCGGGTACAGCGCAGACGACATTTATCGTTAGGGCGTACCGCAATGAACATCCGATCATCAGTGCGGGCCGGCCGGTTTCAGGATGGAAAGCTGTCAATGTGTCAGGAAAGAAATTATGGGCAGCGATTGTGCCGACAGACGCGCGTTGCCCAATGTTTCATCAACTGTGGGTAAATGGTGAACGCCGTGTTCGTGCGCGTCATCCAAATCGTCGTTACCTGGCAATCGCGGGTCTACCGGACGCGACGGCGAGCTGGGAGAGTGGCCATCAACGTTTTCAGTTTAAAGCTGGTGATCTGAAGAGCTGGCTTTCTGCGACGAATGGTGAAGCAATCGCGATGACGCGTTGGGTTGATTCCCGCCTGCCCATTACCGGTCTCGACGAAGCAAACAATATTCTTAGCAGCAGTAACAGGACGGTGTTTCAGCTGCAGCCCGGAGATCCTTATTATGTCGAACACATCTTTGAGGTGTTGGACGAACCGGGTGAATGGTATTTCGATCAAAAATCGGAAACGCTCTATTACGCTCCACTCGCGAACGAAAACATCGACGGTTTCGTCGCAGTGATTCCAAAGTTGGAAGAATGTTTGCGTGTCGAGGGAAGAGACGAAGACAACTCGTTCGTCGAGCACGTTACCGTCCGCGGCCTCACCTTTTCCCACAATGAATGGTATTACCCGGCGAACTTTGGAAGCACCGAGCGCCACATTTCAAGTACTCCCGATCCACAGATTTATGGATCAGCTCAGGCGGCGTTCGTTGTGCCAGGGGCCGTTCGTTTGGAGAGAGCGCGTGACTGTGTGTTTGAGGATTGCACGTTTTCAAATCTCGGCAGTTATGGTGTTCAAATTGCACGCGCCTGCCGGAGTAATCGTCTGGAAGGCTGCACGGTTTCTGATGTCGCCGCCGGCGGAATTCGTATCGGCGAAACGCTTCTACGTTCAGTCGACGAAATGACGCGCGACAATGAGGTTGTCGATTGTCACGTATCCGACGGTGGCAAAATGTTTCACAGTGGTATCGGGATTTGGATCGGCCAATCACCTGGCAATCGAATTTCACACAATTGCATTCACGATTTTTATTACACCGGCATCTCGATTGGATGGACCTGGGGATATGAACCTTCCGGTGCTTCAAACAACATCGTCGAGTACAATCACGTTCATCACATTGGTGCGAAAGCAAACGGAGACGGTCCGATCCTGAGTGATATGGGCGGCATTTATACGCTAGGCATGCAGCCCGGAACTGTAATTAGCAACAATGTCTGGCACGATATTCGCGGGCTGCGCTACGGCGGTTGGGGAATTTATTTTGATGAGGGCAGCTCTGGAATTGTCGCTGAGAAGAACGTTGTTTATCGAACAACCCACGGCGGATTTCATCAGCACTATGGCAAGGAGAATATTGTGAGAAACAATGTGTTTGCATTTGGCCGGGACGCCCAACTGCAGCGAACACGGGCCGAGGACCACAGTTCGTTTAGTTTTTCGAACAACATCGTTTACTTCAATGAAGGCAAATTGTTCGAAGGTGATTGGAGTGGTGGGAAGTTCATCCAGAATTCGAACCTCTACTTTGATACGCGCACTAACACCGGTGCATATCTTAATTTCCCCGGCGGTTGGGATGGATGGCGCAAGTCGGGCCACGATGTCCTTTCGTTGATCGCTGATCCACGGATCACGGGAACAAACATCGCACAGCTAAAGTTTTTGCCGGACTCGCCCGCGTCATCTGTCGGGTTTCGTGCCATTGACCTGAGCAGTGTGGGACCTAAACACCAGCCTTGTTGTAAATAAGATTCCCAGAAGCTTGGGCGGTTCGCTCTCTGACCTTTTTTGACGAAAAAAACAAACGAATCGCCGGACGAATAGCGACGAGAAGGTTAAGCATCGCGATGGACGGTCGCGGGTGAAAATGCGGGGAGGCAAACCGCGATGTATTCCGCGCCTTCAACTCCCGGGGTGCTGTAGCGAACCCATTCGCCGGCGTGTGTGATAATTGCCTGACCGGCTTTGACGTCGACGACGCCTTGTTTTGTTTCCACGCGTAAGCTTCCCGTCAGAACCACCGTGTATTCGGCGAACTCCGGCGTCTGCCCGGGTTCGACCCAGCCACTGGGACTTTTCATGCGTGCTACGCTCAACGCCGTCGTTCCCGAATTCACGCGCCCGATAAATTCCTCGATGCTCTTGGGTTTGTTGCCAGCAGCTTGAATGCGTGTTGGTTTCTCAATGAAGG
>CBHWET010000493.1:0-3461 GCA_966112985.1 uncultured bacterium | reverse complement strand
GTGCCGCAAGCTTCTCCAACGCTTGCTTCAGTCTTCGTCTTTCAAGAAACGTACGGATCATGGTGCGTGTACGATGTTAATGGATCAGTGCGTGACCCACCGCCGAGCGGTGATCGATTCGAACCCGATGGTCTCATGAATGAAGAAAAAGGGCAATCAACGGCTGGCTCGAGTGACTAGGAGGCAGGGTAATCAAGATAGTCTCAATTCCTTTACCAACTCCTCGCGAGTGCAAATACGAGGACCGCTATTAATAATAACTCGCCCTTCGATGATCGACTGTAGCAACTCAGGACGCCGCTCGTCCGTGGCCGCCAAAGTAAAGTCGTCAGAAGAACTCGTAAATACGAAGCCGAATATTTTTCTCCTTCTTGGCTCTGGAAAGACCGGCCGCAGAATCCTTCCTGATTCGTCACAAAAAGTGTAGATGCCAGCTTCGACGTCTTGAAACTCGCAGTAAGTCCGAACGTCAGAAAGGCTGTCGAGCGCCCTGACTGTACTATCTTCCGCGAAAGCGAGGATCATATGCTGTCGAATGAACCGATATAGGTCATAACAAAGTGGAGTGATCGGGATAAGCGTTGGCTCCAGTGATCTGGTGAGTGCATCATTTTCACCAATTTCGCCATTCCTCTACTTCGTCCGCCAGCTCCGGGTAACGAACCGCAGCCATAATGAGCTCGAAAGCTTCGCAAATGTCTTCCCGATGCGTGGTTTCAATAAACTGGGTCGGCTCGTCGAGCTGATTGAACTTTTTCACCGTGGACCGAAGCAGTCGACGAACGACCGTCTTTGTAAGCTTCGGAGCAGCTTTAAGATCGACAATAAGATTTGCGACAAGTCGCTGCGACGCGGCAAGATTCGGCCCCTCTAACTCTTCATCCCACGCGTCAAACCAAATTTGATTCGATAAGCTATCAAGTGTAACTGTTCGCAGCAATTCCGCCCGGCGAGCAGCCGCGACCTTACGCGCTTCGATCGCTTTTGCATCATTTGCGGCTTCCTCGGCCAGAAGCGCCTCGCGATCATTGTCCCATCTCCACTGCAGCAGTATCTGAACTGGAATACTCTCCCATACCGAGTATGCCTCACGCTCAAGTGCAGTATCTGCCGCAGTAATTTCAATGTCACCAATCGGAATAAATGAAGGTGGCGGAAGATTAACAACCCAGAGCGCCTCTCGCTGATTTGCCCAGGAATGATGCGTAAGAAACAGCGGTAAACGGATGTCTCTATCAGATGGCCTTACGGCCGTATTGCCAATCCATGACGAAGGAACTACGAATGCGGCGGGGGTGCCGCCGTCCGATTTTGTCCTGAGAACGCGAACGACACCGAATCTGCCATCTGTTAACGGCACGAGGAATACGCTACCGGCAGGTGGCAATTGCTTTTCGGTAAATTTTTTCCACTTAGGCACGTTTTCAGAGGTTTGCGATTACACAACCATCCATCACGATTTGAACTTTAAACACTTGTTTTGGGCCTGTCGAATACGGTCTTCGAGGCCGTTGTCCCCGGATATTATTGAAATGAAAATGCAACACGCCGAAGAATCGCAGAATCGGACGTCGAATCAGACCGATCGGGGCGACAAGCGGGCAATGCTCTTCGATCAGCTTAAAAAGAAAGTCAGGGCTCAGCGGAGCTTCGCCCCCCCGACTTTTTGGTTTCAATCCCCCTTCCCCGGCTGGCGACTTCATTATGCTCCCATGAACCGACGATTGACCGGTTTTCGATGTTTTAGCGAGAAATGACGGGGAAAAATGGCTAAAAACCTCAAAATATTCGCTCAAATTCTTGGAACTATATTCTTCATAATTTTTACCTCATTAAGACATTATGTCTGTTCGTCCCACCATTTTTATACTTATTAAAATTATCGGGACGGTTCTCTTTACTTATTTTGGTTTCCCTCTAATCTCCGGATGTTCTACTGAACTTCTTTTGTTGGCTTAAAATCCTATAACAGATCATTTCTTGTTGTTTTTCCAGCCACTCAGCTGTGGCACGAAAGCCTTTGCGGTTTTTATTGGCAAAATTCTTTGGGGGATTTTGGTCGGGTCTTATTTTTTCGCGGCGGCAGGAATGTGGCTTGGGTTTCGGGTCGTGTTGGAAACTATTTTCGATGGAATCCTGCTCCACTTAAGGAACTTACAATGTGTCGTGGTTTTTTGCCTATGCAGGGGCGGCTTTGTTTCTATAATCCCGGGCCCAATGGGTTATCCCCCGTTCGTTGATGCGGATTTGGCAGGCTGATGGCGGTTTGGCTGGGCTTTGATTTCGTTTCAAGGCGGCTGAACACGGCGGTGCTTCGGGGGACCTCAATTATCTTTATGGAAAATCGATTGGAACGGAGCATGAGCAAATTGCTGGGTTCAGCGCTGCTCGCGGGCAAGGTCGCCCAGGAAAAGAAGGACCAGATTAAACTCGCGCATTGCACGGGTGACTTTGTCGTTGGCCTCGCACAGGCGACCGCGGACGCGGATACCAATTACGTCGTTGCGCGCGATTTGCTTTCCAAGAATCGCGCGGCGTTGTGGGCGCTGCGGGATGAAGTGCGCGAGTTCACGATGTTGAGCTGCGATGTGCTCAAACCGATTTTTGGCCGATCCTATAGCGAACGCTGGGATATCGCGGGATTTAAAGGTTCATTGGCGTCGCCGATGAAACCGGAGCCGTTGATTGCGCTCGTGGATAAGCTCGCCATTTTCTTTGCCGGTCGGCCGGAGCTGGAAATTCCGTCGCGCAATGTGACGTCGGCGGCGGCCAAGGTGTTGTCGGAACGATTGACGGCAGCGGTTTTCGCGGTGAATTCGCAGGCGGACACGACGGTTGGGCTGAAGCAGCAACGCGATGCGAAGTTTGAGGCGTTGCGCAAATGCATGCGCAACATGATCGAGGAATTGAACATTCTTCTCGATCCGCTGGATTCGCATTGGAAAGCGTTTGGTTTCAATCAACCCGGTGCGAAACAGACGCCGGAAACGCCGACGGATGTGGAAGTGAAGGTCACGGGAGATATTGGCAACGTGACGTGGCCGGCGGCGCCGCGGGCGGAGTATTATCGGGTTTGGATGAAGGTGGAGGGTGTGGATGCGGAGCCGGTGCCGATTGGTTCGCCGAGTGATTTGGATTTTATGGTGGAAGAATTGCCGGGGCAGAAGACGATTGAGTTTTATGTGTCGGCGGTGAATAGCGGTGGGGAGAGTGGACTTAGTAAACCGGTCACGATTCGGACGTGAAACGTGACGCGTAAAACGTGAAACGTGAAGGGGCAGTTGGCTAGAGGCTAGAGGCTAGAGGCTAGAGGCTAGAGGCTAGAGGCTAGAGGCTATGGGCGATCGGCAATGGGCAATTGGGTATTGGAGCGATTTGATATCTGAGATTTCAAATTTCAGAGTCCCGCATCACGCATCACGCATCACGCATCACGCATCACGCATCACGCATCACGCATC
>CBHWET010000492.1:0-3474 GCA_966112985.1 uncultured bacterium | reverse complement strand
GTATCAACCAGCCTGGCATCAAGTGCATCAGCGCGACAAACCGTAACTTCCCCGGCCGCATGGGCGACAAGGAATCGCAAGTGTTCCTCGCTTCGCCGGCGACGGTCGCTGCCAGCGCGCTCACGGGCAAGATTACTGATCCTCGCGAATACGTGAGCTGATCGAACGCTGTTAAGTTTCAAACGGAGGCTGCTCGTTCTCGGATGGGCAGCCTTTTTGTTTTGATGAGGTCGTCCCTGGCTGTGGAAAATGGCGGTGGCGCAAACGGAAACCCGGGTCAACTCGCGGAATTGGCTGTTTCAGGGGCGGAAAAATCAAACCAGAAACCTTCTACCCGATTTTCCCCGGCATGGAAGTCGGCCCAGAAGGCTTCTACCCCACTTTCCATGGCGTGGAAATCAGTCCAGAAAGCTTCTACCTCAGTTTCCATGGCATGGAAATCGGTCCAGAAGGCTTCTACCCCATTTTCCATGGCATGGAAATCAGTCCAGAAAGCTTCTACCCCATTTTCCATGACATGGAAATCAGTCCAGAAAGCTTCTACCTCAATTTCCATGACATGGAAATTGACGTATCCACGCGGTTACCATTTTTAACCGTTTGATAATCAAGGACAAATGGAATTGGGCCGTTTTTTTAGCGATTTGCGGGGCGGGAATAGAGGCGAGGACGCAAAAGGCAGGTCGTTAATCGTTCTCGTATTCCTGTTGCGGAGGCATATTTTGCAGTTTTTTCGACTTTTCAACAGCTTGGAACGAACTACTTTCCCGTGGCAATGGATGCTGAACGAATAGACCGGTGGTGTGAGCGGGGGATATTCGGCCTCATTCTTTTTATCCTCGTTTTTAGTCCCTTGGCGTTCGGTGCTGTCAGGCCCTTTGAATTCGTTTATGTCGAAGGCGCTGCCATTGCCGTTGCGCTCCTCTGGCTGATCCGGTGTTGGGTTAAGCCTGTTTTTGAGGTGTTCTGGCCGCCGATTTGTTGGCCCGTTCTGGCGTTTCTTCTTTATGCCTTGGCGCGATACTGGACGGCTGATCTCGAATACGTCGCGCGTGTGGAGTTCATGAACGTCCTCGTTTATGCGATCGTTTTTCTTGCTGCCGTAAACAACCTTCATCGACAGGAATATCTTCAGATCATCTGGTGGACCATTATTGGATTGGCCGCTGCGATCGCACTCTATGGCTTGTTCCAGTTTGCGACAAATTCGACAAAGGTTTGGCACTTTAAAAAACCTCCGGGCTACATACATCGTGGCAGTGGAACGTTCATCAACCCAAACCATTTCGCTGGATATTTGGAGATGATCCTGCCGTTAGGACTGGCAATGATCTGGCTGGGGCGTGTAAGCCACGTTGCCAAAATCATTCTCGGCTATGCCTGCGCATTAATCGTGGTGGGGATTGGGATTTCGTTATCTCGTGGCGGATGGATTGCGACGAGTCTGATGCTGATCTGCTTTTTCGCGGCGGCGATTATTCACACGAAGAACCGCTGGATCATTATTTCAGCTGTCGTATTGCTGTTCGTCGGGACTGCCTTTTACATGGGCAGCAGCCTTCAATTTCAGAATCGGTTCCAAAAAACCTTTGCGGGCGGGAAGGTTGAAGACAGCCGCTTTGATTATTGGAAGCCGGCCGTACAGATGTGGAAAGAACATCCCTACATCGGTGTGGGGCCCGGGCATTTCGATGAGCGTTTCGCCAAATACCGACCTATCCCCGTGCAATCCCGGCCCCAATACGCCCACAATGACTATTTGAATACGCTCGCCGACTGGGGAGTGATCGGATTCGTGATCATTCTGAGTTTCTTCGTCCTGTTTTATCTCGGGTTGCTTCAGGCGTCGAAATTCCTGCGACGCAAAGTTGAAACCGGGGAAGGTAAGAGCAATCGGGCGGCATTCGTTTTCGGCTGTGGATTTAGTGCTCTCGCGCTGCTCTTCCATTCTGTCACCGATTTCAACATGCAGATTCAGTCTAATGCGATTTTGTTGATTACAATTTGTGGTTTAGGCATGACCCAGCTTCGCTACGCCGAGAAGTTTTGGACGGGGAATATTGTGTTGGCAAAGGTGCTGCCGACCCTGCTTTTGCTCGGGGTCATTGGTTTTGGTGGGTTTTACACCGTTCGCACTGCACGAGAGAACTTCTGGTTGTATCGCGCGCAGACCAATGTATTTGACCGGAAAGTCACCGCGCTGCAAAAGGCCTTCGCCGTTGAGCCGTGCAACTTTTCAACCGCTTACAACCTCGGTCAGGTGCTGCGGGAAGCGAGCTTTCGTGGTGAAACCGGTTACGAAAAATATGCCGAAGAGGCGATCGTCTGGTTCGAGCGCGCAGCGAAGATGAATCCGTTCAGCCCATACAATTACCTCGGCTGGGGGATGTGCCTGGATTGGCTGGGGCGGAAGCAGGAAGCTGAACGTTGTTTTGATAAGGCGTTGGCGCTCGATCCGAACAGCTATTACACGGTCGCGTATCAAGGGTGGCATCGGGTGCAGCTTGAGGACTATGCCGGGGCTGAAAAATGGTTCGTGAGATCCCTCGGATTGAGCTACAATCAGTTCGCCGATAGTTACCTCGGGATTGTTCGTCAAAAGATGGCCGAAGCCGCAGCTGAGAAGCGGTAAATAGGTTTGACTTTTATGGGTCGAACACTAACCTGAGAACCGCTGGGTTTTTCCAGTTCACTATTTTATGAAACAGTTCAGAACCGCTGCCAGACTGCTCGTGTGCGGGTTGGCTCTTTTCGCGATTTCAATTTCCTTGCAAGCCAAAGACGGCAAAGCCGTCGTCCGTGCTGTTCGTGGCACTGCCAAATACTCTGCCGGTGGCGGCGTTTGGGTTCCACTCAAAGTGGGAACGACACTTCAACCTGGCTCCAGCATCCAGACCGGACCGGAATCAACGGTCGACTTGTTCCTCGGCCAGAACGGTCCTGTCGTTCGCGTTACGCCAGAAACAACGATCGGTTTTGATAAGCTCGCCTATACCGACACAGGTGCGGACACGGTTATCGATACGCAGCTCAATTTGAAGTCGGGCCGCATCCTCGGAAACGTGAAGAAGCTTGCCGCTGCTTCCCGTTACGAAATCAAGACACCGAATGGCGTCGCTGGTATCCGTGGAACTGACTTTGACGTGACTGTCACCCCACTCGGTGGCGGTAAATACGACATCATTGTGACGAGCGTCAGTGGAACGATCGTTGGTGCTGTTGTTTTGGACGGCAGCCCATACACCGCTGTGATCAACACGGGTGAAACATGGCATCCGTTGAATCCGAACGATGGGCCGATATTGACGGATCCAACGGTTCTCGGTCAATTGCGCGCCGAAATTGTTGATCTGATTCGCAATGGCACCTTTGATGATGGCAAGCCGAAAACGGTAACGATTCCCGACCCACCAATTCAGGAGCCGTCGTCACCAAAGTCGTCATCTCCTTCTGAGCCGTTTCCGCAGTAGAACG